>CAYOYQ010000185.1:0-5431 GCA_964408215.1 uncultured Eubacteriales bacterium
CGAGCGTCGACAAGCTCAAGGAGCTCGAGGAGATGAAGGAGGACGGCCGCTGGGAGCTGCTGTCCAAGAAGGAGCAGTCCAAGCTCGAGAAGGTCTACCGCAAGCTCCAGAAGAACCTGGGCGGCCTGAAGGCCATGGGCGGGCTGCCCGGGGCCATCTTCATCATCGACTCCTCGAAGGAGACGATCGCCATCGCCGAGGCCCACAAGATGGGCATCCCCATCGTGGCCGTGGTCGACACGAACGGCGACCCCGAGGTCATCACTTATCCCATCCCCGGCAACGACGACGCGGTCCGGGCCATCGAGCTGTTCGCTTCGAAGGCGGCCGAGTCGATCATCGAAGGCAAGAAGAACCGCATCAGCAAGGAGCTCCTCGAGGAGAAGGCGGGCGAGGAAGCGCCGGCCGAGGCCGAGGGCGGCGAGACGCCCGGGGACGGCCTGCCCAAGGAGAGCTGAGCGGCCGGACGCGGGCAAGAGGACGATCATGGAAATCACAGCGGAAAAGGTCAAAGAGCTGCGCGAGCGCACGGGCATCGGCATGATGGAGTGCAAGGCCGCCCTGGCCGAGTGCGACTGCAACATGGACAAGGCCGTCGAGATCCTGCGCAAGAAGGGCTACGCCCGGGCCGAGGCCAAGTCCAGCCGGGCCGCCAAGGAGGGGATCGTCGGGTCCTACATCCATATGAACGGCCGGATCGGCGTGCTCGTCGAGCTCAACTGCGAGTCCGACTTCGTGGCCCGGAACTGCGAGTTCCAGGACCTGGTCAAGGAGCTGGCTATGCAGGTCGCCGCGGCCAAGCCCAAGTGGATCGCCTCGACCGACGTCCCCGAGGACCTCGTGGCCAAGGAGAAGGAGATCATCAAGGCCCAGCTCGGCGACATGAAGAAGCCCCCCGAGATCCTGGAGAAGATCGTCCAGGGCAAGCTGGGCAAGTTCTTCGAGGAGGTCTGCCTCCTCGACCAGCCCTACATCCGCGACGACAAGGTCAAGGTCCGCGACCTGGTGACCAAGCTCGTCCAGAAGATGGGCGAGAACATCAAGATCGGACGGTTCGCCCGCTTCGAGATCGGCCAGGATTGAAGTCCCGGCGCCACCCGGTATAGAATACGGCCGGAGGCGATCATGCCCAAGCCGGCCTACACGCGCATCCTGCTCAAGATCTCGGGGGAGTCCTTCCTCGGCGACGTCGCCCACGGCATCGATTTCACCCGGGCCCTGGCGGTCGCCCGCGAGATCAAGATGGCCCACGACCTGGGGGTCGACATCGCCGTCATGATCGGCGGCGGCAACCTCTTCCGCGGCGCCAAGGGCATCAAGGACGGTATCGACCAGGGCTCGGCCGATCAGATGGGCATGCTGGCCACCGTCATCAACGGCATCGCCCTCCAGGCGGCGCTCGACAAGGCCGGGGCCGACACCCGGCACGTCTCGGCGATCGAGATCAAGTCCGTGGCCGAGCCGTTCATCCGCCGGCGGGTCATCCGCCACATGGAGAAGGGGCGGATCATCATTTTCTCGGCCGGCATCGGCTGCCCGTACTTCACGACCGACACGGCCGCGGCCCAGCGGGCCCTCGAGATCGGGGCCGAGATCATCTTCAAGGCGACCAAGGTCGACGGGGTCTACTCGTCCGACCCGGTCAAGGACAAGTCGGCCAAGAGGTACAAGACCATCCGCTACATCGACGTCCTGAAGAAGAACCTCAAGGTCATGGACGTCACGGCCATCTCGCTCTGCGCCGACAACAAGATGCCCATCCTGGTCTTCGCCCTGGGCAAGGGCGGGAACATCCTCAAGGCCGTCATGGGCCATGACATCGGCACGCGCGTCCGTTAAGAGATCAGATGGGGTCAAACCTGCCTTTTACCCAAAAGCGGGTAAAGGGGAGGCTTGACCCCATCTTGCGGCGCGAGTTCCTGAAGGCCGCGGCGGCCTCCGGGGCGGGGGTCGCGGCGCTGGCGCTGGCCGGGGGGCCGTTCGCGTGCGCCGGGCGCCGGAAGCCCAATATCATCCTGATCCTGGCCGACGATCTCGGCTGCTCCCAGCTCGGGTGTACCGGCGAGACGCGGATCCGGACGCCCCACATCGACCGGCTGGCCGCGGAGGGCACGCGCTTCACCCAGGCCTATTCGGGGAGCCCCGTCTGCGCCCCGTCGCGCTGCGTCCTCCTGACCGGCCTCCACACAGGGCACGCCCACGTCCGCGACAACCGCGAGATCCAGCCCGAGGGGCAGGAACCCTTGCCCGCGGGAACGCCGACCCTGCCGCGGCTGCTCCAGGCCGAGGGCTACGCGACCGGCCTCGTCGGCAAATGGGGCCTCGGCTATCCGGGCTCGCCGGGCGAACCGCTGGCCCAGGGCTTCGACCATTTCTTCGGCTTCAATTGCCAGCGCAAGGCCCACAACCACTATCCGCCCGAGCTCTGGCGCGACCGCGAGCGCGTCCGTCTCGAGGGGAACGACGGCGGGCCGACGGGCCGCCAATACGCGCCGGACCTCTTCGAGTCGGAGGCCCTCGATTTCATCACCGCCAACCGCGGCCGACCCTTCTTCCTCTTCTTCGCCACGACCGTCCCGCACCTGGCCCTGCAGGTCCCGGACGATTCCCTGGCCGAGTACGCCGGGACCTGGCCCGAGACGCCTTACGACGGAAGCAACGGATATCAACCCCAGGCGAAGCCGCGCGCGGCCTACGCGGCCATGGTCACCCGGTTCGACCGCGGCGTCGGCCGCGTCATGGCCCTGGTCGCCAAGCTCGGGCTCGACCGGGACACGCTCGTCCTCTTCGCCAGCGACAACGGACCGACCTTCGGCGTCGGCGGCTATGACGCGGACTTCTTCCGCGGCGCGGACGGCTTCCGGGCCGAGAAGGGCTCCGTCTACGAGGGCGGCGTCCGCGTGCCGCTCATCGCCCGCCGCCCCGGCCTCGTCCCGGCCGGCCGCGTGAGCGACGAGGTCGTGAGCTTCCAAGACCTCCTCCCGACCCTGCTCGACGCGGCCGGCGCCGGCCGCCGCGTGCCGCCGGACGCCGACGGCCGAAGCCGTCTCGCCGTCCTCGAGGGACGGGCCGCCTCGGCCCCCGCCCCCGACCGGCCGCTCTATATGGAGTTCCCCGGCTACGGCGGCCAGCAGATGGCCCGAATCGGGGCCTGGAAAGGCGTCCGCCGCGACCTTATCAAGGACCCCCGCGCCCCGCTCGAGCTCTACGACCTCTCGCGCGACCCCGGCGAGACGGCCGACGTCGCCGCCGCGAACCCCGAAGTCGCCGCCGCTCTCCGGCGGGTCATGGCCCGCGAGCATCGCCCGTCGAAGGAATTCCCCTTCCCGGCCTTGGACCGGTAGCGGAAAGTCGCATGCCAGCCGATCTTTGGGCCCTTTATGAGCTGATGCTCCGGAGCCGGCTCATCGAAGAGGCCGTGGCCGGCCTCTGGCGCGAGGGCCTGATCTCGGGGGAAATGCACCTCGGCACCGGCGAGGAGGCCGTCTCCGCGGGCGTCGTTTCGCAGCTCCGGGACGGCGACGCGATGGCCTTGGACCATCGCGGAACGCCCCCGCTCGTGATGCGCGGCGTCGACCCCGTCGCGATCATCCGCGAGCTCCTGGGCCGTTCGGACGGACTGTGCCGGGGCCGGGGCGGGCACATGCACCTGTTCTCGCGGGACCACCTGGCGGCCTCCTCGGGGATCGTCGGGGCGTCGGGTCCCGCCGCCGCCGGTTTCGCCCTGGCCGCCAAGCTCCTGCGGCCGGGCTCGGTCGCGGTGGCCTTCTTCGGGGAAGGGTCCATGAACCAGGGCATGCTCCTGGAGTCCTTGAACCTGGCCGCGGTCTGGGGGCTGCCGGCGCTCTTCGTCTGCAAGGATGACGGTTGGTCGATCACGGCCCGCTCGGAGACGATGACCGGCGGGAGGCTCGATGACCGGGCCCGCGCGCTGGGCCTTCCCGCCGTCGCCGCGGATGGACTCGACGCGGCCGCGGTCTGGGAGGCCGCCGAGCCCGCCATCCGGCGCGCCCGCTCCGGCGGCGGGCCGACATTTCTGCGCTTTCGCGCCGTGCATCTCGAAGGCCATTTCCTCGGCTTTCAGCTCCTCCGCGCGGTCCGGGATCCGCTCAAGGAGATGCCCGCGATCGCCTTGCCTCTCGCCCGGTCTCTCCTCACGGCCGGCGGGGCCCGGGCCGGGGACCGTTTGGCGGCCTTGAAGGAGATCGCGGCCGCGGTCCTGGCCACGCTGCGCGACCCGCGCCGCGACCCGGCCAATGACCCGGTCGCCCGGGCCCGGAAGGCGCTTGCCGACGAGGCGGCGCGACTGAACGAGCTCGAGGCGAAGCTCGCCCGGGACACCGCCGAGGTCCTGGCCGCCGCGCTCGAGGAGGTCCCGGGTTGAGGACCCTGAAGTTCTTCGAAGCGGTCGACGACGCCCTGGCCCAGGCCATGGCCGATGACCCGCGCGTCGTGGTCTTCGGCGAGGACGTCCCCCTGCTCCGCCGGGACCTGGCGGTGCGTTTCGGGGCCAGGCGCGTCTTCGGCGCGCCGATCAGCGAAAGCGCGTTCCTCGGGGCCGGCGCGGCCGCGGCCATGGCCGGCCTGCGGCCCGTCGTCGAGCTCTACATGGTCGATTTCGCGGCCGTCGCCATGGACGCCCTGCTCAACCATGCGGCCAAGGTGGCGGCTTTCTCCGGCGGGACCTGGACGGCCCCGCTCGTCGTCCGTGCTCCGTGCGGCGGGGGCTACGGTGACGGCGGCCAGCACGAGCAATCCTTATGGGGTTGGCTGGCCCATATCCCGGGCCTCGCCGTCGTCGTGCCGTCGACACCGGCCGACGCCGGCGGCCTGCTGCTGGCGGCTTTGCGGCAGGATGGTCCCGTCGTCTTCCTCGAACCCAAGCTGCTTTCCGGTCCGATGCTCGATTTCCTCGGATCCGGCGGGCGGACTACGGTGCGCTACGACATCCCCGAGGCCGGGGCGAACGGTCCGGTCCCGGGGCGATGGGAGCCTCTTCCGATCGGGCAGGCGGCCGTGCGACGCCGCGGCCGCGACGTGACCATCGTCAGTGTCGGCGTGGGCGTGCATCGCGCCATGGAGGCGTCCGAGGCCCTCGAAGGGGAGGGGATCTCGGCGGAGGTCCTGGACCTCCGGACCGTTTCCCCGCTCGACCGGGCGGCGATCCGGGGATCGGTCTCCAAGACGGGCCGCCTGCTGGCGGTCGACGAGGATTATGAGGCGTTCGGCCTGTCCGGCGAGTTGGCGGCCCTGTCCCTCGAAGAGGGGCTGGCGTTCGCTTTCGGACGCGTTTGTACCGGGTCCACGATCCCCTATTCCCGCCGGCTCGAGGACGCGGTGCTGCCCAACGCCGGGCGGATCCGCGACGCGGCCAGGGCTCTCGTGCGCCGTTCCTCCGGCTGATCGGGTCGGGCGCCCGCGTCCGGCTTCC
>CAYOYQ010000186.1:0-5373 GCA_964408215.1 uncultured Eubacteriales bacterium
AGGTCGCGAGGGAATTCGCCTCGAAGATCCCCGTAGCGGAGGGGGACCCGCGAAGCGGGGGAACCGCCGGGACTGGTTCACGGGGGCCCGGGGGGCTAGGGGGATATCCGGAGCAAAGCCGAAAGGGGTTTCCTCGACAATTAGTACTCGACCGAGACGGAATTCTCTCCGAGCAGGGCCTCGATCTTCTTGAGCAGGTCCTCCGAGGGCGCGACCTTCTGCACCTCGGTGCTCTGGGCCACGACCCGGTACGATCGCGGCGTCTCGAGCTCGAAGACGACCGGGCACTTGCCTTCGTAGCCGTCGAGGATCGTCTTGAGCTCGGCCAAGGTGGCCTCCTCGAGCCCGGGCAGGAAGATGCGGACGACGACTCTTTTCGCCATCTTCTCGAAGGCCTCGACGAGCGGCAGGGCCTGGGTCAGGCTGACCCGGCGGTTGTCTTCCTCGCCCATGAACTTGCCCTTGATCCAGACGAGCTGGCCCTCCCGGAGATATGATCCCGACTTGGCGAAGCTCTCGGGGAAGGCGACGACGTCGATCTTCCCGGTCAGGTCCTCGAGGACGAAGGCGGCCATGCGCTCGTCCTTCTTGGTCTTGAGAGGCTTGAGCGACCCGATGATCCCGGCCAGGCGGACGTCCTTATCGAAGTCCCGTTCGGGATCGAGCTCCTGGACGAGGTGGGAGACGAGCTTGCGGACCCGGTCCTTATGCTGGGCCAGGGGGTGCCCCGTGACGTAGAGGCCGAGCGCGTCCATTTCGTAAGACAGGACGTGCGACTCGTCCCACTCGCGCATGTCCCGGACCTCCGGCGGCAGGGGCGGCGGCTCGACCGTCCCCGACCCGAAGAGCGAGGTCTGGCGGGCGGCCTGGGCCTTCTGGACCTCGTGGCCGAAGTCGATCATCCGGTCGATCATGTGATAGCACTGGGACCGCTTCCAGCCCAGGGAGTCGAAGGCCCCGGCCTTGATCAGGCTCTCGACGGCCTTGCGGTTGAGGACCTTGGTGTCGTGCTCGCGGAAGAGGTCGAAGGGGGAGTCGAATCCGCCGGCCTTCTTCCGGGCGGCCACGAGCTCCTCGACGGCCGCCTGGCCGATGCCCTTGACCGCGGCCAGGCCGAAACGGATGTTCCCCGACTCGACCGTGAAGCGGAACTCGCTCTTGTTGATGTCCGGGGGGAGGACCTGGATGCCCATCTCATGGCACTCGCCGATGTACTTGACGACCTGCGGCGTCGCCCCCCGCTCGGCCTCGGAGGTGAGCAGGGCGGCCAGGAAATGGACCGGGTAATGGGCCTTGAGATAGGCCGTCTGGTAGGCCAGGAAGGCGTAGGCGGCGCTGTGGGACTTGTTGAAGCCGTACTCGGCGAACTCCTTGATCTGCTCGAAGATCTTGTCGGCCTTGGCCGAGGCGATGCCCTTCTTCTTGGCCCCCTGGACGAACTTCTGCTTCTGGGCCTTCATCGTCTCCTTGTCTTTCTTGCCCATGGCCTTGCGCAGCAGGTCGGCCCCGGCCAGCGTGAAGCCGGCGAGATCGGTGGCGATGCGCATGACCTGTTCCTGGTAGACGATGATGCCCCGGGTCTCCTTGAGGATGGGCTCGAGCTCGGGGAGCTCGTAGGCGATCCGCTCGGGATGGTTGCGGCGGTGGATGGACTCGTCGGTCATGCCGCTCTTGAGCGGCCCCGGGCGGTAGAGGGCGTTGAGGGCGATGAGGTCCCGGAACTCCTCCGGACGGAAGCGGCGCAGGAGGTCCTTCATGCCCGGGCTCTCGAACTGGAAGACGCCGTCGGTGTTGCCGGCCTTGAAGACATCGAAGGTCGCCGCGTCGTCGAGCGGCAGCCGGTTGATGTCGATGACGAGGGCCGTCTCCTTGCGGATGAGCTCGAGGGCGTCGTCGATGACGGTCAGGTTGCGCAGTCCGAGGAGGTCCATCTTGAGCAGGCCCAGCGCTTCGACGTCGCCCATGGGGAACTGGGTCGTGACCTCGCCCTTGACCGACTGGTAGAGCGGCATGAACTCGACCAGCGGCTTGGGCGTGATGACGATGCCCGCGGCGTGGATGGAGGGGTGGCGGACCTGGCCCTCGATCTTCTGGGCGATGGCCAGCAGCTGGGCGATCTTGGAGTTGCGATCGCGCAAGGCCCGGAGCTCGGGGACGCTCTTGAGGGCGTCGGCGATCGTCGCGTCGACGGCGAAGGGGATCATCTTGGCGATCCGGTCGACTTCCGGCAGGGGCACCTCGAGGACGCGGCCAACGTCGCGGATGGCCCCCCGGGCGGCCATGGTGCCGAAGGTGATGATCTGGCAGACGTTCTCCTGGCCGTACTTGCGGGTGACGTACTCGATCATCTCCTGGCGGCGGCGGCCGCAGAAGTCCATGTCGATGTCGGGCAGGCTGATGCGCTCGGGGTTGAGGAAGCGCTCGAAAAGGAGGTCGTATTCGAGGGGGTCGATCTCGGTGATCTGGAGCGAGTAGGCGAGCAAGCTCCCGGCGGCCGAGCCCCGCCCCGGCCCGACGGGGATGCCCTTCTCGCGGGCGGCGCGCAGCAGGTCCCAGACGATGAGGAAGTAGCCCTCGAAGCGCATCTCCTTGATGAGCTTGATCTCGCGCTCGAGGCGCTTTTCGTAGTCGGCGAGGGTGTGGGCCGGCGTCCCGTCCGCGACGCGCCGCTCGAGCCGGGCCCAGCGGTCGCGGAAGCCCTGCCAGGCCATCTCCTCGAAGTAGTCGCTCAGGGACTTGCCGTCGGGCGGGCCGAAGACGGGCAGGTGATAGACCTTGCTCGGGAAGTCGAAGGTGCAGCGGGCGGCGATCTTGCCGGTGTTCTCGATCGCGTCCGGCGTGTCTTTGAAGAGCTCGGTCATCTCCGCCGACGCCTTGAAGTAGAACTGGTCGGTCGAGAACTTCATCCGGTCGGGGTCGGAGATCTTGCGGTTGGTCTGGATGCAGACGAGGACGTCCTGGCTCTCGGCGTCCTCGCGCCGGGCGAAGTGGATGTCGTTCGTGGCGGCGAGGGGCAGGTCGAGCTTGCGGGCGACCGCGACGAGCTGGGGATTGACGGCTTTCTGGGCCGGGAGGCCGTGGTCCATGAGCTCGATGTAGAAGTCGCCGGGCCCGAACATGGCGGCGTACTCGCGGGCCGCTTCTTCGGCCTTCTCGGGCAGGCCCCGGCCGAGCCAGACCGCGACCTCGCCCTTGAGGCAGGCCGAAAGGCCGATGAGACCGGCCGCGTGGCCGGCCAGAAGCTCCTTGTCGATCCGGGGGCGATAGTAGAAACCCTCGAGGTAGCTCTGGGTGACGAGCCGGCAGAGGTTCCGGTAGCCGGTCTCGTCCTTGACCAGGAGGATGAGGTGGAAGTGGTGGATATCGTCGGCCGCGCCGGGCTTCTTGTCGAAGCGGCTCTGGGGGGCGACGTAGACCTCGCAGCCGAGGATGGGCTTGATCCCTTTGGCCTTGGCCGCCTTGAAGAACTGGACCGCGCCGAAGACGTTGCCGTGGTCGGTCATGGCCACGGCCGGCATGTTGGCCGCGTAGGCCGCCGAAACGAGGTCGCCGACCTTCAGGCAGCCGTCGAGGATGGAATACTCAGTATGGTTGTGAAGGTGAACGAAGGTCGTCGCCATGGGCTCGTGTCTTTCCCGGGTCGGGCCGGGCCTATTCCCACTCGATCGTCCCGGGCGGCTTGGTCGTCACGTCGTAAACGACCCGGTTGACGCCTCGGACCTCGTTGACGATGCGGGTCGAGATGCGGGCCAGGAGCCGGGCCGGCGCGGGATACCAATTGGCCGTCATGCCGTCCGAGCTCTGGACGAGCCGGACGACGACGACCCTGTGGTAGGTCCGCTGATCGCCCATGACGCCGACCGAGCGGACGGGCAGCAGCACGGCGAAGGCCTGCCAAAGCTTTCTATAGATCCCGGCCTTATGGACCTCTTGAAGGACGATGTCGTCGGCCGCCCGGAGGATCTCCAGGCTCTCCCGGTTGACTTCGCCGATGAGGCGGACGGCCAGGCCCGGCCCGGGAAAGGGGTGCTGGTGGATGAAGTCCTGGTCGACGCCGAGCTCGAGGGCCAGGGCCCGGACCTCGTCCTTGAACAGCTCCCGGAGCGGCTCGACGAGCTTGAACTTCAGGCCCTTGGGCAGCCCGCCGACGTTGTGGTGCGACTTGATGACCGACGACGGACCCTTGACGGGGTTGGACTCGATGACGTCGGGATAGATCGTCCCCTGGGCCAGAAAGGCCGCCCCGCCGAGGCGCATGGCCTCGCGCTCGAAAAGATGGATGAACAGGCGGCCGATGGTCTTGCGCTTCCGCTCCGGCGAGACGACGCCGCGGAGCTTCTCCAGGAACAGGTCCGAGGCGTCGATGCCGACGACCTTGAGGGCGAAGTTGTGGCGGAAGGCCTCCATGAGCGCCTCGTGCTGGCCCTTGCGCAGGAGGCCGTTGTCGATGAAGATGCAGGTCAGCCGGCGGCCGATGGCCTTGTGGATGATGAGCGACGTGACCAGCGAGTCGACGCCGCCCGAGAGGCCGCAGATGACCCGGCCCTGGCCGACCGTGGCCCGGATCTCCTTGACCTTGCGGGCGATGAACGACGAGATCGTCCAGTCGGGCTTGAGGCCGGCCTGGAGGAAGAGGAAGTTCCCCAGGACCTTGAGGCCCTCCTTGGTGTGGATGACCTCGGGGTGGAACTGGACCCCGAAGAACTTGCGTTCGCGGTCCTCGATGACGGCGGCCCGGGTGTTGGCCGTGCTCCCGGTCAGCCGGAAGCCGGGCGGGACGCTCTCGAGCCGGTCGCCGTGGCTCATCCAGACCTGCTCCTTGTCCTTGACCTTGGCCAGGAGGCCCGAGGCGTCGAGGACGCGCAGGGCCGCGAAGCCGTATTCCCGCTCCTTCGAGGGGATGACCTCGCCGCCGAGGAAGTGGGCCATGAGCTGGACGCCGTAGCAGATGCCCAGGATCGGGACGCCGAGCCCGAAGACGCCCTTGTCCGGGTGGGGCGCGCCCTTGCCGTAGACGCTCTGCGGCCCGCCGGAGAGGACCAGGGCCGCGGGCTTCTCGCGCTCGATCGCGGCGAGCGGCGTCGAGAAGGGCAGGATCTCGGAGTACACGCCGAGCTCGCGGATCTTCCGGGCGATGAGCTGGGTGTACTGCGACCCGAAATCGAGGATGAGGACTTTCTGCATGGAGGGATTTTATCAGAGCGCCGGGGATGTTTCAATTTGTGCTAGAATACCGCGCGGGAGGCATGACCATGGAGTGGGAAGATCTGGCCCGCGAGCTGAGCCAGCAGACGGATTCGAAGATCGTCATCCTCGTCATGGACGGCGTCGGCGGCCTGCCGGCCGAGGGCCGGAGCGAGCTCGAGGCGGCCC
>CAYOYQ010000187.1:0-5324 GCA_964408215.1 uncultured Eubacteriales bacterium
GGGCTAGGGGAACATCATCGCCGAAAAACCGCGGCGACACCGCGGATTGGGGAGATGGCCGAAAAGGGGCCGGAAAAAAAGCGGGGGAGAGAGATCCTCCCTCTCCCTTTTCACAACCTTGGCACCGCCTCTTTCGAGGCCGTCGCGCCTTGAAGGCTGCGACCGCGGGCAGGATCTCATGGCGTCCCGGCCGGGTCAATCACCCGCCGCGGTGAATCCCGCGATGAGAAACCGGCCCTTCTCTCACCCCCCGTTGACTTTGCGGGGCCCTTCCTTAAAATAGGTAGCAATGGCCGACGCGCTCCGGATCCAGGACCTCCGTAAGGATTTCCGTCTCGGCTTCATCCCCAAGACGCACAAGATCCTCCGGGGCATCACCTTCGCCGTCCGCGAGGGCGAGATCTTCGGCTACCTCGGGCCCAACGGGGCCGGCAAGACGACGACGATCAAGTGCCTCCTCGGCCTCATCCATCCGGACGCGGGGACGATCGAGATCCTCGGGCGCTCCTACCGCTCGCCCCGTGCCCGCGCGGCGCTCGGTTTCCTGCCGGAGAACCCCTACTTCTACGACTACCTCACGGCCCGCGAGTTCCTGTCGTTCACCGGGGACCTCTTCGGCCTGGACCGCGACGAGAAGGCCGCCCGCATCGCCCGGCTCCTGGCCCTCGTCGGCCTGGAGCGGGCCGCCGACCTGCCGCTGCGCAAGTATTCCCGGGGCATGCTCCAGCGCGCCGGCCTGGCCCAGGCCCTCATCAACGACCCGAAGCTGGTCATCCTCGACGAGCCCCTCGGCGGCATGGACCCGCTTGGCCGCAAGGAGATCCGCGACATCATCGTCCGGTTCAAGGACGAGGGCAAGACCGTCTTCTTCACCTCGCACATCCTCCAGGACATCGAGATGATCTGCGACCGCGTGGCCATCATCGTCGGCGGCCGGATCGTCAGGGCAGGGGCCCTCCGCGACCTCGTCTCGGAGCGCGTCCTGTTCACCGAGGCCGTCGTCGCCGGGGTCGCGCCGGGCGCCTTCGCCGGGCTCGGCGAGAGCGTCTCGGTCCAGGGCGACCGGGTCCTGCTCCGCCTCTACGACGAGTCCCAGGTCGACGGCGTCCTCGACCTCGTCCGCTCGAACCGGGGCCGCCTGCTCTCGCTCAGCCCCCGGACCGAGACGCTCGAGGACATCTTCGTCGAAACGGTGACACGAACATGAAGATCGGGGCCATCGCCGGGATCACGTTCAAGGAAGCCAAGCGCGACCGCGTCCTCTACCTGCTCTTCTTCTTCGCCGCCCTCGGCATCGTCGCCTCGCGCGTCCTGGCCCTCCTCACCGTCGGCGACCGGACGAAGATCATCAAGGACGTCGGCCTGGCCTCGATCTCGGTCTTCGGCGTCCTCATGGCCATCCTCATCGGCACGGGCCTCGTCTACAAGGAGATCGACAAGAAGACGATCTTCACGCTGCTGGCCAAGCCCCTCCACCGGGCCGAGTTCATCCTGGGCAAGTTCCTCGGCCTCGTCCTGACGCTCTTCGTCATGACCGCGGCCATGGCGGCGATCTTCCTGGTCCTCGTCTACGTCCACACGCTCAAGATCGAGGGCGCGCTCCTCGTCGCCGTCGCCTACCTCTTCGTCGAGCTCGTCCTCATCACGGCCGTGGCCGTCCTGTTCTCGTCGTTCTCGACGCCCATCCTGAGCTCGCTCTTCGCCCTGGGTTTCACTCTCATCGGCCACCTGTCCTGGGGCCTGGACCTCGTCGTCCAGAAGATGACCCCGGGCCTGGGCCGGACCCTCGTCCGCGTCCTCGCGACCGTCCTTCCGGACCTCGAGAACTTCAATTTCAAGACGGAGGTCGTGCACGGCCTGCCCATCCCGCCGGGGATCTACGTCTCGTCGCTTCTCTACGGCCTCTGCTACACGGCCTTCATCCTGGCCCTGGCCGTCCTCATCTTCCGGCGGCGGGATTTCGTCTGACGGGCGGGCCCGAGGCGGCAGGACGATGGTTTCCGCGCAGTTCCCGAAGAAGGCCGCGGGGACGCTCGTTCTCGCGGGGCTCCTCCTTCTCTCGGCGGCCGGGCTCGCGGCGCTCAAGCTCTCCCTCGACCGGATCGTCCGCAAAAAGGTCCCGGGCTCGTCGATCATCTACGTCCCCTCGGGCAAGTTCCTGAAGTTCGCCACCTTCGGCTACCGGGCCCTGGCCGCCGATGCCGTCTATCTCTGGTCCATCCAGTACTACAGCACGCCGACGATCGACGACCGCTTCGACCACCTCGACCACGTCTATGCCATCATCAACGAGCTCGACCCCCGCTACCAGGACCCCTACGAGGTCGGGGCCATGATCGCCGTCCAGGGGGCCCAGGAGAACCAGGCCCAGCGGCCGGAGGTGGCCCGGAACCTGATCGCCGCCGCGTTCAGCATCCTCGACCGGGGCACGGCCAACAACCCCGACCAGTGGATCTATTCCTTCGACGCCGGCCACGTGGCCCTGATGAACCTCAAGGACTACGCCCTGGCCGAGACGTATTTCGAGCAGTGCATGAGGATCCCCGGCGCCCCGCCCTTCGTCGAGCGGCTCCGGGCCAACGCGATCTACAAGAAGGGCGACCTGCAGACGTCCTGGGAGACGTGGCTCGACATCTTCAAGCGGGCCCCGGACGAGCGGACGAAGAGAATCGCTTCGAACCATCTCTACCAGGTCAAGGCGGCCATCGACGGGGCCGCCCTCGAAAGGGCCGCGGCCGAGTACCGGAAGCGGTTCGGGCGGCTGCCGGCCGACCTGGCGACGCTCGTCCGGGCCGGCCTGCTCCGCGAGGTCCCGAAGGACCTCGACGGCCGGGACTACGTCTACGATCCGGCGACGGGATCGGTGAGAACGGCGATCAGCCCATGGCGACGCTAACGATCGTCTTCGTCGCGCTCTTCGGGCTGGCCTTCGGCAGCTTCCTCAACGTCGTCATCCACCGCCTGCCGCTGGGCCAGAGCCTCTCGCGGCCGCCCTCATCCTGCCCGGGCTGCGGCGCGCGGATCAGGCCCTATGACAACATCCCCGTCCTGTCCTATCTTGTCCTGAGGGGCCGGTGCCGGTCGTGCGGCATGAGGATCTCGCCCGAGTACCCCGCGGTGGAGGCCCTGACCGCGGCCGGCCTCGTCCTTGTTCACCTCAACGTCGGCCGGGCTTTCGGCCTCGACTTCATCGCCGGGGCGGTCTTCACCTGCGCCCTCGTCGCGCTCGGCTTCATCGACTACCACCACCAGATCCTGCCCGACGCCATCACCCTGCCCGGCCTCGTTCTCGCCCTCGTTTACGCCTTCTTCCGCGGCGGGCCGGCCTTCCGTAGCGCCCTCCTCGGGGCCGTCGGCGGGGCCGGCTTCCTCCTCCTCGTCTACGCGGCGTATTTCCTCGTCCGGAAGAAGGAAGGCCTGGGCATGGGCGACGTGATGATGATGCTCATGGTCGGGGCCTATCTCGGCCCCTGGCGGACGCTGCTCGTCCTCATCCTGGGATCGTTCGTCGGCGCGCTGGTCGGTCTCTACGTCATGGCCCGCAAGGGCAAGGACGCCCAGTTCGCGCTGCCCTTCGGGACGTTCCTCGCGCCGGCGGCTTTCGTGGCCATGGTGTGGGGGGACCGGATCGTCGCGATCTACAAGGCCTACCTGAGCTCGCGCCTCGGGTGACGGCCCGCCGTCAGGACCGGAGCGGCTTGACCCGGATCGAAAGGACCGTCGCCGTCGTCGCCCGGACCTTGAACCGTTCCGCGACCGGCAACCCCGGCACCCAGGCGATCTCGCCGCGGGAGACGAGGACCGGCAGGCAATCCCGGCGCTCACGAGGAATGCCCTTGGCCCGGAGGATCTCCTTGAGCTTCTTCCGTCCCGGCGCGCCGAGGGGACGATAGAGATCGCCGGGCCGCCGCGTCCGGATGAGGAGGGGGAAAGAGAGCTTGTCCGCGTCGAGGACGGCCCCGGCCGCGTCGCCCCCGGCCGGACGAGGGACGCGACCGCCCGCCCTGCGGCGCGCACCGGAGAGCCAAAGGTCCGCCGCGGGGACGGGTACGGTCCCCCGCCCGTCCCAGGGGATCCGGTAGGGGCGCGCGTTCGGAGCGCGCTTTTCGAGCCCGATCCGACCGGCCTCGCGCCGCAGGACGATCCCCTTGCGAAGCACAAGCTCTTTTCCGTCGCCGAGGGCGCAGAGAGAGGCCACGTCCTCGAAGGAGACGTCGCGGAGGTCGCCCAGGACCTGGCGCAGGAACTCCCGGCCGACCCGGCGGGCCAGGGCCGGCAGGAGAAGCGACAAGGTCCTCATGTCGAGGGAGATCTCGCGGCCGCGCCGGATGATGAACTCGTCGGCCAGCTCGCCGACAAAGCCGCCGAGAAGCTCGTCCTCCTCCCGGGCGATCTCGGCCAGGCGGGCGAGGTGGGCGACGATGCGGGGCTCGTACCGGCGCTCGAGCTCGGGCAGGAGCTCGGCCCGGATCCGGTTGCGGAGGAAGCGGCGGTCCACATTGGAGGCGTCGATCCGGAACGGCAGGCTTGCGGCGGCGAGCCAGGCCCGGAGGTCCGGACCGGCGATCGCGAGGAGGGGCCGGACGATCGGACAGGGTTCGCCCGCGGCCAGCGGCGCAATGCCGCCGAGCCCGGAGATCCCGGTCCCGCGCATCAGGCGCATGAGGACGGTCTCGGCCTGGTCGGTCATCGTATGGCCGGTCGCGATCTTGGTCGCCCCGGCCGCCGCCGCGGCCCGGCGGAGGAAGGCGTAGCGGAGCTCGCGCCCGGCCTCCTCGAGATTGAGCTTCTTCGCCGCCGCCCGGCCGCGGACGTCCGCCGAGCCGACCCGGAGCGGCAGGACCCAACGCTCGGCCAGCCCGCGCACGAAGCGCTCGTCCTCGTCCGCTTCCGGACCGCGGAGCCGGTGGTTGAAATGGGCCAGGCGGACCTCGAGGGGCATCTCTTCGCGAAGCTTCAGGAGCAGGGCGACCAGGCCGACGGAATCGGGCCCGCCGGACACGGCGGCGAGGACGCGGTCGCCCGGGACGATGAGCCCCCGGCCGACGGCCGCGCGCCGGAAGGCCTCGAACAGGCGGTCGGGGGTCTTGCGGGGGGCGGTCATCGCGTCCAGCTCATGCGGATCGGGGCTCGGAGAAATGGCGGCGGAGGGATTTGAACCCCCGACACTGCGGATATGAGCCGCATGCTCTGACCAACTGAGCTACGCCGCCATCTTGGGTTTCAAAATTCTAGCGGAATCGACCCCTTTAGTCAACGAAGCGCCTCGGGTCCTGAATTGCCGATAGGGTGAAGTCTTTACGAAGTAAACCCTTCTGGTATAA
>CAYOYQ010000188.1:0-5321 GCA_964408215.1 uncultured Eubacteriales bacterium
ACTGCGGATGCACCACGACGGCGAGCGTCTCGGCCGGCAGCCCGAACAGCCAGCGGGCCTCGACGAGTTCCAGCGCCTTGTTCATCATGGTCGCCGAATCGACGGTGATCTTCCGGCCCATCGACCAGGTTGGGTGCCGGAGTGCCTCGGCCGGGGTGACATCGGCCAGCGACTCCCGGGAGCGGGTTCGAAACGGGCCGCCGCTGGCCGTGAGCACGATCCGACTGACCTCGGCCGGTCGGCCGCAGGCGAGGGCCTGATGGATCGCGGAGTGCTCGCTGTCGACCGGGATGATCCGGGCGCCCGAGCGGGCCGCCTCGGCCTTGAGGAGGGCGCCGCCGACGACCATGGATTCCTTGTTGGCCAGGGCCACCCGGCGGCCGGCCCGGACGGCCGCGAGCGTCGGGGCGAAGCCGCAGATCCCGGTGATGGCCGAGACGACGGTGTCGACCCCCCCGGCCCGGGCGGCCTCGACGGCCCCTTCGGGCCCGGAGACGACTTTCGCGCCGCAGCGGCGGGCCAGGGCGCGGATCTTCGCCGCGTCCCGGCTGGAGCCGACCGAGACGACGTCCGGCCGGTATTTCTCGATCTGGGGGGCCAGCACGGCCAGGTTCGACCCGGCCGCGAGGGCGGCCACGCGGAAGGCCCCGCCCAGCCGGTCGACGACGTCGAGCGTGTTCCGGCCGATGGAACCCGTCGAGCCGAGGATGGCCAGCGCGCGAGTCATCGGGGGAGGCCGCCTACCAGATGTACCTGACGATGAAGTAGAAGAGCGGACCGGCCAGGATGAGGCTGTCGATCCGGTCGAGGAAGCCGCCGTGGCCGGGCAGGGCGTTGGACGAGTCCTTGACCCCGACGGCCCGCTTGAACAGGGACTCGAGCGGGTCGCTCGCCTGGGCCGCGGCGTGGACGACGACGGCGGTGAGCAGGGCCGTCCCGAGGGGGACGTCGAGCTTGAGGACGAAGCGGGCCAGGGCGGCCCCGCCCAGGGCGAAGAGGATGCCGCCGGCGCTCCCCTCCCAGCTCTTGTTCGGGCTGGCGATCGGGGTCATCTTGTGGCGGCCGAACGGCTTGCCGATGAAATACGCCCCGGTGTCGCCGAGGAACACGACCGCGAACAGAAAATAGAGCGGGAACGGGCCGAACTCGAACCGGATCCGGTAGAGGAAGTTCAGGGTGAAGCCCAGATAAATGGCCCCGAACACGGTCAGGGGGAAGGCGGCCGGGAACCGGCCCAGCTTCTCCGGGGAATCGACCGAAACGAGGAAGAAGACGCCGGCGACGAGAAGCCCGGCGAAGATCGCCGCCTCGAGCGGCACGGCCCGGAAGAAGAAGGGCGCGCCGACGAGAAGCGTCAGCACGACGCCGACCGGCTTGCTCGGATGAAGGTCCTTCCGTTCGGCCAGGGCGAAGAGCTCGAGCAGGGCGGCGACGATGAAGATCTCGCCGAAGACGAAGAGAACCCAGTCCGGGGCGTACTGGACGACGACGAAGAGGGCCCCGAGGAGGACCGCGGCGGTGAGCGTGCGCCTGAGCAGGTTCATGAGGATCGGCTCCTTGGGCCGGGCCGGGCGCCGGCCGAACGGACGTCGCCGAAGCGGCGGTCCCTCTTCTGGTATTCGAGGACCGCCTCGAGGAGGTGCTGCCGGCGGAAATCCGGCCAGAGGACCGGGGTGACGACGATCTCGGCGTAGGCGATCTGCCAGAGAAGGAAATTGGAGACCCGGAGCTCGCCGCTCGTGCGGATGAGCAGGTCGGGATCGGGCAGGCCGGCGGTCGAGAGGCGGGCGGCGAAGGCCTTCTCGTCGACCTTGGCGGGATCGGAGGGGCCGTCCCGGAGGAGCCGCCGGGCCGCCTCCACGATCTCGTCCCGGCCGCCGTAGTTGAGGGCGACGACGACAGTCATCCGGGTGTTGTCGCGGGTCAGCCTTTCGACCCGGTCGATCTCCCGGAGAACGAGCGCGGGGATGCCCTCGCGGCGGCCGATGATCCTGAGGCGCAGGTCGTTCTTGACGAGGAGGCCGTCCTCCTTGGTGAGCTTCTCCCGGAGGAGCCGCCAGAGGCGCGCGACCTCCGGGGCGGGCCGCTTCCAGTTCTCTCTGGAGAAGGCGAACAGGGTCAGGACGCCGATGCCCAGGCGGGCCGAGGCCTCGACGATCTCGTGGACCGAGGCGGCGCCGGCCCGGTGGCCTTCGACCCGGGCGAGGCCCTTGGCCGTCGCCCAGCGCCCGTTGCCGTCCATGATGACCGCGACGTGGCGGGGCAAGCGGTCGAGGTCGATTTGGAGAAGGAGGCGGCCGGCCTCGCTCGTGGGGGGGAAGAATTCCTCGAGGTGCTTCTCCATCGGCCCCCCATTATAACACAAGGTGGACCGGGCCGGGCCTTTCTGCTAAAGTGGTGGCCCAGGAGAGAGACCCGCCATGTGTCTGGCCGTGCCCGCGAAGATCGTCCGGCTCGAGGAGTCGGGCCAGGGGACGGCGAGCTATATGGGCAGCGAGGTCCGGGCCAATTTCAGCCTGGTCCCGAGGGCCCGGCCCGGCGACTGGGTCATCATCCACGCCGGCTTCGCCATCTCGATCGTCGACGCGAGGGAGGCCCGGGAGACCCTCCGCCTGTTCAAGGAGATGGCCGCGACCGACCGCCGATGAAGGAGCTCAGGGACCCGGCCGTCCTCCGGAGGCTCCTCGACGAGATCGGGGCTAAGGCCGGGCTCCTCCGGCGGACGCCGCGCCTGATGGAAGTGTGCGGCACGCACACGATGACCCTGTTCAAGCACGGGCTGACGCCGATGCTCGCCGAGGCCGGGGTGGAGATGGTCTCGGGCCCGGGCTGCCCGGTCTGCATCACCCCCAACGCCGTTCACGAGGCGGCCATCGCCGCGGTGACGCGGACCGAGGGGCTGACGCTGGCCGCGTTCGGCGACATGACCCGGGTCCCGACAAGGAAGGGGTCGCTGCAGGCGGCGGTCCCGGCGGCGGGCTCGCGGCTGCGGATCGTCTACTCGCCTGAGGAGGCGTTGGACGAGGCGCGGCGGGAGCCCGGGCGCCAGGTCGTTTTCTTCGGGGCGGGGTTCGAGACGACCATCCCGGGGATCGCGTATACGGCGAAGCGGGCCGCGGCGGAGGGGCTGAGGAATTTTTCGATCTTGCCCGCCCTGTGGCTCATCCCGCCGGCCCTCAGGGCCATCCTCGACGCCGGGGAGATCGCGGTCGACGGCTTCATCTACCCGGGTCACGTCAGCGCCGTGATCGGGGCGGCGCCTTACGAGTTCGTCGCCAGGGACTACGGCATCCCCGGGGCCATCGCCGGGTTCGAGCCGGGCGACATGCTGCTCGGCGTCCGGTCGGTCCTGGACCAGGCGCTCGCGGGCCGGGCCGAGGTCGCTCTCGAATACGGCCGGGCCATCGGACGCGAGGGCAACGCCGTGGCCCGGGCGCTCATGGACGAGGTCTTCGAGCCGTTCGACGCCGTCTGGAGGGGCCTGGGGAAGATCCCGGGCAGCGGCCTGCGGTTCCGGGCCGAATACGCCGGGCTCGACGCCGGGCGGCGCTGGGGGATGGCGGCGGAGACGGCGGAGATGGCGGACGCCTCGGACCTGGCCGGCTGCCGCTGCGGAGAGGTCCTGCGCGGCGTCATCAGGCCCGCGGGCTGTCCGCTTTTCAGCAAGAGGTGCCGGCCCGACTCTCCGCTCGGGCCCTGCATGGTCTCGTTCGAAGGGGCCTGCCTCATCCACTTCAAGTACGGACCCGTGAGGAGGGCCCGGTCATGACCAAGATCAGCCTGGAGCTCGGGAGCGGCGGCCGCCTGATGCGGGATTTTCTGGCGGCGAAGATCGTCCCGGCTTTCCGCGATCCCCTGCTCGGCGAGCTGGCGGACGCGACGCACCTGCCGGGCGGGATCGCCTTGACGACCGACAGTTACGTCGTCGATCCGCTCTTTTTCCCGGGCGGCGACATCGGCACGCTGGCCGTCAACGGGACCGTCAACGATCTCGTCGTGGCCGGGGCCGAGCCGCGCTTTCTGTCGCTAGCCCTCATCCTCGAGGAGGGCCTCGAGGCGGAGGTCCTCGACAGGGTCATCGGCTCGATCAGGACGGCGGCGAAAAGGGCCCGGGTCAGGATCGTCACGGGCGACACCAAGGTCGTCCGCCGCGGCCAGGGCGACAAGGTGTTCATCAATACGGCCGGGATCGGGCGGACGGTCGCGCGGCCGCGCCTGGAAAGGGTCCGGCGGGGCGACAAGCTCATCCTGACCGGCACGCTCGGCGACCACAGCCTGGCCGTGATGCTGGCGAGGGGCGATTTCGGGCTGCGCTCGAGCGTGCGCAGCGACTGCGCGCCGCTCGTCTTCCTGCTGCCTTTGTGGCGGGCCGGGGCGCGCTGGATGCGCGACGTCACCCGCGGCGGGCTGGCCACGGTCCTCTCGGAGCTCGTCGAGCGGCTCCCCTATCCCGTTCTGATCGAAGAAGATGCGGTCCCGCTGTCGCGGCCGGTCCGGGCCGCGTCAGAGCTTCTGGGGATCGATCCGCTCTACATGGCTTGCGAGGGGAAAGCGGTCATCGTGGCTCCGGCCGCGAAGGCCGCGGGGATCCTCGCCCGCGTCCGGCGCCATCCTCTCGGCCGCCGGGCCGCCGTCATCGGCGAGGTCCAGGACCGCGTCGGGCGCCCCGGAGAGCTCCTGCTCCGCACGGCCGCCGGCGGCCTGCGCCTCCTCGAGCCCCTGACCTCGGAGCTCCTCCCCCGCATCTGTTAAGAAGGGGTCAGACCCTAAATTCTTCAATTTCTGCCGGGCCGCTCGTTCCAGGGCCCGGAAATTGAATAATTTAGGGTCTGACCCCTTCTTTTTTTCTTAGGCCTTGACGATGTTCTTGCGGCGGGTCTTGACCGCGTTGCGGGTGTCGACGACGAGCGGCGCGTTCTTGACGATCATCCCGTAGTCGTAGGCCGTGTGGTCCGTCGAGATGACGACCGCGTCGCACTTCCGGAGCAGCGCCGGCGTCAGCGCGACCGAGTCGAGCTCGAGGCCGGGGTACTCACGGTGGCCGACGACCTTGGGGACGTACGGGTCGTTGTAGGAGACCTTGGCCCCCTTCTCCTGGAACAGGGTGATGATCTTGAGCGAGGGCGACTCGCGCGAGTCGTCGATGTCCTTCTTGTAGGCGAGGCCAAGGACGAGGACCTTGGCGCCCTTGATCGTCTTGCCCCTGTCGTTGAGGGCCTCGATCGTCTTCTGCCGGACGTAGTAGGGCATGAACGTGTTGATCTCGCCGGCGAGCTCGATGAACTTCGTCTGGTAGTCGACCTCCTTGGCCTTCCAGGTCA
>CAYOYQ010000189.1:0-5309 GCA_964408215.1 uncultured Eubacteriales bacterium
TGATGCCCATGGCCACGCCGATGTCGGCCTGCTTGAGGGCCGGGGCGTCGTTGACCCCGTCCCCGGTCATGGCCACGACGTCGCCCCGCTTCTTCCAGGCCCGGACGATCTTGATCTTGTCCATGGGCGAGACGCGGGCGTAGACGGTGGTCCGGTCGACGATCTTCTCGAGATCGTCCTCGCTCATCCCGTCGAGGTCCTCGCCGGTCAGGGCGACGTCGCCCTCGCGGTAGATGCCGATCTCCCGGGCCACGGCGACGGCCGTGAGCTTGTGGTCGCCGGTGATCATGACCGGCTTGATCTGGACGTCGCGGCAGGTCTGAATGGAGGCCTTGACCTCGTCCCGGGGCGGGTCGATCATGCCGACGAGGCCGAGGAAGACCATGTGCTTCTCCACGGTCTCCTCCACGACGTCCGACTCTCCCTCGAACTCCCGGGCGGCGAAGCCGAGGACGCGCAGGGCGTCGCCGGCCATGGCCTCGTTGGCCCGCAGGATCCGCTCCTTCTCGCCGGGCTCGAAGTCCCGGGTGACGCCGCGGTCCCGGACCCGGTCGGCCGTCTCCAGGACGCGCTCGGGCGCGCCCTTGAGGAAGGCCACCGTCCGGCCGCCGGCCATGCGGTGGAGGGTCGTCATCCGCTTCCGCTCCGAGCTGAAGGGGATCTCCTCGATCCGCGGGTTGTCCAGGCGGAGCTCGGTCGGGTTGAGGCCGAACTTCATCGCCGCGACGACGAGCGCCCCTTCCGTCGGGTCGCCCTTGACGGCCCAGCGGCCGTCCTTCTCCTCGAGCGAGGCGTCGTTGCAGAACATCCCCGCTTTGAGCAGGAGCTCCACGTCCGCCCGGGTCGCGGCGTCGTCGGTCGCGATCCCCCGGATCTCGCCCTCCGGGGCGTAGCCGACCCCGCCGACGTCGAGCGGACGGGCGCCCACCTGGAGCTTGCGGACGGTCATCTCGCCCTTGGTCAGGGTGCCCGTCTTGTCGGAGCAGATGACCGTCGTGCAGCCCAGCGTCTCGACGGCCGGCATCTTCCGGATCAGGGCGTTGGCCTTGGCCATCTGGTGCATGCCGATGGCCAGCGCGCCGGTGACGATGGCCGCCAGGGCCTCGGGGACCGCGGCGACGGCGAGCGACACCGCGAACATGACCATGGTGACGATGAACGGCAGGTCGACCTGGCCCGCGAGCGATTCGCGGATGATGCTGAAGACGGTGATGAGGAGGCAGATCCCGAGCGAGATGATGCCCAGCCATTTGCCGATCTCGGCCGTCCTCTTCTCGAGCGGCGTCTTCTCCGTCTCGACCGCGGCGACCTCCTCGGCGATCTTGCCGAACTCGGTCGCCGAGCCGGTCGCGGTCACGACGGCCCGGCCCCGGCCGTAGGTGACCACGGTGCCGGTGAAGATCATGTTGCTCCGGTCGGCCACCCGGACGTCGGCCGGGAGCCGCCCGACGTGCTTGGAGACGGGCAGGGACTCGCCGGTGAGCGAGGCCTCGTCACACTTGAGCGAGGCGGAGTCGATGAGCCGGGCGTCAGCCGGGACCTTGAAGCCGGCTTCGAGGAGCAGGATGTCGCCGGGCACGATGTCCTTGGACGGGACGTCCTGTTCCTTCCCGCCCCGGATGAGCCGGACCGTCGGCGAGAGCATCTTTTTCAGGGCCTCGAGGGCCCGTTCGGCCCGGTACTCCTGGACGAAGCCCAGGAGGGCGCAGAAGACGACGATGACGAAGATGAGGGCCGCGTCGAAGATCTCGCCCACGGCGGCCGAGAGGGCCGTGGCGACGAGAAGGATGATGATCAGGATGTTCTTGAACTGGCTGAGGAAGATGGACCAGGGCGAGACCCGGTCCTCCTTCTTGAGCTCGTTCGGGCCGTATTGGGCCAGCCGGCGGGCGGCCTCCTCTGCGGACAGGCCTTTGTGGGCGTCGCTGCCCAGCTCCTTGAGGGCCTCTCCCGCCTCGAGAGCGTGCCACTTCGCGTCGTTCATGGAATGATCCTCGCGGATGGATTCGAGAAAGAGCGTATCTTACCAGAACGGCGGGCCTTTGAGAACACCGCCTCCGCCCCGACCCGCGGCCCGGGCCCCGTTTGACTTCGCCGGGAAAGTCCGCTAAATAATCCTTTTCGACTTTCTCGCCGAGGAGGCCCGAACATGCGTACCAAGATCAGGCTGGCCGTACTGGTCCTCGTCCTCGCCCTGGCGCTCGTCGCCGGCGCGGACGACGGGATGTGGATGCCGCACCAGATGAAGGCCCTCGACCTCAAGGCGCTGGGCCTGCAGATGGACCCCGGCGATCTTTACAAGACGGACGGCACGGGCCTCATGAGCGCCGTGGTCAACCTCGGCGGCGGCACGGGCGAGTTCGTCAGCGCCGAAGGCCTGGTCCTGACCAACCATCATGTCGCCTACGGCGCGATCCAGCGGGCCTCGAGCAAGGAGAACGACTACATCACCAACGGCTTCTTGGCCAAGACACGCGGCGAGGAGATCCCGGCCCAGGGCTACACGGTCGGCGTTCTTCTCGGCTACGAGGATGTCACGGCCAAGGTCAACTCTTATTTCAAGCCGAAGATGACGCCGCGGGAGCGTTACGACGCCTTCGAAAAGGCCCAGAAGGAGATCACGGCCGCGGCCGAGAAGGGCGCGCCGGACCTGCGCTGCACCCTGGCCTCGATGTACAGCGGCAACGCCTATTACCTCTTTACTTTCAAGCAGATCCGAGACGTCCGCCTAGTCTACGCCCCGCCCCAGGACCTGGGCAACTTCGGCGGCGAGACGGACAACTGGATGTGGCCCCGTCACACCTGCGACTTCTCCTTCCTTCGCGCCTACGTCGGCCCCGACGGCGCGGCCGCCGACTTCAGCCCCTCGAACGTGCCCTACAAGCCCAAGGTCTGGCTGAAGGTCTCGCTCGACGGCTTCAAGGAAGGCGACTTTACCTTCGTCATGGGCTACCCCGGCCGGACCTACCGCAATTACTCTCTGGCCGAGCTCAAGTCCGACCAGGAGAGCATGGCGGCGAGGATCAAGGATACGGAGGACCTCATCGCGTTCTATGAGGCCGCCGGCAAGGCCGACAAGGAGGTCGAGATCCGCTACGCCAGCCTGGTCAAAGGGCTTTACAACGGCCTGAAGAACAGGCAGGGCAAGCTCGAGGGCTTCGTCAAGTACGACCTCGTGGCCAAGAAGGCCGCCCAGGAGAAGGCACTTCTCGACTGGATCGCCGCCGATCCGGCCCGGGCCAAGAAGTACGGCGCGGCCCCGGCCTCGCTCGAGGCCTTCCTGGCCCGCCAGAAGGCCTTCGGCGCCCGCTCCGAGCTCCTGAACGGGGTTCTCGGCGGCTCGACCATCCTGTCCCAAGCCTACACCATCGTCCGGGCCGTTCCGGAGATCCAGAAGCCCGACAAGGACCGGGAACAGGCCTACCAGGAGCGGAATCTGCCCCGGCTCAGGCAGGCGATCCAGCTGGCCGAGCGCGGCTACGTCTTCGCCACCGACCGCGAGCTGATGAAGTGGACGCTCAAGCGGCTCCGGGCCGCCCATCCCGACATCGCCAAATGGCCCGCCTCTCTTCGGGCGTTGGCCGAAGGAATGGACGACGCCGTCGCGGCCCGCGTCGATTCCTGGTATGCCAAGACGGAGCTCGGCGATCCCAAGAAACGGCTCGAGCTCTTCGGCCTCAAGCCGGCGGCGCTCGCGGCCGTCGACGACCCCTTCCTCAAGCTCGCCTCGGCCATGGAGACCGAGCTCAAGGCGCTGCGCGAGGAAAGCAAGGGCCTGGGCCGCGAGGGGGCCGATCTGAAGATGGCCTACGAGGCGGCCATCCTGGAGATGAAGAGGGGCGCCTACGCGCCCGACGCCAACGGCACCATCAGATTCACCTATGGCCCGGTCCTGGGCTACCAGCCCCGCGACGCCGTCTGGTACCAGCCCCAGACGACGGTCAAGGGCGTCCTGGAGAAGGACACCGGGGTCTTCCCGTTCAAGGTCCCGGCCAGGATCAAGGAGCTCTGGCAGGCCAAGGACTTCGGGCCCTACGCCGACGCCAGGCTCGGAGATGTCCCGGCCTGCTTCCTCAATACGACCAATGTCACCGGCGGCAACTCCGGGTCGCCGACCTTCAACGCCAAGGGAGAGCAGATCGGCATTATCTTCGACATGACCTACGAGAGCGTCATCGGCGACTATTACGTCATGCCCGAGCTGCAGCGGTCGATCAGCGTCGATCTCCGCTACGTCCTCTGGGTGACCGATAAGTTCTCCGGGGCGACGCACATCATCCGGGAGATGGGGCTCCTGAGATGAGCCCGCGGCGCCGGGCGAGGGGGTGGTCCGCGGCGCTCGGCGCCTTCGTCGCGGCGGGGCTCCTGGCCGGCGCGGCCTGCCGGGCGGGGGAGAAGAGGGCCCAGGCGCCGCGGCTCCGGACGGAGCTCACGCGGGCCGAATTGCGGGACAAGATCATGGGCGGCTGGGCCGGCCAGGTCATCGGCTGCACCTTCGGCGGCCCGACGGAGTTCCGCTTCCCCGGGGCGATGATCGCCGATTATCAGCCGATCCCCTGGGACGCGACCCGCGTCGCGACGCTCTTCGAACGGTCGCCCGGACTCTACGACGACGTCTATATGGACCTGACCTTCGTCGAGGTCATGGCCCGCGAGGGGATCGACGCCCCGGCCGCGAGCCACGCCAAGGCCTTCGCCGAGGCGGGCTACCCGCTCTGGCACGCCAACCAGGCCGCCCGGTACAACGTCCTCAACGGCTTGAGGCCGCCGGAGTCCGGCTTCTGGATGAACACGCCCCACGCCGACGACATCGATTTCGAGATCGAGGCCGACTTCGCCGGGCTGATGAGCCCGGGAATGGTCAACGCCGCGGCCGAGATCGCCGACCGGGTCGGCCACATCATGAATTCCGGTGACGGCTGGTACGGCGGCGTCTATGTCGCCGCCCTGTACAGCCTGGCCTTCGTCAGCGCGGACGTCGAGCGGGTCGTCACCGAGGCCCTGAAGGTCCTGCCGGCCGAGTCCGGGTTCGCCCGGTGCGTCGGGGATGTCCTGGCCGCCTACCGCGCCGACCCGGCCGATTGGAAGAAAGCCTGGCTCGCGGTCGAGAGCAAGTGGGCCGAGGACGTCGGCTGCCCGGACTTCGTCTTCCGGCCGGGCAACATCGACGCCCGGGTCAACGGAGCGTACATCGTCATCGGGCTGCTCTACGGCGGAGGCGATTTCGGCCGGACGCTCGAGATCGCGGCCCGTTGCGGCCAGGACTCCGACTGCAATCCGGCCAGCGCCGGCGGCATCCTGGGGACCAT
>CAYOYQ010000190.1:0-5223 GCA_964408215.1 uncultured Eubacteriales bacterium
CCGGGTCCGCGGACCCGGTCGAACCGGTCGAGGATGATCCGCTGCGCGTACCGGTTGGCGATCATGGTCGCGTAGTTGACCCCGATCGTGGCCGTCTGGCTCTCCGCGCCGTCGGCGATGATCATGATCGAGGCCGGCTTGCCCCCGGCCGATCGATCGCCGAAGCCCCTGGGAACGACGAAAGCCATCGACGCCTGGCCGTTGTCGAGAAAGGGATCGATCTCCGACATCCGCTCGAGCCGCGCCCGGACCGTGAAATAGCCCGAATTGACGAATTCGTCAAGGAGCACCCGGCTGGCCGCCGAGCGGTCCATGTCGCAGATGACGGAGGGGATGTTGCGGACGTCGAGATTGGCCGCGTAGCCGAGGAGCAGGATCTGGAGCACCGGGGAGATGAACAGGACGGGGAAGAGCCGGGGGTCGCGGCGGAGCTGGATGAACTCCTTCCAGACGATCGAGAGGATGGCCTTCATGCCCGGGCCCTCCGCCGCGGTCTCCGTTCCTTCTCGCCCCGGGCCAGCCGGGCCACGCTCATCCCGAGCGACAGGACGGCGAAGGCCAGAAGAAGGGCGAACTGGTCCCAGACGGCCCCGAACCCCGCGCCCTTGAGCATGATGGCCCTCAGGGCGGCCAGGAAATAGCGGGCCGGGACGAAATAGGTGACGGCCTGGACGACGGCCGGCATGTTCCGGATCGGGAAGACGAATCCCGAGAGGATGAAGGTCGGGAGCAACGTGGTCAGGAAGGCGAGCAGGAAGGCCACCTGCTGGGTCCGGGTGACGGCCGAGATCAGGATCCCCTGCCCCAAGGCCCCGACCAGGAACAGGAGCATGGCCAGAAGGAGGAGCGGATAGCTGCCTCGCAGGCCGACGCCGAACAGGACCCAGCCCAGGACGAGGACGAGGTGGGCCGAGACGAGCGAGATCGCGACATGGGGCACGACCTTGCCGAGGATGAGCTCCCGGAAGCGGAGCGACGAGACCCGGATCTGTTCCATGGTCCCCCGCTCCTTCTCCCGGACGATCGAAAAGGCCGTCGAGACCGTGACGATGACCATGAGGATGAAGGCCATCAGGCCGGGGACCAGGAACATGGCGCTCCGCAGCTCAGGGTTGTACCAGACCCGGACCTCGGTCGTGAGGGGCAGGGTCACGCGACCGAGGCCGCGGCGGGCCAGCGCCTGGAGGGTGATCCGCTGGGAGTAGCTCTGGAGGATGGCCCCGACGTAGCCCGCGGCCGTCGTGCCGCTCATGGCGTTCGACCCGTCGACGATGATCTGGACGGCCGGGCTGCGGCCGGCCAGGAGGTCGTCGGCGAACGCCGGCGGGATGACCAGGGCGGCCCGGATCGCTTCCCGGGCCATGAGCGGGTCGATCGCGGCCGTTCTCGGCAGCACGGCCTTGAGGTCGAAGTACTCGGTCGTGCGGAACTTGTCGACGAGGTCGCGGCTGGCCCGGCTCCCGTCCTGGTCGACGACGGCGAGCGGGATGTGCTTGACGTCGAAATTGAGGGCGTAGCCGAACATGATCAGCATGAACGCCGGCAGGAAGGCCATGAACATGAGCGACCGGGGGTCGCGCCGGATCTGGCGGAATTCCTTCTTGATGACCGAGCGGAGGCGGCCGAGCGGCAGGGATTTCACGGCCGCGCCTCCTCCGGCCCGGCCTGCTCCTCGATCTTGTGGATGAAGACGTCCTCGAGGGAGGGCATGATCCGGTCGATGCGCTGGACGGCGATCCCCTCCCGGCCGAGCCGCGATGGGATGAGCCTCCTCCCCTCCTCTTCGTCAGCGACGCTGATGTGGAGAGAGGTGCCGAAGATCGAGGTCTCGAGGACCCAGGGCTCCTTCTGCAGGATCTCCAGGGCCTCCACGACCCGGTCGCAGGCGATCTCGAGGATGGGGTTCTTGATGACCGTCGTCTTGAGCTCCCGCGGGCTCCCCCCGGCCACGATCCGGCCGGCGTGGATGAGACGGATGTCGTTGCAGTACTCGGCCTCGTCCAGGTAATGCGTCGTCACGAAGACGGTGATGCCCCGCTCCGAGAGGTCGTTGATGAGCTCCCAGAAGCTCCGCCGCGAAGCGGGGTCGACGCCGCCCGTGGGCTCGTCGAGGAAGACGATCTTCGGCTCGTGGAGCACGGCGCAGCCGAGGGCCAGGCGCTGCTTCCAGCCGACCGAGAGGGTCCGGGTCAGGCTGCGCTCCCGGCCTTCGAGGCCGGCCAGCCTGAGCACCCACGGCAGCCGGTCGGCCAGGGTCTTTTGGGCGAGCCCGTAGGCCCCGCCGAAGAAGCGGATGTTCTCGGCCACGGTCAGGTCTTCGTAAAGAGAGAACCTCTGGGACATATAACCGATCGTCCGCTTGACCCGCTCCGTTTCGCGGACGATGTCGTGGCCCCCGACCGTCGCCGTGCCCGAGGTCGGATCGAGGAGGCCGCAGAGCATACGGATGGTCGTCGACTTCCCGGCCCCGTTGGCCCCGAGAAAGCCGAAGATCCGGCCGCGCTCGACCTCGAAAGAGACCGCGTCGACGGCCACGAAGTCGCCGAAGCGCTTCGTGAGCGACCGGACCTCGACGGCCAGCTCAGGTGTCACGGCTGTCCCCTCCTCCAGGCGAGCCTGGATCATTCACGAGCCGAGACGGCTGCAGATGCAAGGCGTCAAAGGGCGAAGCTGTACTCGGGGTACTGCGAACCCTTTGCAACGCAGCAGATGCGGCCGGATCGGCTTGCCCGAAGGGTGAAAACGCCGGTCTTGTCTTTTCTTGTACGACTGAGAAATGCGGCGTTTTCATGAATGGTCCAGGTCAGTTTCCGAGGGCTTTTTCGAGGCGGGCCTGGGCCAGGACGAGGTCGATGGCGGCCTGGACCTTGGCCGTTTTCGCCTGGAGCGAAAACACCTCGGCGTCCAGGACATCGGCGTTGAGGGCCACGCCCTGGCGGAAGCGCTCCCGGACCAGGCGCAGGTTCTCGTCGGCCTGGCCTACGGCGGCGGCCGCGACCTCGATCTTGCGGCGGGCCTGGGTCAAGGCCAGGCGGGACTGGGTGACCTCGAGGACGGCCTGGTCCTCGAGAAGCTCGCGGGCGTCCCGGGCCTGGGCCAGCTGGGCCCTGGCCTGCTCCGCCTGGTTTTTCGTCTGGCCCCAGTTCCAGAGATCGAACGAGACGGCCAGGCCGACGTCCCATGTGCTCTTGAACCGGTCCAGGGCCGGCATGTACCGGGCGTTGGGACGAAGATAATAGAAATTGCCGGCCAGCGAGACCTGCGGATACCAGCCGGCTTTGGCGGCTTTGAGCCCGGCCTCGGAGGCCCTGATGCGGAACCCCGCGGCCTGGAGCTCGGGTCGCCCGGCCAGGGCGGTGTCGATGAGCGCCTGGGCGGCCGCGGCCTCGCCGCCGGCCTCGTCCGGTGCGGGCACGCGCGAGGCCTGGCTCTCGGCCGAGGTGGCGAGCTCGATATCGGTCCCGACAGGCCAGCCGATCAGAGTGTTGAGAGCCGTCCGGGCGACCTCGACGGCGTTCTCAGCGTCGATCCGGGCCAGCTCGGCGCTCGAGAGCTGGATCTCCGTCCGCAGGACCTCGTTCTTGACGAGCAGGCCCTGGTCGAAGAAGGCCCGGACGTCCTTGAAGTGCTCCCGGACCTGGCCGATCGTCTCGGCGACGACGGCCTCGTATTCCCGGGCCCGGGCCAGGGCCCAATAGGCGCTCTTGACCGCGAAAACAAGCTCCGAGCGGTCCTTGGCCAGGTCGAAGCCGGCCGACCGCTCGAGCATGCGGGCCGATTCGGCGCCGGCCTCGAGGCGGAAGCCGCTGAAGACCGGCTGCTGGACGGCCAGCCGCAGGTTCCAGTTGTTGAAGTAATTCTGCGACACGACGATGGGCGTCGGCGAGATGGGCAGCGTCACCTCGAACGGCGGGACCTCGCTGAGCCGGGTGTAGCCGGCGCCCAGCCGCAGCGACGGGAGACGGGAGGCGGCGACCTCGCGGCTGCGGGCGGCCGAGGATTCGGCCTTCATCCGCGAGGCGTGAAGGGCCGGGCTGGCCTCGAGCGCCGCGGCGACGGCTTCGTCGAGCGAGAGGGGCTTCCGCTGGGCCCGCGCGGCGGGCGCCAGGAAAAGCAGGGCGAGCAGGGCACAAAGGGATTTACGCATGGCCGGCCTCCAAAGACTCGGATCGGGTGACGGAGATGAAGACGTTCTCCAGCGACGGCGCCAGGACCCGCCGCTGGAAGACGGGGATCCCGGCCGCGGCCAAGGCGGCCTCGAGGGCCGGGATCTCCCGGACGGGGTCGGCGACCACGGCGTTGAGCCGGTCGCCGAAGAGCTGGACCTCGCTCACGCCGGGGACCGTCTTCAGGACACCGAAGGCCCGGCGGATCTCGGGGCAGACGATCTCGACGACCGTGCCCCGCATCAGCCGCTTGATCCCCTGCGGCGTCGCCGCGGCGAGGAGCCGGCCCCCTCCGAGGAGCCCGACCCGGGAGCAGCGCTCGGCCTCGTCCATGTAGGGCGTCGTCATGACGATAGTGATCCCGGAGCGGGTCAAGCTGGACAGGATCTTCCAGAAGTCGCGGCGCGAGACGGCGTCGACGCCCGTCGTCGGCTCGTCGAGGAAGATGATCCGGGGCGTGTGGATGAGAGCGCAGGCCAAGGCCAGCTTCTGCCGCATGCCTCCGGAGAGCCGGTCGGCCAAGCGGCCGCGGAACGGGGCCAGGCGGGTGAACTCCAGGAGCTCGTCGCGCCGCCGCCGGAAGTCCGGGACGAGATGGATCTCGGCGAAGAACTCGATGTTCTCGTCGATGGTCAGGTCGCCGTAGAGGCTGAACTTCTGCGAGAAATAGCCGATCCGGCTCTTGAGCCGCTCGGGCTCCTCGACGACATCGGCCCCGAGGACGAAGGCCCGCCCCGAGGTGGGCTTGAGCAGGCCGCAGAGCATGCGGATCGTCGTCGTCTTGCCCGCGCCGTCGGGCCCGACCAGGCCGAACATCTCGCCCTCGCGGACCTCGAGGTCGAGCCCGCGGACGGCCTCGACGGACTCGAAGGTCTTGCTGAGCCCCTTCGTCTCGACGGCCAGGCCGACCATGCCGGGTCCTCCGTCCCTCTGCGGCTCAGCGGGCGGCCGCGACGGCCCGGATCGCGGCGTCGGCGGGCAGGCCCGGCTTGAGAAGGCCGTCCTTGTTCTCGATCTCGACCTTGACCCCGAACACCAGCTTGACCCGGTCCTCTTT
>CAYOYQ010000191.1:0-5219 GCA_964408215.1 uncultured Eubacteriales bacterium
TTCCCGCCCGGCCCGGCGACCGATTCGGCCTCGGCCGCCACGGCCCTGTCGACCGGCTTCAAGACCGATTCCGGCAACATCGCCTGGCTCCCCGGCGATCCGCCGTCCGGGGAGATCCCGACGATCGAGGAGGATGCCCGGGCCTCTCGCGGGGCGGCGATCGGCGTCGTCAGCTCCGTCCCGTTCAACCACGCGACGCCGGCCGCCTTCGTCGCCCACAACACCAGCCGCAGCGCTTATTACACGGGCTTCCGGGGGACCAAGGGACTGGGCCTGGCCGACGAGATCATCGCCAAGACCCGGCCCGACGTCGTCATCGGCGGCGGACACCCCCTCTTTGACAATCCCGGCTTCGATCCCAGGAAGGGCTATCTCTCGAAGTCCCTGTACCTGAGCCTTCAGGCCTCCCGCGAGTATCTGTTCGTGGAGCGCCAGGTCGGCCGGGACGGCGGCCGGGCGCTCGCCGAAGGCGCGGCCGCGGCGGCCCGGGAGGGGCGCAAGCTCTTCGGGCTCTTCGGCGGCAAGGGCGGGAACTTCGAGACGCCGCGGGCCGAGGACCGGCCGGGCGCGCCGACCGTCTTGCCCGGCAGCGAAGAGAATCCTTCGCTCGCCGAAGCGACCGAGGCCGCCCTCGGCTATCTCGGCCGGGACCCGGACGGGTTCTTCCTCGTCGTCGAACAAGGCGACATCGACTGGGCCAACCATGACAATAACTTCAGGTCCATGATCGGGTGCGTCGCCGACCTCGACAAGGCCGTGCGGGCCGCCCTGGCCTTCGTCGATCGGCCGGGCGATGCCGTGGATTGGACGAACACCGTGCTTCTCGTCACCGCCGACCACGCCACGGGCGGGTTGATGCTCGACCGGCCGCTCGGGCTCGGCGACCTTCCGGCCCAAACGGAGCGCGTCGCTCAGGCCAAGGCGGGGGAGCCGGGTGAGGCGCCGAACGGCGCCGCGATCAAGGCTCCCGGATACGTCTCGCCCTTCGTTTACCCCGAGGGCGAAGTCTCATACGGCACGGCCGGGCACACCAACGAGCTCATCGACTTCGCCGCGACCGGAGCGGCCGCCCGCCGGCTGCTGAGAGACCGGGGGACCTGGTACCCCGGTACCATCATCGACAACACGCAGATCAACGCCGCTCTGCGCCGAGCCCTGCGGTTGCCCTCCCGCTGACGCGCCCTACTCCAGCTCTTTGATCCGGATGTTGCGGAACTCCAGAGTCGAGCCGTGGCCGAGGAAGCCGATGTGGCCGGTCGTGCGCTTGAGCCCCGGGTGCTCGTTGCCGTCGATCGTGCCGTTCGCCGAGGCCGCGTCGATGTCGGCGTCGACGATGACGACGCCGTTGACCGTGACCGTAACCCGCCGGCCCTTGGCCGTGACCTCTTCCGTGTTCCACTCGCCGATCGGGCGGAGCACTCCCCGCCGGGCCGGGACGACGCCGTAGATCGAGCCGTGGTACTGGTAGGGCCGGAGGCCCCAGTAGACGGGCGAGCCGTCCTCGAGGATCTGGATCTCCATGCCAGCGTAGGCCGCGTCGCCCTCGAGCGGAGCCCGGACGCCCAAGCCGTTGTTGGCGGCCGGAGCGAGCTTGAACTCGAAGCGCAGGGTGAAGTCGGCGTATTCCTTTTCGGTGTAAAGGTTCCCGCCGCCCCGCTCGGGATAGACGACGATCTTGCCGTCCTCGGCGACGTAACCCCCGCCCCCGCCCGTCCAGCCGGAGAGGTCGCGGCCGTTGAAGAGCGTGACGAACCCTTCGGCGGCTTCGGCCGCGGCGAGCGGCAGTGGCGCCGCCGCGTCGCGCGGGATCTCACGGATGTAGATATTCCTGAAATAAAGGGGATTGCCGTGGGCCTGGAGCTCGATCTGTCCCACGGGATAGATCGGCTTCGCGCGCTCCCAGTAGTTCTCGAGGACGACGTTGTCGACGACCATCTTGTCGTTGAGATAGACGGTCACCTTCTCGCCGATCATGATGACGCGGAAGGCGTTCCATTCGCCGACCGGCCGGTCGGCTTTCTCGAGCGGCTGGCTCTTCCCCTTCTGGTTATTGTAGAGGCCGCCCGATCCGACCGGGTTGGCCGCGGGATCCCAGATCTGGACCTGGGGCGAGCCGCGCAGGTAGAGGCCGCTGTCGCCGCCTGTCTCGATCTTCCAATCGACGAGGAGCTCGAAGTCGCCGTAGTCGGCGGCGGTCGAGAGGCTCTCGCCCTTGCCGTCGAAGACGAGGGCCCCGTCGACGACCCTCCAATGGGCCCGCATCCTCTCGTCCGCGTCGGCCTGGGCCTTGAGGAGCTCGGCCGGCGCCATCTTGGCCCGGGCCGGTGGGTCGGCGACGAGCCCTTTCCAGCCGGCGAGCGACCGGCCGTCGAAGAGCGGCACGAACCCGCCCTGCTTGAGCCGGGCGGCGATGAGGCCTGCGGCCCGTTCTTTCTCGGCGGGATCGGTCAGGGACTCTTCGACACGGCGAAGGACCGAGTACGCTTCGTGGCCCGAAAGCCAGCGCTCGTGCGGCGCCTGTTCCGAGGCCAGCTCGAGGAGAGCGGCCGCGGCCGTGTCGCGGAGCGTCGGATTCCCGAGCAGGCCGCCGAGCAACCGGAGCGATTCGGGTTCGCGGACGGACGCGAGGCCGGCGACGACGGCCTTCTTGTCGGCGTCGTCGAAAGATTGCGCCAGGAGGTCGGCGAAGAGCCCGGCCTTTCGCGGGCCGGGCATACCGGCCCGCCCGACGAGGCGGACGTAGCCGTCGAGGGCCAGGAGGCGGAAACGCTTGCTCGCGGTCGTCGTCGCGATACGCAGGAGGTCCCCGGCCGCGCTGTAATCGGGCCATTGGGACAGGGCGTAGACCGCCACCGTCTGGACCTGGGAGTCGGGGTCTTCCGTCGACTCCAGGGCGGCGCGAAGGGCCCGCGCCCCCCCGACCCTGGGCAGGACGCGGAGGATGGCCACCTTGCGCCCGGGGGCCGCGTTCTTCAGCATCTCGACCAGGGCGGCGCCGCGCCGCTCGCTGTCGGGGGCCGGGCGGGACGCGGCCGCCACGGCCTCCTGGAGGCGGATGATGTCGTCGGCGTCGCCGGTCGCCTCGAGCATGCCCACGAGCCGCGGCAGGTCCTGCTCCCGGGCCAGCTTGGCCAGGGCCCCGAGGGCGGCGGTCCGTGTCGCCGGCTCCCGGTCCTCGGCAAGAGCGAACAGCCGGCCGATCTCCGTCCGGGCGCCTTTCTCGCCGAGGATGTCGATGAGGACCGTCCGGCCGGGGAGAGGCGTCGCGTCGAGGAGCTCCACGGCGGCCGGGACGACGGCGCGGCCGTCGAAGCCGAGGAGCGCCGTTCTCAGGACCGCCAGCTCTTCGTCGTCGGCCTGGCCGACAAGCCTCATGAGGTCGGCCAGGACCTCGTTGCCGCCGAGGCGCGGGGCGGCCGGAATGGCGGCCATCCGGACGGCCCTGTCGCCGTCGCGGAGCGACGCGCGGACGAAGGCGAGGGCCGCGGTGTCGCCGCGCCGGCCGAGCATCTCGACGATCGCGGCCCGGATGGGCGGCTCCGAGGCCGCCGCTTTATCGACCCACTGTTTCGTCGCTTCGGCCGTCCCGAGCGCCGTGGCCAGGTCGAGGGCGGAACCCCGAAGGGCCGCGGCGGGGCTCGCGACCGCCTTGAGGAGATCGGGCAGGGCGCCGTCTTTGAGGATCGCGGCGATGAGAGATAGAGCCTCGCCGGCGATCGGGCTTTCCCCGGGCTTGGTGTAAGCGGCCAGCATGCGCCGGGCCGCCGCGAGACCTTCGGCCGCCCGGCCCGAGCCCGCGAGGCTCCGGGCGAGGCGGAGATAGAGGACCGGCGCCTCCGCTCTCTCCGCGTAAGTGGCGTCGACCGGGACCCTGGCCAGGACCGGACCCGCGGCCGGATCGCCGATATCGGCCAGCGCGGCCCGGGCGGCCCGCCGGAGGCCTTCGTCGGCGACCTCGGCCAGGGCGAGGAGCTTTTTCAGGCTCTCGCGGGCGCGCATCCGCCCGAACGCGTCGACGATCTCGATCCGGGCCGGCCGCGGAGCGCGGTCGAAGGCCCGGAGAAGCGCCGCGACGGCCTCTGGCCCGCCGATCGTCTCCAGGGCCGCTACGGCCGGACCGGCCAGCGCTTCGTCGGTGAGAGAAGCCGCCAGGGGGCGGACCGACTCTTCTCTTCCGGCGATCTGGAGCTGGGAGATGAGGAACGCGGCGACGTCCTTGTCCGGGTTCCCCGCGAGCGCGGCGGCGAGGGCCCTGACGAAGGCCAGGCGCTCCGCCTCGGCGCCGGCCCTGGTCGCATAGACGGCCAGGCCGTTCACGGCGAAGCGGGCCTTGGAGTCATCGGCGCCCGCGGGGGGAAGGACACGGGAGCAGACCCACGTGACGGCCTTCGGGCCGAGGGCCAGGATCTCGGCCGCGAGCGCGTCGCGCCCGGCCGGCGTATCCGCTGGGAAACGTTCCAGGATGGAGGCGACGCGGGCCCCGATGTCCGGGACCGCGGCGGCCGGCTGCTGCGGCGCGGCGGAGGCGAAGGTGAGGGCCAGGGCCGCGAGGATCAGGGCGGCGGCGAATTCTTTCTTCATCGGTCTTCTCCTCACGGGCGCAACCGGGAATCGCGTTTTCATGAATGGACCAGGAGGTGCCAGGGGGCCCGCATAGGCTGGTGGACCAGCCGGTTGGCCGCCTCGTCGCCGGGGAAGATCTCCCGCTCCGGGTCGTAGCGGAGGGGCCGCCCGAGCTGGACGGCGATCTTGGCCAGGTTGACGAGCGTCGCGGAGCGGTGCCCGTTCCGCTCGTTCAGGGCGAAGCGGCGTCGCGTCCGTACGGCCTCGGCGAAATCGGTGAGCTGCGGCGCGGGGTCCGGCAGCGAGGCGACGGCGTCCCTCAGGTTGGGGATGTCGGACTCGAAGCCGCGGAAGAGCTTGCCCTTGGGGCCTTCGAGGAAAGGCGCCGATGTGTCCCGGTTCTCGCCGTCGAGGACGATCGCACAGCCGTCGGCGTAGCGCATCTCGATCCGCCGCCAGCTGCCGCAGGCGTCGGGGTGCTGCTGCGGTCCGTCGGCGACGATCTCGACCGGGCTCGTATCGTCCTTGTCGAGCAGGTATTGGACGGGGTCGAGATAATGCTGGCCCATATCGCCCAGGCCGCCGCCGTCGTAATCCCAGTAGCCCCGGAAGGTGACGTGGACGCGGTGCGCCTGATAGGGCTTCCAGGGCGCGGG
>CAYOYQ010000192.1:0-5190 GCA_964408215.1 uncultured Eubacteriales bacterium
GGAAAACGTGGCGTGCCTGAGAGGATTCGAACCTCCGACCTTTGGATCCGGAGTCCAACGCTCTATCCAGCTGAGCTACAGGCACGCAGTAGGCCTGAAAAGGTTACTAAGTTATAGCGGAAAGCCGTCAAAAAGGCAAGGCGCGCCGTGGGAGCGTCAGGCCGGTTTCTCAGGCGCGAATGCATCAGGATCGATGCGGAGGAGCTCGCCCACGGCTTTGAACGCCCGGGACCAGGCGGCTTCGGCCGTCGGCCCCTTCCCCGCCCCGGCCGTGGCCGCGGCGGACCCGTAAAGCGCTTTCCCCGCCGAGAAAAAGAGGTTCTGGCTCTGCCAGAGGTCGAAACCGACGCCGAGCCGCTTCATGATGGCGAGCACCGCTTCGATCTTCTCCAGCCCGGCCGCGTCCTCGGGACGCGCGGCCCAAGCCGCGACGAGCGCGCCGACCCGCCGGCTGACGAGCAGGCTCAGGGCGTCGCCCTTGGGCTTGAACGACCAGGCCGCGTATTCCCCGGCGAGCTTCTTCAAGGCCCCGGCGTCGAGATCGGCCGCTTCGAGCAGGCGGCGGAGCTCGGCGTTGAGGACGAACTCGGCCGGGGTCGAGAGGGCCTCCGGGATGGGGATCTGCATCTCCCGGGTGGCCTGCATGATCGCGTAGTTCGCCTCGAAGATCTGGCGGAAGTCGGCCTCGAGCCCGCGGAGGTTCTCTTCGAGGATCTCGAACAGGATCTTCCGCTTCTCCTCCGTGAACAGGTGCCAGAGGCAGAAGATGTGCGGGGCGAAATGGCGGTCGATCTGCCGGACGACCGCCGCCATGTCGCTCATGCCGAACGCCTCGTCGATCGCCCCGGCCATCTCGAGGTAGCGAGGCTCGCCGCTGTGCTCACGGACGCCGGCCGTGATGTTCTGGTCGCCGAGATGGAGGACCGCGTACTCGACCGTCCGCTCTTCCCACGTGACGTTCGACTTCAGCCGGACCCGGCCGACGGCGAGCTTGCGCGGTCCGCTCTCTTTCTCCTCGCGGGCTTCCGTATCCACCGCGTAGTGGGAGATCCGGGCGGCCTGGGGATAAGCCTCGAAGAGGGAGGACACGGCGAAGTGGGCGCCGAGGCGCAGGAAATCGACGACGGCCGGGCGGACGAGCGCGTCGTAGACGACCGCGCCGTTCTTGTGCCTGGGCACGTTGCTCTTGGCGCCCTCGAGGAGGCCGAGGAACTCGGCCTCGAGATCGGCCCCGCCGGCGTCGCGGGCGAGCTGGAGGACCCGGGCCGCGTACTGGATGATCTGGACCGTCTCGACATTGGAGATGTCGTCGAAGAACCAGCCGTCGCTCGCGAACATGAGCATGGCGTGGCGGGCCATCTCGAGGAGCTTGAGCACTCGCACTTTATCCGCCGGGGTGAGGGGCTGCTTGATGTGATCGGCGAGGAACGACTCGACCGACTGGGGCGAGCGGTCGAGGACGACGCGGATGTAGTCGTCGCGGACGCGCCAGGGATTCGGGGCGAGGGGCGCAAGCTCCGCCTCGAAGACGCGGCCGGCCCGCTCCCCGAGCCAGGTCATGGCCTCGCGGAGCGGGGCGCGCCATTTCTGGTTCCAGCCGGGGTGGGCGCCGGAGGAATCGCCGCAGTCGCCGCGCCAGCGCTCGACGCCGTGGCCGCAACTCCAGGAAGTGTTCTCGCGGATCCGGACCTCGTCCGTCGGCGGGAAGCGCTCGAGGTAGTCGGCGTAGACCGTGACCTCGGCCAAGCCGTTCTTCTCGATGTAGTGGAGGGCATAGGCCAGGGCCATCTCGCCGAAGCGGTGGTGGTGGCCGTAGCTCTCGCCGTCGGTCGCGATGTGGACGAGCTCGGGCCGGCCGGAGGGGCCGGGCGCGGCCGACGCGGCGGAGAAGGTGCCGGCGAGCCGGCGGGCGAAGCCCTCGCCGTTGCGGAGGACGTCGCCGAAGGCGATGTCGTGGGAGATCGGGCCGTCGTAGAAAAAGAGCGCGATCGTCCGGCCCGAGGGCAGGCGGCAGAGGTAGGGCCGCTTGGGATCGATCCGGCCGCCGTCGACGGCCCTCCAGGCTTTGCCGTCCTCCCGGACCTCGGCCGCCTGGTGGGGCGCGAGGACCGTGAACGTGAGGCCGTGCTCGGCCATGATGTCGAGCGACTCGAGGTCGACCGCCGTCTCGGGGAGCCACATGCCCTCGGGCCGGCGGCCGAAGCGCGACTCGAAATCGCGGACGCCCCAGAGGACCTGGGTCCGCTTGTCCCGGCTCGTGGCGAGCGGCATGATGACGTGATTGTAGACCTGGGCCATGGCGCTGCCGTGGCCCCGGAAGCGATCGCGCGCGGCCTTGTCGGCCTCGAGGATGGCCCGGTAGGTCTCGGGGGCGGCCCGCTCCATCCAGGCGAGAAGCGTCGGCCCGGCGTCGAACGAGATCGAGGCGTAGTTGTTGACGATCGCGACGATGCGGTCCTCCGCGCCGAGGATGCGGGCGGCCGTGTTCGGGGCGTAGCATTCGGCCGAGACGCGCTCGTTCCAGTCGTGGTAGGGCGCGGCCGAGTCCTGGACCTCGATCTCCTCGAGCCAGGCGTTCTCCCGCGGCGGCTGGTAGAAGTGGCCGTGGATCGTGACGAAGCGGCTCACACCGGCCTCACATCTCCCTCTTGAAGACGAGGACGCCGAGCGGCGGCAGGGTCAGGCGCAGGGAATGGCTGCGGCCGTGGGCCGGCTTGGCCTCGGCCTCGACGGCGCCGAGGTTGCCCTTGCCCGTCCCGCCGTATTCCGCGGCGTCGCTGTTCAGGAGCTCCCGCCACGTCCCGCCGGCCGGGACACCGACGCGGTAGTCGCCGTGGGCGACCGGGGTGAAGTTGCAGACGACGAGGATCTGGTCCGGGGTCGATCGGCCCTTGCGGAGATAGCTGATGACGCTGTGGTCGACGTCGTTGAAGTCGACCCACTCGAAGCCGGACGGGTCGAAGTCGAGCTCGTGAAGGGCGGGCTCGCGGCGGTAGAGGGCGTTGAGGTCCTTGACCCAGCGCTGGACGTCGGTGTGGGTGCGGTGCTCGAGGGCGTGCCACTCCAGGCTCTCCTCGTGGCTCCATTCGCGCCACTGGGCGAACTCGCCGCCCATGAACAGGAGCTTCTTCCCGGGGTGGGTGAACATGTAGCCGTAGAGGGCCTTGAGGTTGGCGTACTTCTCCATCTCCAGGCCGGGCATCTTGCCGACGAGCGAGCCCTTGCCGTGGACGACCTCGTCGTGCGAGAGGGGCAGGATGAAGTTCTCGGTCCAGGCGTACCACATGCTGAAGGTCAGGTCGTCGTGGCTGAACTTGCGGAAGAGCGGGTCCTTCGAGAAGTAGCCCAGCATGTCGTGCATCCAGCCCATCTTCCACTTGAGGCCGAAGCCCAGGCCGCCGAGATGGACGGGCCGGGTGACCATGGGCCAGGCGGTGGATTCCTCGGCCGAGGTCTGGATGCCGGGCGCGGCGCCGTAGGCGGCCTCGTTGAGGCGGCGGATGAAGGAGAGGGCCTCGAGGTTCTCCCGGCCGCCGTAGCGGTTGGGGAGCCACTCCCCCGCCTTGCGCGAGTAGTCGAGGTAGAGCATCGAGGCCACGGCGTCGATGCGCAGGCCGTCGGCGTGGTAGCGGTCGAGCCAGAAGAGGGCCGACGAGATGAGGAACTCGCGGACCTCGTTGCGGCCGTAATTGAAGATGGCGCTCTTCCAGTCGGGATGGAAGCCCTTGCGCGGGTCCTGGTGCTCGTAGAGCGAGGTGCCGTCGAAGCGGCCCAGGCCGTGGCCGTCGGTGGCGAAGTGCGAGGGCACCCAGTCGAGGATGACGCCGAGGCCGCAGTGGTGGAGCATGTCGACCAGGAACATGAAGTCCTGGGGCGTGCCGTAGCGGCTGGTCGGGGCGAAGTAGCCGATGGTCTGGTAGCCCCAGGAGCCGTAGAAGGGGTGCTCCATGACCGGCATGATCTCGACGTGGGTGAAGCCCATGTCGCGGACGTAGTCGGCGAGAAGAGGGGCCATCTCGCGATAGGTCAGGGGTCGGTTCCCTTCCTCGGGGACGCGCCGCCACGAGCCGAGGTGGACCTCGTAGATCGAGATGGGCGCGTCGAGGGCGTTGGCGCGGGGGCGCTTGGCCATCCAGTCGCCGTCGAGCCAGCGGTACTCGAGGTCCCAGACGATCGAGGCGGAGCGGGGCGGGGCCTCGTGGAAGAAGCCGAGGGGGTCCGCTTTTTCGGCGCGCGAGCCGTCGTGCTTGGAGGTGACGGAGTATTTGTAGAGGGCGCCCTTGGCCAGGCCGGGGATGAAGCCCTCCCAGATGCCGGAGCCGTCCCAGCGGGCGGCGAGGGGGTGGCGCGCGGCGTCCCAGCTGTTGAAGTCGCCGATGACGGAGACCGCCGAGGCGTTGGGGGCCCAGACGGCGAACTGGGCGCCGTCGCGGCCGTCGACCGTGCGGAGGTGCGCGCCGAGCTTGTCCCAGAGCTTGAAGTGGTTGCCTTCTTTAAAGAGATAGATGTCGCCGTCGGTGAGGAGAGACGGGCCGTGGACGACGTCGGCGGGGCGGACGGGACCGTCAGGCAGCATCCCGGCCCGCCTTGACCAGCTTGGCCCACTCGTCGCGAAGTGTGACGGTCCGGTTGAAGACCAGGGCGCCGGGCCGCGTGTCGCGGCGGTCGGCGACGAAGTAGCCGAGGCGCTCGAACTGCCAGCGGCTCTCGGGCGCGGCCGCGGCCAGGGCCGGCTCGAGCTTGGCGTCCTTGATCGTCTCGAGGGAGCGGGGGTTGAGGAAGGTCTTCCAGTCGCCGCCCTCGGGGACGTCCATGGGGTCGCGGACGGTGAAGAGCGTGTCGTAGAGGCGGACCTCGGCGTCGAGGGCCTGGCGGGCCGAGACCCAGTGGAGCGTCGCCTTGACCTTGCGGCCGTCGGGGGGATTGTCGCCGCCCCGGGTCGCCGGGTCGTAAGTGCAGCGGAGCTCGACGACGTTGCCGGAAGCGTCCTTGACCGCCTCCTCGCAGCGGATGAAGTAGGCGTAGCGGAGGCGGACCTCCTTGCCGGGCGAGAGGCGGTAGAACTTGGGCGGGGGCGTCTCCATGAAGTCGTCGCGCTCGATCCAGAGCTCGCGCGAGAAGGGCACCTTGCGCGTGCCGGCGGCGGGGTCCTCGGGGTTGTTGACGGCGTCGAACTCCTCGACCTGGCCC
>CAYOYQ010000193.1:0-5103 GCA_964408215.1 uncultured Eubacteriales bacterium
ATCATCACCATCGAGGACCCGATCGAGTACCTCCACAAGGACAAGAAGAGCACGATCTCGCAGCGCGAGGTCGGCCTGGACGTCACCAGCTTCGCCCGCGGCCTGCGTGGCTGCCTGCGCGAGGACCCCGACATCATTCTCGTCGGCGAGATGCGCGACCTCGACACGATCGACACGGCCCTGCTCGCCGCCGAGACGGGCCACCTCGTCCTGAGCACGCTCCACACGCTCGACGCCCCCGAGAGCATCAACCGCATCATCTCCGTCTTCGCGCCCCACCACCAGCGCCAGGTCCGGCTCCAGCTGGCCTCGATCCTCAAGGCCATCATCTCCATGCGCCTCATCCCGCGCATGGACGGCCAGGGCCGCGTCCCGGCCGTCGAGTGCATGATCGCCACCCCCTACATCCAGGAATGCATCGCCGAGAAGGACAAAACGGGGCTCATCCGGGACGCCATCACGGCCGGCGTCTCCCAGTACGGCATGCAGACCTTCGACCAGTCGATCTACCAGCTCTACCGCGACGGCTACATCTCCTTCGAGCAGGGCATGAAGTACTCCTCCAACCCCGACAACTTCAAGCTCCGCATCATGGGCATCCAGTCGACCCTGGACATGGCCGTCGAGGAGATGGAGAAGGGGATGAGCAAGGTCGAGCGCGCCGAGGGAGGGCCGGAAGAAGAGCCGAAATGACGGCCCAGCGCGTCCGCGAGACTTTCCTCAACTATTTCGCCGAGCGGGGCCACCGGATCGTCCGGAGCTCCTCCCTGCTGCCCAAGGACGACCCGACGATCCTGTTCACCAACGCCGGGATGAACCAGTTCAAGAACGTCTTCCTGGGCCTGGAGAAGCGCGGCTACGCCCGGGCGGCGACGGTCCAGAAGTGCATGCGCGTCAGCGGCAAGCACAACGACCTGGAGACCGTCGGCCGGACGGCCAAGCACCACACCTTCTTCGAGATGCTCGGCAACTTCTCGTTCGGGGACTATTTCAAGCGCGAAGCCGTCGCCTTCGCCTGGGAGCTCGTGACCAAGGTCTTCGGCCTGCCGGCCGACCGCCTCTACGCCACGGTCTACCTCGACGACGACGAGGCCTTCCGGATCTGGGCCGAGGAGATCGGCGTCCCGAAGGACCGCATCTTCCGCTACGGCAAGAAGGACAACTTCTGGGCCATGGGCGACGCCGGGCCGTGCGGCCCGTGCTCCGAGATCCACTACGACATCGGCGCGGACGTCGAGCCCGGCGATCCCTTCAAGCTCATCGAGAAGGGCAGCGACCGCTTCGTCGAGCTCTGGAACCTCGTCTTCATGGAGTTCGACCAGGGCCCCGACGGCGTGCTGCGGCCTCTGCCCCGGCCATCGATCGACACCGGCATGGGCCTCGAGCGCATGACCGCGGTCGTCCAGGGCCGGCGGAGCAACTATGACACGGACCTGTTCATGCCCCTGATCGAGAGCGCCTGCGAGCTGGCCGGGCGGGAGTACCCGTCCGGCGACGAGGGTGACGTCTCGGTCCGGATCATCGCCGACCACGTCCGCGCGGCGACTTTCCTCATCGGCGACGGCGTCTCCCCGGCCAACGACGGCCGGGGCTATGTCCTGCGCCGGCTCATCCGGCGGGCCGTCCGCCAGGGGAACCTCATCGGCATCGACAAGCCCTTCCTCTACGGGCTCGTCGGCCGGGTCGCGGACATCATGAAGGACGCCTATCCCGAGCTCCTGGCCTCGGCCGGGTACATCGCCAAGGTCTGCGAGGCCGAAGAAGAGCGTTTCGCCCTCACCCTGGCCTCCGGCCTGCGCTATTTCGACCAAGTCGTCCGGGAGACCCGCGAGCGCGGCGCCGCGGTCCTCGCCGGGGACCAGGTCTTCAAGCTCTACGACACGTTCGGCTTCCCGCTCGACCTGTCACAGGAGCTGGCCCGGGAGAGCGCCTTATCCGTCGACGAGGCCGGCTTCGCCCGTGAGCTCGAAGCACAGAAGGAACGGGCCCGGCTGTCGTGGAAGGGCGAGGCCAAGCGCAAGGAGAAGCAGGTCTACGAGGAGTTCCGCGGCCTCAAGGTCCGCTCGTGCGTCCATGACCTGGCCGAGATGGCAGATGTCCGCGTCGTCGGCGTCCTCAAGGACGGGCGCCGGGCCGAGGCCCTCGCGGCCGGGGAATCCGGCGAGGTCATCCTCGAGGAGACGCCCTTCTACGCCGAGGCCGGCGGCCAGGTCGGCGACACCGGCTCGCTCAAGGGCGCCCGCTTCTCGGCGCTCGTCGAGAACGTTTTCTTCGCGACGCCGGAGCTCATCGTCCACGTGGTCAAGGTCCTGGCGGGAGAGGTCCGGCCGGGTGACCGGGTCGACGCCGTGCCCGACCTGGCCCGGCGGCAGGCCGTCTCGGCCAACCACACCGCGACGCACCTTCTGCACGCCGCCCTGCGCCAGGTCCTGGGCGACCACGTCAAGCAGGCCGGCTCGCTCGTCTCGCCGTCGCGCTTGCGGTTCGACTTCACGCACTACGCGGCCCTGACGCGCGAGGAGCTGCGGCGGGTCGAAGAGATCGTCAACGCCCAGGTCCGGGGCGCGACGCCGCTCGCGACCAGGGTGACCAGCCTCGACGAAGGCCTGCGCGAAGGGGCCATGGCCATCTTCGAGGAGAAGTACGGCGAGACCGTCCGGGTCGTCGGCATCGGCGACTTCAGCAAGGAGCTCTGCGGCGGCGTCCATGTCCGCTCGACCGGCGAGATCGGCGTCTTCAAGATCATCTCCGAATCGAGCGTCGCCGCCGGCATGCGCCGGATCGAGGCCGTGACCGGTGAGGGGGCGCTCCGCTACGTCGACGAGCTCGAAGGCCTCGTCGCGGGCCTGGAAAAGGCCCTGGGGATGCCGCGCCGGGAACTGCCCGCCAAGATCGAGAAGCTCCAGGCCCGCGTAGATGAGCTCGAGAGGGACCTGAAGGACGCGCGCAAGAAGCTTCTGGCCGGTTCGGTCGAGGCGAAGTCATCTGTTTCCGGGACGGCTACGGTCATCAAGGGCCTCAAGGTCCAGGTCCAGCGGATGGACGGTCTGACTATGGCCGAGCTCAGGGACACGGCCGACGCGGTCAAGCAGAAGCTCGGGAGCGGGGTCATCGTCCTCGGGGCCGTCACGGGCGACAAGGCCTTCATCGTCGCCTCGGTCACGAAGGACCTCGCCGGCCGGATCGCGGCCGGGGCGCTCATCAAGGAGCTCGCGCCCGTCATCGGCGGTGGGGGAGGGGGGCGCCCCGACTTTGCCCAGTCGGGCGGGCCCGGCGTCGGGGAGCTCTCGAAGGCCCTCGACCTCGTCCCCGGCCTGGTCGAACGCCTGGCGGCCTGACCCCTCGATTCACCCCCGCCGGGGATTGCATCGCCGGCCCGTTTCTGCGAACATGAGGCGTACGGCGATGAACGTCATCAAGAGAGCCCTCGTCACGGCCGCTGTCCTCGGGCTGGCGGCCCACCTCGCCGCGGCCTCGGCGTCCGACCTGCGCAAGCTCTACAGCCCGATCATCAAGAAAGCCTCCGAGAGGCACCGCGTCGACCAGGAGCTCATCCACGTCGTCATCCGGGCCGAGTCCAACTACGACCCGTTCGCCATCTCCTCGGCCGGGGCCATGGGCCTGATGCAGCTCATGCCGGAGACGGCGCGGCAGTACGGCGTCAACAACGTCTTCGACCCGGCCCAGAACATCGAGGGCGGTGTGCGCTACCTCAAGGACCTGGTCCGCCTCTACAAGGGCCAGACCCGGCTCGTCCTGGCGGCCTACAACGCCGGCCAGGAAGCGGTGCGCAGGTACAACGGCATCCCGCCCTATCCGGAGACGCGCAGCTACATCGCCTCCATCATGAAGACCTATAAGAAGCCCACCGTCTCGACCAAGAACCCGACCTTCATGGTCCGCGATGCGAACGGCAAGCCCATCCTCGTCAACGACCCCAAAGACGCCTTCAAGAAGTAATCCCCTCACGTAATGAGGGATTCCCTTTCTCCGGCTTTGCTCGGGATTTGCCTCTCGCTCCCCGGACCCCCTGGGAACCAGTCCCGACGGTTCCCCCACTGCGTGGGCCCCCCTCCGCTACGGGGATCTTCGAGGCAAATCTCCTCGCCGCCTTGAAAGGGAATCCCGGATAAGAAAGGAGCGTTAGCTCGTCCAGAGATCGTTCAGCGGACGGGTTGGAGGAAGCCCTTGATGAGCATGTCGCGGGGGACGATCTCGAAGGTCGCCGGCAGCCGTCCGAGCTGATCGCCGTCGAGCTCGAGCAGGACGTCCTGGGGCTCCTCGCTCCAGGCCTCGACTTGCCGGCCGCGGACGACGGTGACCTTGGGATGGGTGACGTGGCTGCCGTTCATGAGCTTCCAGCCGTGGCGGCAGAACTCGAGGAAGCGGAAGCCCCTGACGAGGACGCTGTCGAAGAGCCCGTCGTCCAGCCGGGCGTCGGGCGCGACCTTCATGCCCTTGCCGAAGATGCGGCCGTTGGCCACGGCGCCGATGAGGTACTCGCCGTCCGGCAGGGCCTGGCCGTCGACGCGGATGCGGACGCGCTTGTTCCTGTAGCGGGCCATGGTCGCGACCAGGCATCGGACATAGGAGGAGGCCTTCCGTTCGAGGCGCCTTTTGGTGACCTCCCGGACGACCTCGCCGCCGAGCCCGAAATCGGCGACGTTGAGGAAGAAGCGCTCCTCTTCGGCGCCTTCGTTCGAGCGGTAGCGGACCCGGCCGACGTCCATGCGTACGGGCGGGGCCTCGGAAATGACCTGCAGGGCCCCCTTGAGCCCGGCCGGGATGCTCAGGCTCCGCATCAGGTCGCACCCCGTCCCGGACGGGACCAGGCCCAGCGTGGCGTCGGGATTGATGATCCGGCTGTCCTCGTAAAAGCCGTTGGCGATCTCGTTCATCGTCCCGTCGCCGCCGACGCCGATGACGAGCTCCGTCCCTTCCTTGATGGCCTCGCGGGCCAGGTCGGTGGCGTGCAGGGGCTTCTCGGTGAACTCGAACTTGAACTCGCGGACGAATTGCCTCAGGCCCTCGCGGATCTCGCCCCAGCGCTTGCGCGTCCGGCCCCGGTTCGATTCCGGGTTGACGATGACCTGGGTCTTAAGA
>CAYOYQ010000194.1:0-5099 GCA_964408215.1 uncultured Eubacteriales bacterium
TCCGGATGGTGACCGGGAACGCCCCGGCCCCGCGGGCCAGCCGCGAGTAGATCTCGAAGTGGTCTTCCTCGGTCGGGAGCGTCTCCCGCCGGAGGTAGATGAACTCGGAGCGGAACAGGCCCACGCCCTCGGCGCCCATGGCCAGGGCGGGCGGGACCTCCTCGGGGAGCTCGATATTAGCCTGGGGGACGAACCGGACCTTGTCGAGGGTCACGGACTTGAGCGTGGCCGTCTTCTGCAGCTCCCGGCCGTAGGTCTCGTACTTCTCCTTTTTGGCCTGGTACTCGCGCCGGACGGCCGGGGGTGGGTCGATGATGACCTCGCCGTCCGTGCCGTCGACGATGACGAGATCGCCTTCCCTCACCTGCCGCGAGACGTCGCGCAGGCCGAGGACGGCCGGGATGCCCAGCGACCGGGCCAGGATGGCCGTGTGCGAGGTCTGCCCGCCCATGTCCAGGGCCACGCCGAGCGTCAGCTCCTTGCTCAGGCGCAGGGCGGCCTCGGACGGCAAGAGCTCGTGGGCGACAAGGATGTGCTCCTTGCGGGGCGAGCGCTCCTTTTCCCGCCGTGCCTCGAGGTTCCGGTAGACGCGGGTCAGGACGTCCGAGACGTCCGAGCGCCGCTGCCGGAAATAATCGTCGGCGATCGAGTCGAAGAGCTGCTCGTAGCGGCTGTTCATCTTCGACAGGGCCCACTCGGCCCGGGCCTTCTCCTCCCGGATGATCGCCTCGAGGCCGTCGACGAGGGTCGGGTCCTCGAGAATGAGCAGGTGGGCCTCGAAGATGAACGAGCTCTCCCGGCCGAGCTTCTCCTTGACCCCGTCCTTGACCTTGACCAGGTCGTCGCGGGTGCGGTCGAGGGCCTGGCGGAGGCGCTTGAGCTCGTCCGGGACCTGGGCCTCGTCGATGAGCTCCTTGCGCGAGGTGAAGACGACCCGCTTGGGGAGCAGGACCTCGCCCATGGCGATCCCCGGCGAGACCCCGATGCCGCGGAGGCGGATCATGTCCATCGCCGGCTCACTCCTTCTCGTCGAAGCGGTTGGCGATGAGCTCGGTCAGGGCGGCCATGGCCGCCTCCTCGTCCTTGCCCGCAATGACCAGGCGGATCGTCGTCCCCTGGGTCGCGGCCAGGGTCAGGATGCCGAGGATGCTCTTGCCGTCGATCTCGTCGCCGCCCTTGACGATCTTGACCGACGCGCCGAAGCGGTTGGCCAGGTTGACGAATTTGACCGCGGCCCGGGCGTGCAGGCCGAGCTTGTTGCGGATGGTCACGGTCTTGTCGAGCATGGGGGGACTATTTGGCCCTCGAGCCGAGCAGGACGCTGACGAGATGGATGTTCTTCTTGCCCTGGCCGACGACCTTCTTGGCCACGTCCTTGAGATTGCTGCTGCGCTGCAGAGAGACGAACTTGATCAGCATGGGCAGGTTGACCCCGGTGATGATCTCGACGTGGTTCTCCTTGTAGAAGCTGAAGCTGAGGTTGGAGGGCGTGCCGCCGAACATGTCGGTGAAGATGGCCACGCCGCTCTTCTGGTCGACCCGTTTGAGGCTCTGGTTGATCTTCTTCTTCGAGTCCTCGACGTCGTCGTACCAGCCGATCGAGATGGCCTCGATGTTGGGCGCCTCGCCGAGGATGATGGTCAGCGCGTTCAGCAGCTCCTCGGCCATGCGGCCGTGGCAGACGATGATGCCTCCGATCATGGTATGGGCTCGCTCCTCCGGTCAGGCGCTATTGTATGATATCCCGGCCTATTTATAAAGGTCCCGGTGGTAGACGCGGACGGCCGCGCCCCGCCGCCGGAGGTGGCGCCGGAGCTCCTCGGCGATGACGACCGACCGGTGCTTGCCCCCGGTGCAGCCCACGGCCACGGCGACGGAGGTCTTGCCCTCCCGGGCCAGGCGGGGCAGGACGAAATCCATGAAGCGGAAGAGCTGGCCCAGGTACTCCCGCGTCCCCGGCGACTCCAGGACGTATTTCCGGACGCTCGGGGACTTGCCGGTGCGCTTCTGCAGGCGGTCGACGTAAAAGGGGTTGGGCAGAAGCCGAGTGTCGAAGACGAGGTCGGACTCGAGCGGCAGGCCGTGCTTGTAGCCGAAGCTGGTCACGGCGACCTGGGTCCGCTTCTTCCTCCGGCGCAGGATGCGCTCGGCGATCGCATCCTTGAGCTGGTAGATGTTGAGCCCGGAGGTGTCGATGACGTCGTCGGCCGTCTTGCGGATGCCGAGGAGGCGCTTCCGCTCGAGCCGGACGCCCTCGAGGATGGGCTTCCGCGGGGCCATCGGGTGGGACCGCCGCGTCTCGTTGAAGCGCTTGGCCAGGGCCTCGTCGGAGGCCTCGAGGAAGATGAGCCGGACGGGCGTCCGCCGGCGGATCTCGGCCAGGACGGGCGGGAAGTCGGCGAGGAAGCGCGGCTCGCGGATGTCGATGACCACCGCGGCCCGGTCGATCTCGACCTTCTTGCCGAGCCAGAGGTCGACGAAGTCCGGGATGAGCTTGGCCGGCAGGTTGTCCATGCAGTAGTAGCCGAGGTCTTCGAGGGCGTGGCTGACCACGGTCTTGCCCGAGCCCGAGAGCCCGGTCACGATGAGGAAGCGGTTGTCCTTGGGCGCGTTGGCCATGTTCCCCTCTCAGGTGAGCACGCGGTCGAGCCTCCGAATGATCTCGTCGGGGGCGCTGTAGCCCTTCTGGCGGAGGATGTGGACCTTGCAGGCGATCTCGATCAGCGTCGCGATGTTGCGCCCGGGGGCGACGGGGATGGCCAGCTGCGGGATCTTCCGGCCGAGGATGGTCATATCGTCGCCGGACTTCAGGCCGAGGCGGTCGACCTCGTAGCCGCGGCGCCATTTCTTCAGCCGGATGACGAGATCGATCCTGGCCTCGCGGGCGATGGCCCGGGCCCCGAAGATGGCCCGGATGTTGATGATGCCGAGGCCCCGGATCTCCATAAAGTTGCGGCTCAGGGCCGGGGCCGTGCCGATCAGGTCGCCCTTCGACGTCACCCGGACCTGGACGACGTCGTCGGCGATGAACTTGTGGCCGCGGGAGATGAGCTCGACGGCGCTCTCGCTCTTGCCGATGCCGCTGTCGCCGAGGATGAGGGTGCCCAACCCGAAGATGCTGATGAAGCCCGCCGAGATCGTCGTCTGGTCGGGTGCCGCGGGAGGCGCGGGGACGGCCGGCTCAGCCATGGGGTTTCTCCTCCTCCGCGCGGAGGACCTCGATGACCGCGGCCGGGGTCGGGGCCTTGAGCAGCTTCGACGAGAGCCCGCGCGAGGTCCTGGTCAGGGCGGCGATCGCCGCGAGCAGGCGCAGCCCGGCCGCGGGGTTGTCTTCGGGCGAGACGAGAAGGAAGAACGTGTGCGAGAGCTTCCCGTCCATGGCCGCGAAGGGCACGCCCTCGTGCGACAGCCCGAGGAGCAGGATCGGGGCCTTGAGGCCGGCGGCCCGGCAGTGGGGCACGGCGACGCCCTTGCCGATGGCCGTCGTGCCGAGCTCCTCCCGCTTGAGGAGCTTGTCGATGAGGCCCTCGCCGAGGCGCCCCGCGCGGCGCCCGGCGAGGGTCGCGGCCATCTCGCGCAGGGCCCCCTCGCGGTCGCGCGCGGCCAGCCGCGGCAGGACGAGCGTCTCGTCGAGGAGGGCGTGGAGCCTCACCGGCTGGCCCTTCGCGGTCCCGGTCATTCGGGCTCCACCAGTCCGTAATGGCCGTCCTTGCGCCGGTAGACGGCCGACCAGGCCCCGGAGCCCTCGCGCTTGAACAGGAAGATCTCCTTGTTGCGGATGTCGAGCTGGACGATGGCCTCGTCGAGCGACATCGGCTTGAGCGAGTAGTACGGGCTCCGGACGACGCGCTTCTCCGGCTCGGGGACGGCTTCGACGGCCGGAGCCAGGGCCTTGCGCTCCCGGCCGCCGCGCCGCTTCTTCTCCCGCCACTTGGACCGCTCCTTGCGGATCCGCCTCTCCAGGGTGTCGAAGGCGCCTTTGAGCGAGTCCATCATGTCGAGCGTCTCTTCCCGGGCCTCGACGCCGCCGCCCTTGGCCTTGACGTTGATCTCGACCTTGTTCCGGTTCTTCTCGACGGCGAGGATGATGTTGACGTCGAGGACGTCGTCGACCAGGGCCTTGAGGCGGCCGAGGCGCTTCTCGCAGTAGGACTGGATCTCGGGCGTCAGTGGGACCTGGCGCGCCGTGTAGTGGACGTTCATGTCTTTTCCTCCATCACGGACTTCCTTTTGCGGATATGCGAGGGCGCGATCTTGAGCTGGTTCCTGTACTTGGCGACCGTCCGCCGGGCGATCTTCAGCCCCTCCCGGGCCAGGAGGTCGCCAATCTCGATGTCGCTCAGGGGCCGGTCCTTGTCCTCGGCTTCGACGAGCTTGCGGAGGCGGTCCTTGACCTTGAGCGACGAGACGTCCTCGCCGTAGCTCCCCTGCAGCGACTTGTGGAAGAAGTACTTGAGCGAGAAGACGCCCCGCGGGGTCATCATGTACTTGTTGGCCACGACCCGGCCGACGGTCGACTCGTGGACGCCGATGTCCTGGGCGATCTCCATGAGGGTCAGCGGCTTGATGAAGTCGATGCCCTTGTCGAAGAACTCCTTCTGCCGGTCGACGATGAAGCGGGCGACCTTGTGGATGGTCTGGTTCCTCTGGTCGAGGCTGCGCATGAACCAGAGGGCCTTCTTCAGCCGGTCCTTCAGGAAATGGTAGGCCTCGGGCTGGCCCTCGGAGGCCTTGGCCAGGAGCTGGCGGTAGTAGCCGCTGATGCGGAGGCGGGGCAGGCCCTCGTCGTTGAGCTCGACCTTCCACTCGTCGTCTTCCTTGGTGACGAAGATGTCGGGCACGACGTAGGTCGTCCGCTCTTCGCTGTACTTCCGGCCCGGGGTCGGGTCGAGCGTCTTCAGCAGATCGATCCGATCGCGCACCTCGGCCAGCGAGATCCCGACGACGCGGGCCAGCTGGGCGAAATCCGACTTCTCGAGGATGGGCAGGTGTTTGGCGATGATCGTCCGGACGATCTCGTCCTGGACCTGGAGGTGGTCGAGCTGGGCGAGCCAGGCCTCGCCGAGGTCGCGGCTGCCGCAGCCGACGGGGTCGAAGGT
>CAYOYQ010000195.1:0-5095 GCA_964408215.1 uncultured Eubacteriales bacterium
GTGGTCGGCGGCCGGGCGTAAGAGGAAGTCCTGGTGGTCCGGGCTCCAGTAGCCCTCGATCTGGGCGGGGGTCTCGGTGAAGCTGTAGATGTCCTTGATGTGGGTCGGCCAGAGGGCGGGCTCGATGCCGAAGACGGCGCCGATGCGGGCCACGAAGGCCGGCTTGTCGATCTTGGCGCCACGGATCGAGCCCTTGGCGCCGGAATAGCCGCCGCCGCTGAAGGCGACGTGGCCGAGGGCCTGAAGGGCGAATTCGCCGTCGCGGAGCTCGTCGAGGTAGGGCCGGAGGAGCAGGGTCAGGCCGCCGATCGAGATCCGGCGGCCGTGCGTCTCGGCGTCGTGGACGATGGCGGCGAGGCGGGCGGCGGACATCTTGCTTATCACGGCGGGGCGGCGGGCGAGGCGGTTGAGGAGCGTGCGCGGGATGTCGACGTCGACCGTGGTGTAGGTGAAGTCATAGCGGGCGGCGCTGCCCTCGAGGCCGAGCTGCATGCGCATGACCGCCGGAATGCCCTTGTAGGCGCCCTTCTTGGAGAGGGCGCGGAGGATGCGGAGGGAGGGCGCGCAGGCCAGGCCGATGGCGACGCCGGGGAAGCCGAAGGTCTCGCCGTAGCGCTCGGTGATGCGGGCCAGCTCGGCCGGGCCGGTGTAGACGTAGCTCGGGTCGCCCGAGGTGCTGCTCGAGATCTGGAAGACGCCGGGGACGGTCAGGTCGTTGAGATCCTCGATCAGGCCCTTGGAGAGCTTGAAGGCCGACGAGGCGACGCTGGGGATGCGGTGGCAGGCGCCGTCGGAGATGAAGCCCAGGAGGTCGGCCAGGAAGACGTTGCGGCGGGCACAGAGCCGGCGGTAGTAGGCGAACCGGCGCCATTGGGACTCGACGCTGTCGCGGAGGAGGTCTTGGAAGGATGTTTCCATGGGGGCCTCCTTGTCCGGGTTTCCGCCCTTATGTTCGGCTTCCCGGGAGGCTTAGTTGTCAAGAAACGGTCAAGAATACGTAAAAATTGACGGCCCGCTCCTAAGTTGATATTCTTGAGGGCATCCGGCCCAGGGGTAAAGGCCATGAAAAACGCCGATCTCTCAAAAACGCTGACGAGTCTGGACACCGCGCATCCATGGGCCGCCGGTCAGACGCTGGCCGGCAAGTACACCATCCTCGGGGAGCTTGGCAAGGGCGGCATGGGCGAGGTCTACCTGGCCAAGGACACCTCCCTCGACCGCAAGGTCGCCCTCAAGTTCCTGCCCGAGGCGACCTATCGGGACCCGGCGATGAGGGCCCGGTTCCTGCGCGAAGCCAAGTCGGCCGCGGCGCTGAACCATCCCTACATCTGCAGCATCCATGAGGTCGGGGAAGTCGAGGGCCAGCTGTTCTTCGCCATGGAGTTCGTCGAAGGGACGACGCTCCGCGTCAGGATCCAACAGGGGCCTTTGACGCCCGGACAGGCCGTCCAGATCGCCGCCGAGATCGCCGAGGCCGTGCAGGCGGCCCACGAGAAGGGCCTCATTCACAGGGACATCAAGCCCGCGAACATCATGCTGACGGCCGACGGCCACGCCAAGGTGATGGACTTCGGACTGGCCAAGCACTTCGCCGGCCCCGAAGCGGACACGACCGCGGGGGGCCCGGCCGTGACGGCGACCGGGGAAGGATTGACTCCCGGGACGCCGGCCTACATGTCGCCGGAGCAGCTCAAGGGGAAGGCGCTCGATCCCCGCTCGGACATCTTCTCGTTCGGCATCGTCCTCTACGAGATGCTGAGCGGCCGTCACCCGTTCAAGAGGGAGACCGGGTTGACGACCGCGAGCGCCATCCTGAGCGAGGAGCCGGAACCGATCTCCGGCGTCATCGAGGGCGTCCCCGAAGGGCTTCAACGGATCGTCGGGCAGATGCTGGCCAAGGACCCCCGCGAGCGCTACGGCTCGATGGCCGATGTCCGGGCCGACTTGATGAGGACGGGAACGGGAGCGCAGGGCGTGAAGGCCAAGCCCCTGCTCAAGCCCTTGAGGATCGCTTTCACGGCCGTGATCCTGGCCGGCGCGGTCCTCGGCGGGGGGTGGCTGGCCAAGGAGCTTTTCTTCAGGACTCCGGCCAAGGCGCTGGCCTTCCAGGAGCGCGATTGGATCCTGGTCACCGATTTCGAGAACGCCACGGGGGAGTCGGTGTTCGATGCGGGCCTCGAGACCGCCCTCACGATCAGCCTCCAGCAATCCCAGTACGTCAACGTCTTCCCTCCCGGCCGCGTCCGGGAGACGCTGAGAAGAATGCGGCGGACGGAGGTCAAGAAGATCGACGAAGCCGTCGGCCGCGAGATCGCCCTCCGCGAGGGGATCAAGGGCCTGCTCGTCTGCGGCATCGGCAGGGTCGGGAGCGATTATCTCCTGACGGCCAAGATCGTCGATCCGGAAAAACAGACGACCGTCTTTTCCGACTCCGCCCGGCCGAAGGGACAGGACGGCATTCTGGCCGGCCTCGACGATCTGGCCAGGAAGGTCCGGCACGGGCTCGGCGAGTCGCTGGCCAGGATCACCAAGCAGCGGCTGACCCTCTACAGGGCCACGACATCGTCCCTGGAAGCGCTGCAGTGCTATTCGAGAGCGACAACCGCTCCCGACGACACGGTCGTCCGGCTTCTCGTCCAGGCGCTCGAGCTCGATCCCGATTTCGCCATGGCCCACGTGGAGCTCGGAGTGAAGTATTACATCGGCGGCAACCGGGTCCAAGGCGAGGAGCATTTCGTGAAGGCGCTCGGCCTCATCGACCGCCTGACGGCGCGGGAGAAGCTCTGGATCCACGCCGTCGTCGAGGACTGGAGGGGCAACCGCGAGCTGGGCATCCAGAATTACAAGGTCTATCTGGCCCAATACCCGGACGACAGCGCGGCCTGGTTCCGCCTGGGCTACGCCTACATGGTTTCGGCGCAGATCGAGCAGGCCATCGAGGCCTTCAAGCGGGTGACCGAGATCGATAGGGATTCGGCGAACGCCTATGTCAACATGGCCACGTGTTATAACTCCCTGAGAAGGAACGACGAGGCCCTGGCCATCTATCAAAAGGCCTTCGCGCTGAGCCCGGAACTGGCGACGGGCACGTTCATCAATAACGAATACGGCTTCATGCTGGTGCGGATGGGGAAAGGCCGGGAGGCGGAAGAGGCCTTCAAGACGATGGTCGCCCAGCCCGAGAATTGGAAGAGATCGAAAGGCTACCGCTCCCTCGCCCTTCTTCAGATGTACCAGGGCAAGTACACGGCGGCCCAGGAGAACTTGAAGCAAGCCGTCGGCTTGAACAAGTCCATGAAGGGCACCCTCAGCGAATTCCGCGACCGTCTCTTTCTGGCCACGAACTTCCTGAAGAAAGGACAGATCGCGGCGTTCGACAAGGAGATGGCGGCCGCCGAAAAGATCCACGCGGGGACGAAGATCGAGCCCTTCTTCCTGGCCAGGTTCGGAACGCTCTATGCCCGGGCGAACAGGATCCGTGAGGCCAGGCGGATCTTGGATGCCTTGAAATCCCGATTCGGCGATCTGTTGGCGGTTTCGGGCATCAACAGGAGCGATAAGGGCGACCAGGCGGCCTTTTACCGCCTCGAGGGCGAGATCGAGATGGCCAAAGGGAATTACGAAGAGGCCCTGGGATCTTTCGGGATGATCGCGGATCTCCGGGAGAGCCAGCTCGAGGACGGCCTGGCCTTGGCCTATCTCGAAAGCGGGGATCTCGACAAGGCGATCAGACAGTACAAGGCGTTCCTCCTAAAAGACGCCCTGGGCGGCGAAGCCCAGGAACCCTGGATCCTGGCCCATTACCAGCTCGGGCGGCTGCTCGAAAAGAAGGGCGATGGGGCGGAGGCGGCGAAGGCCTACGGGCAATTCATCGAGATCTGGAGGGACGCCGACCCCGATCTTGCGGAAGTGGCGGACGCCAGGAAGCGACTGGCCGCCCTCCCCCGTTAATTCGGGGACACAATACCTATTCACCTATTTATTTTCCCGGCAGGGCCACGCCCGCCTGGAATTAATTGGTGATTAGGTATTGTGTCCCCGAATTTCAGGCCTTGTTGATGTCGTCGACCAGGCGGCGGAGCTTGGCCGTGCTCTTGTGGTTGAAGGCCAGGGTGAGGCGCGGCAGCTCGGGGTACTCGGCCTCCTCCCCTTCCCCTTCGAGCGGGGTGAGGCTCTGCTCGATGCGGCCCTCGGAGAGGAGCGTCGAGGCGTAGGTGTCGTTGAGGCGCTCGAGGGCGGCGGGCGCGAGCGGCGAGGAGAGGCGCAGGGCGAGCAGCGGCCCGACGAAGCGCATCGAATGGTAGCGGCGATAGAAGCCGGCGACCTCCTCGACGGCTTCGTCGAGGTCGTCGGTCAGCTTGAACAGGCCCATGTCCTCCTCGTCGATCATGCCGTTCAGGACGAGCTCGGCCTTGATGTAGGTGCGCCAGTGCTGCCAGTAGGTGCCGCCGGGCGCGTCGATCATGACCAGGGGCATGAGGTTGGTCTTGCCCGTCTGGATCATGGTCAGGGCCTCGAAGCCCTCGTCCTGGGTGCCGAAGCCGCCGGGGAAGAGGGCCACGGCCGAGGCCTCCTTGAGGAACAGGATCTTGCGGGTGAAGAAATACTTGAAGTGGATGAGCTTGGGATCGTCGGCGATGACGGGATTGGTCCGCTGCTCGTGGGGCAGGCGGATGGCCACGCCGAACGAGCCGGCCCGGCCCGCCCCGCGCTGGGCGGCGCCCATGATGCCGTCGCCGGCCCCGGTGATGATCATCCACTGGCGCTCGCGGATGCGGCGGGCGAACTCGACGGCGTGCGCGAACTCGGGGGCATCGGAAGGTGTGCGGGCCGAGCCGAAGACCGAGACCTTGCGGACGTCGCTGTAAGGGGCGAAGACCTTGAAGGCGTAGCGGAGCTCCTTGAAGGCGTTTGTCAGGAGCTTGAGATCGCCGCGATCGGCGCCGTCGCGGGCGAGACGGGTTATGGCCACCATGAGGTCGGCCAGGACGTCGCGGTCGGGGCAGCCCGAGGCGAAGCGGGCGAGGAAATCGTCGATGGCGGCGTCGCGGGCCGCGGCCCAGTCGGAGGGCGGGGCGGGCGCGTCGACGGGAAG
>CAYOYQ010000196.1:0-5027 GCA_964408215.1 uncultured Eubacteriales bacterium
TCATGGTCTGTGACGACAAAGCGACCGATTGCCCGTTCTTTCTGGGCGGCAAAGAATACGTCCACCATGCTTTCGATGATCCGGCCGCTTGTGTTGGATCCGAGGAGGAGGTCCTGGCCTGCTTCCGGCGGGTCCGCGACGAGATCCGGGCCTGGCTCGATGATCGATTCGGAGCGCCAACAGGAACGGACAACGCCGCCCGAGGAAAGAATTCATGAGCCCGTCGTCGAGGGGGATCCTTCGCCTTGTCCTGACGCTCGGCGGCGCGGCGGCGTGGATTCTGATATACCTGAACCTCCACGCTTTTTCGCTTTGGTTCACCTACCGGCTGCTCGGACTGGCCGAGGGACGGCACCTCTCCTCCGCCGTTGAGTTCTTCGTCTTCGAGGCCCCCAAGGTCCTGCTCCTCCTTGCCGTCGTCGTCTTTGGCGTCGGCATCGTCCGCTCGTTCTTCACCCCCGAACACACCCGGCGGCTGCTGGCCGGCCGGCGCGAAGCGGTGGGCAACGGCCTGGCCTCGCTTCTCGGCGTCGTCACGCCCTTCTGCTCGTGCTCGGCCGTCCCGCTTTTCATCGGTTTCGTCACCTCCGGCGTCCCCCTCGGGGTCACGTTCTCCTTCCTCATCTCGGCGCCGATGGTCAACGAGGTGGCCCTTGTTCTCCTCTTCGGGCTCTTTGGATGGAAGGTCGCGGCCCTGTACGCGGGGACCGGCCTCCTGATCGCCTTTTTCGCCGGCTGGGTCATCGGCCGCCTCCGCCTCGAGCGCTGGGTGGAACCCTGGGTCCTCGAGCTGACGCAGCCGAGGGAGGGGTCGGCTGATGAGCGCGAACCGCGGATCATCTGGAAGGACCGGGTCCGCTTCGGCCTGGACGCGGTCAAGGACATCGTCGGCCGGGTCTGGCCGTTCGTCCTGGGCGGCATCGCCGTCGGGGCGGCCATCCACGGCTACGTGCCGCAGAACTTCATGGCCTCGATCATGGGCCGGAGCGCCTGGTGGGCGGTCCCGCTGGCCGTCCTCTTCGGCATCCCGATGTACTCCAACGCGGCGGGCATCATCCCCATCGTCCAGGCCCTGCTCGGCAAGGGGGCGGCCCTGGGCACGGTGCTCGCCTTCATGATGTCCGTCATCGGGCTCTCCTTTCCGGAGATGGTCATCCTGCGCAAGGTCCTGAAGGTCCCGCTGCTGGTCGTCTTCGCTTCGGTGGTGGGAATCGGCATCATGATCGTGGGCTATATTTTTAACGCCGTTCTCTGACGGCCACGGAAACGCACATCGTTCGGAGGAGGTTCGAAATGGAGATCAAGATCCTGGGAATGGGCTGTCCCAACTGCAAAGAGCTCGAGCGGAGGGTCCGCAAAGTCCTGGACGAGATGGGCGTCGCCGCGAGCGTCGAGAAGGCCACGGACATCAAGAAGATCTTGGAATTTAAGATCATGAGCACGCCCGGCCTCGTCGTCGACGGCCGGGTCGTGTCCTCGGGCCGTCTGCCGAGCCCCGACGAGATCAAGGACTGGCTTCGCGGCGCCGCCGCCTGAACGGGCGCTTCGATGAAGAGCTGCGCTCCGAAAACCTCTCTTGTCCCGGCCTCAGTCCCGCTGGCGATCGCCGGTTCGCTCGCCGTCATTTTCGTCCTCGTTTCCGCGGCCCAATCCAATTCGCCGGTCTGGGCGGCGAAGGGCGAAGTGCTGGCCACGAACCGGCTCGATGTTGACTTTTCCAAGTTTCAGGTCACCTTCCTCGAGCTCGGCGCCGACCGGTGCATCCCCTGCAAGAAGATGCAGCCGATCATGAAGGAGATCGCCGCCATGTTCCCCGACCGGGTCCAGGTCGTCTTTTGTGATGTTTGGAAGGACCCTGCGCCCGCGGAAAAGTATAAGATCCAGCTCATTCCGACCCAGGTCTTTCTGGATCAGAAGGGCAAGGAGATCGCCCGCCACGTCGGGCTCTTTCCCAAAGAGGAGATCCTCGATCTCTTGAAGAAGCACGGGGTAAGCTGAGCGGGCGGCCATGACGGGCTTGTTCGGCGATATCTCTCAGGCCCTCCAGCATAGCCCTTGGCTGGCCGTCTTGGCCGTCTTTGCCGGCGGCGTGACGACGGCCCTCAACCCCTGCGTCCTGGCCATGATACCCCTCCTCATGGGTGTCGTCGCGGGAAACCGGGAAACGTCGTCGGCCCGCCGCTCGCTCGTCTTCTCTCTCTTCTTCGTTCTCGGCCTCGCCGTCACCTTCACCGCCTTGGGGCTTGTCTCGGCGCTGATGGGGAAGCTTTTCGGGAACGTCGGCCCGTTCTGGAAATACGCCGTGGCCGCCGTCTGCCTGATCATGGGGCTTCAGCTGCTGGGGGTCCTCAAGCTGAACATCCCGGCGCCCTCGGGGATCAAGGTCCGTCAGCGGGGCAACATCGGCGCTTTCCTGCTGGGCCTGCTCTTCGGCGTCGTTTCGACGCCCTGCGCCGTACCGATCCTGGCCGTCCTTCTGGCCTTTGTCGCCGAGAAAGGGAACGTCCTCTACGGAGGGTTGCTCCTCTTCGTCTACGCCCTGGGCCACTCGGCGTTGGTCCTCGTCGCCGGGACTTCGGTCGGGGCGGCCAAGGGCCTCCTCGAATCGAAAGGGCTACGGGCGGCCCACGGCATCCTGCAGAAGGCGGCCGGGGTCCTGATCATCATCCTCGGGGCCTATTTTTTGCTCGGCAGGTGACATCTTCAAAGGAGTGCGCGCATGACACCTCGCGTCCAGAAGCTCAAATTCCTCGACCGCTATCTGACCCTGTGGATCTTCCTCGCGATGGGCATCGGCGTCGGGCTCGGCTATTTCGTGCCCTCGATCGTCGGCTTTATCAATAAGTTCCAGTCGGGGACGACCAACATCCCGATCGCCATCGGGCTCATCCTGATGATGTATCCTCCTCTCGCGAAGGTGCGCTACGAGGAGCTGGGGGACGTCTTCAAGAACTTCAAGGTCCTGGGCCTGTCGCTCGTCCAGAACTGGGTCATCGGGCCGCTGCTGATGTTCGCCCTGGCCGTCATCTTCCTGAGAGACAAGCCCGAGTACATGTACGGCCTTTTCATGATCGGCCTGGCCCGCTGCATCGCGATGGTCATCGTTTGGAACGACCTCGCCCAGGGCGACCGCGAATATGCGGCCGGGCTCGTCGCCTTCAACTCGATCTTCCAGGTCCTGTTCTTCTCTGTCTATGCCTACATCTTCATAACCGTCTTCCCGACCTGGCTCGGGCTCAAAGGTACGGCTGTTAATGTTACTATCGGCCAGATCGCGAAGAGCGTTTTCATCTACCTCGGCATCCCCTTCCTGGCCGGGCTCATCACCCGCTTCAGCCTGATCAAGCTCAAGGGGCGCGAGTGGTACCAGGAGAAGTTCCTGCCACGCATCACGCCGATCACGCTCATCGCCCTGCTCTTCACGATCGTCGTGATGTTCTCGCTCAAGGGCGAGTTCATCGTCAAGATCCCGCTCGACGTCCTGCGGATCGCCGTCCCGCTCCTGATCTATTTCGTGGTCATGTTCCTCGTCTCGTTCTTCCTGAGCCGGAAAGCGGGGGCCGATTATCCCAAGGCGGCGACCTTATCCTTCACCGCGGCTAGCAATAACTTCGAGCTGGCCATCGCCGTGGCCGTGGCCGTCTTCGGCATCAATTCCGGCGAAGCCTTCGCCGCTGTCATCGGGCCGCTCGTCGAGGTGCCGGTCATGATCGGCCTGGTCAACGTGGCGCTCTATTTCCGGCGGAAATATTTCGTGCCGGCCGCGGGCCTTGGAGACCGGGCATGATGCGCGGCCGGCGAGGGGAGGATCGATGATGGACGTGGATCGTTCCGATCGGCGAGCGGGCGCCTCGCGCTGGAGGGCCATCATCGTCGCCGCGATCGCGGGATCGGCATCCCTGGCCGCGGCCGTCGTCACAGGGCGTTGGGTGTTGACCGCCCTTCCGGTCGGCCTGCTCTTCGGATTCTTCTTGCAAAAAGGTGACCTGTGCGGGGCGTCGGCCTTCAGCGAAGTCCTCCTGATGAGGGACGGGCGCAAGGTTTTCGGCCTGTGGGTCGGCATCGTCGTCGCCATGCTCGGATTCGCGGCGGCCAGCCGGATGGGCCTGGCTTCGTTGAGCCCCAAGCCGCTCCTCTGGGTGAACGACATCGCCGGGGGCCTCGTGTTCGGCGCCGGAACGGTGTTGGCCGGGGGCTGCATCAGCGGGTGCCTCTACAAGTCGGCGATGGGCAACCTCAATTCCATCGTCGCCCTGCTGACCATACCTGTCGGGATCGCGTTCGTCGAACATGGTCCCCTGACGGGCTGGGCGGCGAAGATGAAAGCCGTCAAAACAACGGCCTCCGGCGGCGGCCCCGTGACGCTTCCCGCGCTTTCGGGCCTGCCGTTCTGGTCTTGGGCGTTGATTTTTGGCGGTCTGACCGCCACGCTTGTCCTCCTGCGGAGAAAGAAACGCGGGGCCTCGGGCTCTCGGTCCATCCCTCCGGCTCCGCCGGCCGGATCCCGCGGTTTGCTGACGAAGCCCTGGAAGCCCTGGCAGGCGGGGATTGGAGTTGGGCTCGTGGTCGTGGCCTCTCTATTTTCTTCTGCGGCCGCCGGACGCAATTATCCGATCGGCGTCACCCACGGGGTCCTTCATGTCCATGAACTGCTCACGGAATCCAGCTTGGTCCATATCGCTGGCCCGGCGGCGAAGACGGCCCAAGCCGTGCCGGTCATGGGTACCAAGAAGATCACGTGGTGGCTCGTCCTGGTCGTATTCGGGACCTTCTTCGGGGCCTTCGCCTCCGCATCGCTCGGGGGCCGGGTCCGGCTTCAACAGAAGCCGCCGGAGCAGATCGTGACGGCCCTGTTCGGAGGGTTCCTCGTCGGAGCCGGCGCGGCCGTCGCCACGGGTTGTGTCGTCGGGAACATCATGTCCGGTTGGCCTCTGATGAGTGCCGGCATGTTCCTCTTCGGCATCGCCGTTGTTCTCGCCAACTGGACGATGACCTATTTCTTCATGATGGCCGGCCGCTTGGCCGAC
>CAYOYQ010000197.1:0-4996 GCA_964408215.1 uncultured Eubacteriales bacterium
GCTTGTCAAGCAGGGGGGGTGAGGGGGGGTGAGAGGCTGAGCCGCCGGGGGCCCCTCAGGCCGGAGGGAGGCTGTTCGGATGGAGGCGGAAGCCGCGGTCGAGCCGGACGACGATGAGCTGGGTCTTGTCGTTCGCCTCTTCCATGCGGACATAGACGACGGCCCCCGAGAGGACCATCCGCAGAGGGCTCTCGAGGATGAGGGTCCGGGGGATGTCCAGAAAAAGGGTCACCCGGCTGTCGATGCCGAGCTTGGCCTTGAGACGGAACGAGGCCTCCTGGGCGCTGATGCCGCAGACGGCCGTCCGCTCCTCGAACTTCCGGCCGGCCGCGTCGAGTCCCTTGACCAAGGCCGGGAGGGAGAGCTCGAAAGAGCGCTCCCTTTTCCCGGCCTTGGCCGCGCCTTGGGTGGAGGGATCATGAAGGGATTTTTCCATTTCCATGTCGGGAGCCATTTTCCCAGTCCTCGGGGGGCCGAACAATCGCTTTTCATGGGGAATCGCGGGGTCATATTCCGGCCCCGCCCATCACCGTTAGAGGCTAGGCGCGGAAGGCGGGGGTTCGGGGCCGGGGGCGTCGTCGCCGCCGTCGGCCTGGATGATGTAGCGCGACTCGAGGCGCAGGGCGACCTGGGGCGGGGCGCCGTCCCCGTCGCCGGCCTCGACGTCGACGATCGTGCCCTTGACCACGAGCTTGAGGGCCCGCCCCTCGCCCAGCTTGGGCGGCAGGGCGACGACCAGCTTCAGACGCGAGCCCAGCGAAACGGCGTTCTTCAGCGGGAAGAGCGCTCCCTGGTGGCTCATGTACGCCAGGGTCGTCTCCTCATGAAAGAAGGCCCCCTCCGGGTCGGGACCCTCGACGCTCATGGGCAGGGAGAGCTTGAAGCCCCGGCCGGTCGGACGGCTGCGGACGGGCCTGGACTCCCAGGAGATCCTGCTCAGCATGGCCGCTTCCTTTTCCTTTGAAACCTTCGAACTTGGCGGGACCAGCATCTCATGGGGCGCCGCGGCCGGTCAATCACCCCTGAAGGTGAACACGCGGGGGATATTTCCCGTCCGCCCCGTTTCCTTGACAGAACGGGGGGCCGCCGCTAGAATCGTAAAGCCCTCAAAGACAAGGAGATGTCGTGAACGAGTCCAACCGGTCCCTGAAGATGCTGACGCCCAAGAGCGAGGACTTTTCGAAGTGGTACGTCGAGGTCGTCCAGAAGGCCGAGCTCGCGGATTACACCCCGATGAAGGGCATGATGGTCATCCGGCCCCACGGCTACGCGGTCTGGGAGAACGTCCAAAAGGCGCTCGATCTCCGCATCAAGGCCGCCGGGCACGTCAACGCCTATTTCCCGCTGTTCATCCCCGAGAGCTTCCTCAAGAAAGAGGCCGAGCACGTCGAGGGCTTCTCGCCTGAGGTGGCCTGGGTCACGATCGGCGGCCAGGAAGAGCTCGAGGAGAAGCTGGCCGTCCGGCCGACGTCCGAGGCCATCATCGGCCACATGTACGCCAAGTGGATCAAGTCCTGGCGCGATCTCCCGGTCCTCATCAACCAGTGGGCCAACATTGTCCGCTGGGAGAAAGTGACCCGCCCGTTCCTGCGGACGACCGAGTTCCTCTGGCAGGAGGGCCACACCTGTCACGAGACGGCGGAAGAGGGCGAGGCCGAGACGCTGCGGATCCTCGACCTCTACCGCGACGTGTGTGAGTCGGAGCTGGCCATCCCCGTGCTCTCCGGCCGGAAGTCCTTGAGCGAAAAGTTCGCCGGGGCGTCGATGACCTACGCCGTCGAGGCCCTGATGTCCGACGGCAAGGCCCTGCAGATGGCCACTTCGCACAACCTGGGCCAGCACTTCTCCAAGGCCTTCGATATCAAGTTCGAGGACCGCAACCAGACCCTTCAGCACGTCTGGCAGACCTCCTGGGGCATGACGACGCGGACGATCGGGGCCCTGATCATGGTCCACGGCGACGACTCGGGCCTGCGCTTCCCGCCCCGCGTCGCGCCCGTGCAGGCCGTCGTCGTGCCGATCCCCATCGGCAACTGGAAGGAGTCGGTCCTGCCCGCCTCCCGGGCCGCGGCGGAGACGCTCCGGGCCGCGGGCGTGCGCGTCGAGATGGATGCCCGGGAGGAAGCGACGCCCGGCTGGAAGTTCTCCGAATACGAGATGCGGGGCGTGCCGGTGCGGATCGAGATCGGCCCTCGCGACGTCAAAGCCGGCCAGGCCGTCCTCGCCCGCCGCGACACGGCGGCCAAGGAGACTGTTGCCCTGGCCGACCTCGCCGTCCGCGTCCCGGCCCTCCTCGTCGAGATCCAGGCCGGGCTCATGGCCCAGGCCCGGGCCTTCCTCGAAGCGAACATCCGCGACGCGGCGGATTACGAGGAGTTCAAAGCCATCCTCGAGACCAAGCGCGGCTTCATCCGGGCCGCCTGGTGCGGCGGCGACGCCTGCGAGGCGAGGATCAAGGCCGAGACCATGGCCACGATACGGGTCATCCCGATCGACGAGTCCGAGTCCAGGACCGATCGGCCCTGCATCGGCTGCGGCGCGGTCGGCCAGGCTCTGGCCTATTTCGCCCGCGCTTATTGAATTAGCAATCCGGATTAAGAGGGACATGTGACTGAGGCGGCATTCGCCGCGGAGCGCCGTCTGATGACGGAGACCCAGATCCGTGCCCGCGGCGTCCGCGACCCGCTCGTCCTCGCCGCCATGGCCAAGGTCCCCCGCCACGAATTCGTCCCCGCCGGCCTCCGCGCCCGCGCCTACGCCGACGAGCCCCTCCCGATCGGGGAGGGGCAGACGATCTCCCAGCCCTACATCGTCGCCTACATGACCGAGGCCCTCGGCCTCGAGGGCGGCGAGAAGGTCCTCGAGGTCGGCACGGGGTCGGGATACCAGACCGCGGTCCTGGCGGAGATCGCCGGCTCGGTCTGGACGGCCGAGATCGTCGCGGCCCTGGCCGAACGGGCCCGGACGACGCTCGGAGGGCTCGGCTACGGCAACATCCACTTCCGCGTCAGCGACGGCGCGGCCGGATGGCCCGAAGAGGCGCCTTTCGACGCCATCATCGTCACCGCCGCGGCGGCCCGCATGCCGGCGTCGCTCGAAGGCGAGCTGGCCGTCGGCGGGCGGATGATCATCCCGGTCGGGACCGACCTCCAGGAGCTCGTTCTCGTCGAGCGGGGGAAGACCGGGTTCAAGAGGAGCAGCCTGCTCGCCGTCCGCTTCGTGCCCCTGGTCTAGACGCCTAGGGCCGGTCCGTCAGCGCTTCTCTTCCTGGCCGTAATAGACGATCTTGGGGGGCTTTTTCGGGTCCTGTCCGTAGAAGAAGAGCCACTTGTCGTGCGATTCCTGGTCGTTCCAGATCTTGACGGACCTCGCGGTCGAGGTGCTGACGACGCCCAGGATCTGGGGGTTCTTGATGGCCGGCAGCGCCCGCTCGGGCGCCACCAGGACCTCCTGGGCCGTCTCCTTGCCGGTCGCGACCTTGCCCGTCGTCAGGACGACGTTCCACTGGCCGTCCGCCGCGAAGGGGTCCCGGTAGAGGCGGCGCAGGCACTTCTTCTCGAGCAGGTCCTTGAAGTTGGCCGGGAAGCGCCCGGGGTTCTTCTGGACGAAGATGCGGACGGCCTCGGCGTACTGCTTGCCCCGGAAGATGAGCTCCTCCTCCTTCTCCCGCTGGACCTCGGTCTGCAGGACCGGGGTCGCGATGAGCAGGCCGATGGCCAGGAGGAAGACGACGAAGGTGAGCATGATCAGGACGTAGCCCGGCGAGGCGGCCGGCCGGGCGCCGTCACCAGGTGTTGTAGGGCGATTGGTCAATGGGGGACTTCTTGTCCGAGCTGGACTTGACGTCGATGACCCCCGGGATCTCGTTGAGCATCGGATCCTCGGGCGACGGCTGTTCGGTGATCTCGAGCCAATCGGCCTTCCTGGTCATCGGGTCGACCGGGACGGACCGGACATAGCTTTCCTGGACGAGCGTCTGCAGCGACTGGGGGTACTTGCCCTTGTCCTGGGCGTACTGGTCGATGAGCTTGCGCAGGATGAAGAGGTTCTCCTTGAGGACCGCCTCTTCGCCCTTGACCCGGGCCGACTTGTAGGTGGGGAGGGCCAGGCCGACGAGCAGGCCGATGATGCTCAGGACGATGATCAGCTCGACCAGCGTGTAGCCGCGCTCACCAGTCCCGGTAGCGCGTCCCGTCGAGGGCCAGAGCCTGGCTTTTCGTGTAGACATCGTACACATTCTCCTCTCCCCAGGATTCCGAGTCCGGATCGTCCTGGTAGGACCTGAGGCCCCAGTCGAAGGAGTTGGTCATGGGGTCCCGGGGGATGCGGCGGAGGAACTTGACCGTTTTCTTGCGGCCGGCCTGGCCCTTGGCGTCCTTGTCCTGGACCTCGACCCCCTTGACCAGGTCCTCGAGCGTCGGGGGATAGCCTTCGGTGTCCTCGTCGAACTCGAACTTCTTCTCGTCGGCGAGCTTCTTCCAGGCGTCGAGGGCCTCGCGCATCGTTCGCAGGGCCCGCTGGAGCTCGACCTCGTTCTCCCTCTTGGCGGCCATTTTCCCCAGGGGCAGGGCCGAAAGGGCCAGCACGGCGAGCAGGGCCAGGGTAATGATGAGCTCGGCCAGGGTGAAACCCGACGCGGTGCGCCTGTGGAACATGTTCCTGCCGTCCGGCCGCCGCCGGCCGTCCGTCCCCGATTATAGTCGAACGTCCGGAGAAATCAAAACCGGCCGCGGCCGCCGCGGTCCCTGTCGCGCCCGCCCCGGCGGTCGGGGCCGTGCTCCCGGGGGTAGCGACGGGGGGGCGCCGGAGGCCGGGGCGTCGATTCCGGGTTCTCCCCGCCGCCCTCTTCACAGGCCTTCTTGCTCAGGCGGATCTTGTTGTCGGCCGGGTCGATCGTAACGACCTTGACCGTGACGGTGTCGCCGAGGTGGAGGACATCGTGGATGCTATTGATCCGGTACGGGGCGACCTCCGAGATGTGCAGGAGGCCGACCAG
>CAYOYQ010000198.1:0-4989 GCA_964408215.1 uncultured Eubacteriales bacterium
CAAGCTCCCCTACGTCCACTTCTTCGAGACGAGCTTCGGCCGGTCGTACGACCGGACCTTCAGCCTGGTCCGCGTCTTCGAGGGCGGGGTCTGCGGCTGGGGCGAATGTGTGGCCGAGGAGGCGCCTTTATACAGCGGCGAGACGGCCGAGACGGCCTGGCACGTCATGAGGGATTTCCTCATCCCGCTCGTCCTCAGGAAAGGGATCGTCGAACCCGGGGACTACGCCCGGGAGGTCTCGGTCTTCCGGGCGAACCGGATGGCCAAGGCGGGGATCGAGCTCGCGCTCTGGGACCTCAAGGCTAAAAAGGCCGGGGTGCCGCTCCACAAGCTCTACGGCGGCGTCCGGACGGAGATCGAGGCCGGGGTGAGCTGCGGCATCGAGGACTCGCTCCCGGACCTCGTCGAGGCGATCGGGCGCTACCTCGACCAGGGCTACAAGCGGATCAAGATCAAGATCAAGCCGGGCTGGGACGTCGCGGCGTGCGCGGCGGTGCGGGAGGAGTTCCCCGACACCATGCTCCAGGCCGACGCCAACGGGGCCTACGCGCTCGAGGAGAGGGAGACGCTCAAGGCCCTCGACGCTTTCGACCTGCTCATGCTCGAGCAGCCCTTCGCCCCATACGATCTCTGGGACCACGCCAAGTTGCAGCGCGAGATGAGGACGCCGATCTGCCTCGACGAGAGCGTCCTGTCATACGACGCGGCCCGGGCGGCCCTGGAGATGGGCAGTTGCCGGGTCATCAACATCAAGGTCGGGCGCGTCGGCGGGATCGTCGAGACGCGACGCGTCCACGATCTCTGCGAATCGAAGGGCGTCCCGGTCTGGTGCGGCGGCATGCTCGAGTGCGGCATCGGCCGGGCCCATAATCTCCACATCGCCACCCTGCCGGATTTCAAATACCCGAACGACCTCAGCGCCAGCCGGCGCTATTATCGAGAGGACGTCATCGACCCGTTCATCGAGCTCAGCGGGCCGGGCAGGATCCGCGTTCCCGACGGGCCGGGCATCGGCGTCAACCCGGTCGAAGAGCGCATCGCCCGCGCCTCCCTCCGCCATGAGATCCTTAAGAAAGAAGGGGTCAGACCCTAAATTTTTCAATTTTCGAGGCCTGGAGGCGCCGGATTCACGACCCATCCAGGCTGGCTTCGAGAAATGAAAAGTATCGAGAAAGTCCCCGTTACTTAGAAAATTGAAAAATTTAGGGTCTGACCCCTTCTTAAACGTTGCGGGAGGCGCCGGGGTCGACCGGGGCGCCGCAGGCGGGGCAGGCCTTCCAGTCCGGCTCGATGGGCTTGCCGCAGGCCGGGCAGGTCGTCTTCAAACCCTTGCCGCACCCCGGGCAGGCCCCGGCGGCGGGGGCCGCCGGGGCGGTCCCGCCGTTCTCGGCCCGGCGCCGGATCGGCGTCTTGCTCTTGAAGATGGCGATCGACCTGCCCTTGTTCGAGCTTGTCATGATGACCTCCTGATCAGCCGGCCCGCCGCGCCGCCCGCCGGATCGTTTCAGACAGACTCCCGGGCGCGGGAGGCCCGGCCTCCCTCACGGCTCCGAGCGGCGGACTCCCCTTAGGCCTCGGCGGTGAAATGCTCGGCCAGAATGTCCTGGGCTTCCTTGGCCCGGTTCGCGGGGACGAGCAGGGACGCGACGCCCAGCCCGTCGACGGTCATCCCGAGAACCTTGCCGTACGCTTCGGCCTTCACCTGGGCCGGGATGCCGAAGGACTCGAGCATGTTCTTGAGGATCTCCGCCTCCGTGACTCCGTTCGACCTGTGGATGATGACCCAGTCCATGCCCTCATCATAGCACGTTCGGCCGCCGGCTTGAACCAGGCGCGGCGCTGCGGTATCTTTCCCTCGTGAAATACGGGGCCCACTGCTATCTCTTCACCCGGAGCTGGTCGGACGCCGACGTGCGCTTCCTCGACCTCGCCCGCGAGCTCGGCCTCGACATGTTCGAGCTCTCGGTCGGCGACGACGTCGTCTTCGATCCCCGCCTGACCGCGCGCCGCGCCGCGGCACTCGGCCTCGATCTCGTCGTCGGGCCGGGCGGCGCCTGGCCGCTCGACGCCGACCTCTCCTCCGACGACCCTGCCGGCCGGGCCCGGGGCCTGGACTGGCACAAGCGCCAAGTCGACCTCTCGGCCGAGCTCGGCGCTTGGGCCTACGCCGGCTGCCTCTACGGGCACCCGGGCGTCGTCAAACGCCGCCGCCCCCCGGCCGACGAGCTCGCCCGCGCCGCCGAGGGCCTCCGCCTCCTGGCCGACTACGCCGCCCCGCGCGGCGTCACGATCGTGCTCGAGCCGATGAGCCGCTTCCGGACCCATCTCGTCAACACGCCGGCCCAGCTCATGCGGCTCATCGGTCTCGCCGACCACCCCGGCCTCCGGGCCACCTTCGACACCTACCATGCCGTCACCGAGGTCCGCGACTACGCCGCGGGCCTGCGCGCCCTCGGCCCGCGCCTGGCCCTCGTCCACGCCTGCGAGAGCGACCGCGGCGTCCCCGGCGGCGGGCTGGTGCCGTGGGAAGCGGTCTTCCGGACGCTGGCCGAGATCGGATTTGACGGGGCGATCGGCCTCGAGACCTACAACACGCGGCTGGGGGATTTCGCGTTCGAGCGGGGCATCTTCCAGGACCTCTGCCCGGACGGCCGCGCCTTCGTCGAGAGGGGGACGGCTTTCCTGCGGGCCCTCGAGGCCCATCTCTCCAGGACTAAATCCTAGAGTCCTTGATGGACTTGAGGTACTCCTCGACCTGGGCCCTGAGAGGCCCCGCCTCGATCTTCGGGAGCACGGCTTCGAAGACGGCTTTGGCCTTGGCCGGCTCGTTCGAGTTGAGATAGGCGATGCCCAGGTTGATGTGCAGGCCGATGTCGTCGGGGACGAGGATGAGTCCCGCCTGGAAGCTTCCGGCGGCCTCCGGGTAGCGGCCGAGCTGGTTGAGGGCGACGCCCTTGAGGTTGTAGGCTTTGGCGCTCTTGGCGTCCTTCTGGATGGCCGTGAGCGCGTGGGTCAGGGCTTCCTCGTAACGCTTGTTGCCGTAGCAGAGCTTGCCGAGCTGGTAGGCCGACTCGGAATCGCCCTCGGCCGCCTGCGCGTTCTTCAGCGCAGCTTCCGCTTTGTCGAACTCCTTGAGCTCCATGTAGGCCAGCCCGAGGCCTCTCTGGATGCCGGGGGCCGCGGGCTTGATCGCGGCCGCCTTTTCATAGGCTTCGGCCGACTCGGCGAACTCGCCCTTGTTGTAATAGGCGGAGCCGAGCAGGCTCCAGCCGTCGAAAAAGCCCGCGTCGAGGGAGACGGCCAGCTGGCCGTAGCGGATGGCCTCGTCGGTGAGCCCGTAGCGCAGGGCGACGACGCCCCGCTCGAATTGGGCCCGCGGGTCCTTCTCTTCGTCGACCTTGGCTCGCTTTTTCTGCTTCTGGGCTCTGTCCGCGGCGAGGCCGTCGCCCGGCCCACTCGCCGCGGCGCACCCCGCGACGGCGATGGCCGACGCGAGGACGAGCGCCGTCGCCGTCCGGAGGAGCGTCTTTCGGGTGTCCATGCGAAACTCGAAACTCTATGATGTCACAACCGTCGGGGTCGGTCAAACCGGCGGCTTGCCCGCGCGGGCGGATCGGCCTACAATGGGACGGCCGGAGATGGGACATGGACAAGATCCCCTTGACCGAAGAAGAGACCGCCCGCCTGAAGCGGCGCGAGGCCGAGATCCTCGTCCGTCTCGAGCGGCTCCGGTCGACCATGAACGAGACCAAGGCGCTCGACACGATCGCCTTCAAGGCCAAGCTCTTCAAGGAGGCCCAGGCCGAGCTGCGCCGGGTCCAGGACAAGCTAGCCGGCCTCAACGAAGAATAGCCAAGAGAGGGTCAAACCTACTTTTTTTCGAAAAAAGTAGGTTTGACCCTCTCTTCGAGCGGCGCTTCGCTGCCGTGATATAATCTCCGACCGAGCAAGCCCCATGAGCGCCATGGCCCGTCCGGTCAAGAAACCCCGATCGCGGCGGCCCGCCACCCCCGCATCGAGGCTTCGCCGGGCCGCGGACATCTCGCTCATCGTCTTGGCTCTCGTAGCCGTCGGCCTCTTCGTGGCCGTCAAGTTCCTCGGCGGGCCGGGCGGAAAGAGCCAGGCCGCCAACGGAACGAATGGCGCCGGCGCTAGGGCCGCCGTGGCGTCCTCCGCGACGATCGGCCCGGAGAATGGAGCCGGCCAGGCCGCCGAATTCGCCGACCTCGAGGCCGGGCCCGACGAGTTCGAAGGCGACGACGAGGGCGAGCCTCTGCCCGGGCCGGCCATCGTCTCCGATCCCTACGCCGCCCGCCCCTTTTCGCCCGTCGACGACGCCCGGATCGCGGCCGTCCTCGATCCCGAGATCGAGCGCGCGCTCAAGGTCGGCCGCATCCCCTCCATGGCCGTCGTCTGCGTTTCCGGCGACCGCATCGTCTGGACGCGCTCGGCCGGCCTGGCCAACATCCGGGTCAAGACCCCGGCCGCCTGCGACACGGTCTACCTCATCGCCTCGACCTTCAAGACCATGTCGGCGACGGCCCTCCTCCAGCAAATGGAGCAGGGCAAGTTCAAGCTCGACGACCGGGTCAACGACTCTCTCGGCGACCTCAAGATCGAGGGCGAGAACAAGCGCTATCCCGTGACCTTCCGTCATCTCCTGACCCACACCTCCGGCCTGCCGACCGACTTCGGCCGCCACACGGTCTGGGAGGATGCCGCGCCGCCGTCGCTCGCCGACTACCTCAACGGCCGGCTCAAGCTCTGGCGCCGCCCGGGGACGCGCGTCCTCTATTCGAACATCGCCTTCACCCTGGTCGCCCATCTCGTCGAGAAGTTCTCCGGGATGCCGTTCAAGGACTACATGCGCAAGAACGTCTTCGCCCCGGTCGAGATGCGCGACACGGCCTTCGAACCGCGGGCCGACATGGCCGAGCGGCTGGCCATCCCCTACATGCCGGTGCGCCGCCGCTCCGGCATCTTCCGCCC
>CAYOYQ010000199.1:0-4979 GCA_964408215.1 uncultured Eubacteriales bacterium
GAAGTTGTAGTAGTCGGTCTCGATCTCGGGCCCTTCCTCGATGGCGAAGCCCATGCCCAGGAAGACCCGCTCGATCTCCTGTTCGAAAAGGGTCAGCGGGTGGGGCGTGCCGACGTAGCGCTTGCGGCCGGGCAGGGTCAGGTCGATCGCCCGGTCCGGGCGGGCCGCGCCGCGGACCTTGGCCTCGAGGGTCTCGAGCCGCTCCTGGACGAAGCCCTTGAGCTCGTTGACCAGCCGGCCGGCCTCGCGCTTCTCCTCGGCCGGGACGGACTTCAAGTCCTCGAACAGAAGGGTGATGTGGCCCTTCTTGCGGCCCAGGAAGGACGTCCGGAGCTCCTCGAGCTCCTTGGGGCCGGCGGCCCCGAGGGCGGCGTCCTCGAACGACTTCCGGAGGCCCTCGATCCGGTCCTTGAGGCTGGCCATGGGCGGGCCTAAGCCGCCGGGGTCTGCGTCATCCGGACCAGGTGGGCGAACGTCGCGGGGGCGTTGGCGGCCAGGTCGGCCAGGACCTTGCGGTCGAGGCTGATCCCGAGGACCTTCAGGCCGCGGATGAAGCGGCTGTAGGTCGTGCCGTTGGCCAGGGCTCCGGCCTTGATGCGGACGATCCAGAGGCTGCGGAAGTCGCGCTTCTTGGCCCGCCGGTCGCGGTAGGCGTAGAGGAGGGACTTCTCGACGGCTTCTTTGGCCGTCCGGTAGTTGCGGCTTTTGGCGCCGAAATATCCCTTGGCCTGGCCGAGGACCTTCCTCCGCCGGTCGCGTCTCTTGGTGCTGCGTTTTACGCGAGGCATGGGTTCTCTCCTTGGGGGTTCTCTCGACTCACATGTCGTACGGGAGCATCGTCTTGAGCACTTTGCGGTCGCCCTTGCTGGCCGGCGACGGGTGACCGAGCTGGCGGATCCGCTTGGAGGATTTCTTGGTCAGGATGTGCTTCTTATTCGCCTGGGCGTGCAGGAGCTTTTTCTTCTCCGTGACCTTGAACCTCTTTTGGGCTCCCTTGTGGGTTTTTAACTTTGGCATCTTTTCCTCCGGGTTTGGTGGGGACGAGCAGGGCCGACACGGCCCAATCCTGCTTGCGGGCGGAGCCGTCCTGGGTGGCCAGGTCCTTGACGTCGCCGAGGACGCGGTCGAGCACCTGGTAGCCGAGCTCCGGCTTCTGCTTCTCGCGGCCGCGGAGCATGACGGTGATCTTGACCTTGTTGCCTTCGCCGAGGAACCGCCTGACGTGCTTCATCTTGAAGTCGTAGTCGTGGATGCTGATCTTGGGCCGGAACTTGATCTCCTTGATCTGGATCTGCTTCTGGTGCTTCTTGGCCTCGTGGTCCTTCTTGTGCTCCTCGTACAGGAACTTGCCGTAATCCGTGATCTTGCAGACGGGCGGGTCGGCCGTCGGGGCGATCTCGACGAGGTCGAGGCCCCGGTCCCGGGCCAGCTGGACGGCCTGGATCGTGGGCATGACGCCGAGGGCCTTCTTGTCCTCGTCGATGACCCGGACCTCGCGCGCCGGGATCATCCCGTTGATCCGGTGGGGCTTGGCCTTGGCAACCGCAGGATAGTAGCCGTGTCGCTTGAAAATGGTCGGTCCTCCTCTAGAAATTCACGCTGAGACTCTTATTCCGATCGAAGGCTCGCGCCTGTTCGATGAACCGGTCGACGGCCACCTCGCCCTTGTCGCCCTGGCCGTGGACGCGGAGGGCGGCCGTGCCGCGCTCGACCTCCTTGTCGCCGACGACGAGGATCGCCGGGATCTTCTGGAGCTCGGCTTCGCGGATCTTCTTGCCGACCTTCTCCCGGCCGAGGTCGACGGCCGTTCGCAGGCCGGCCGCGGCCAGCTTGGCCTCGAGGGCCCGGGCGTAGGGCTCGTGTCGCTCGGCGATCGGCAGGACGACGGCCTGGACGGGCGCCAACCAGAGCGGGAAGCTTCCGTTGTAATGCTCGACGAGGACGCCGAAGAAGCGCTCGAGCGAGCCGAGCAGGGCTCGATGGACCATGTAGGGCCGGTGCTCCTGGCCGTCCTCGCCGACGTAGGTCATCCCGAAGCGCTCGGACATGTTGAAGTCGAACTGGATTGTCGTGCACTGCCAGAGGCGGCCGAGGGCGTCCTTGATCTTGATGTCGATCTTGGGCCCGTAGAAGACGGCCTCGCCTTCCTTGCGCGCGTAGGGGTAGCCGCGGGTCTCCAGGGCCTTGACCAGCGAGGACTCGGCCTGGCGCCACATCGCGTCCGAGCCGGCGTACTTCCCGGGGTTCTTGGGGTCGCGGACCGACAGCTCGATCGTGTTGTCGGTGAAGCCGAAGTCGGCCAGGATGGAGACCGAGAAGTCGAGGACGCGCAGGATCTCGTCGTCGATCTGCCCGGGCGTGCAGATGATGTGGGCGTCGTCCTGGGTGAAGCCGCGGACCCGGAGCAGGCCGTGAAGCGTGCCGCTGCGCTCGTAGCGGTAGACGGTGCCGAGCTCGGCCCAGCGCAGGGGCAGGTCGCGGTAGGAGCGCATCCGCGATTTGTAGATCTGGATGTGGAACGGGCAGTTCATCGGCTTCAGGTAGTAGGGCTGCTCGTCGATGAGCATCGCCGCATACATGCTGTCCTTGTAGAAGCCGAGGTGGCCCGAGGTCTCCCAGAGGTTGGCCCGGCCGATGTGCGGGGTGAAGAGGATGTCGTAGCCTCCGGCCCAGTGGCGCTCGCGCCAGTGCTGCTCGATGACGGCCCGGACCCGGGCGCCCTTGGGGTGCCAGAGGATGAGCCCGCCGCCGAGCTCGTCGCTGGTGCTGAAGAGGTCGAGCTCGGTGCCGAGGCGGCGGTGATCGCGCTTCTTGGCCTCCTCGAGCAGCCGGAGATGGTCCTCGAGCTCCTTGGCCGTGGCGAAGACCGCACCGTAGATGCGCTGCATCTGGAGGCCCTTCTCGTCGCCCTTCCAGTAGGCGCCCGAGACCGCGAGGAGCTTGACGTGCCGGAGCAGGCCGGTCGAGGCGACGTGCGGCCCGAGGCAGAAGTCGGCGAAGGGGCCCTGGCGGTAGACGGTGACGGTGGCGTCGCCCTTCTCCCGGATGAGCTCGACCTTGAGCGGCTGCTTCTTCTCCTCGAAGAGCTTGATGGCCTCGTCCTTGGCCAGGACCAGGCGCTCAATGGGGATGTTCTCCCGGGCGATCTCCTTCATCCGGGCCTCGATCCTGTCCAGGTCCTCGGGGGTGAAGGGGGTCTCGCGGAAGAAGTCGTAGTAGAACCCGGTCTCGACCGCCGGGCCGATGCCGGTTCGGGTCTCGGGGTAGAGGTCGAGCACGGCGTGGGCCAGCAGGTGGGCCGCGCTGTGCCTCAGGACCTCGATCGGAATATCGTTCATGTCACTCGCTCGCTCGCTTTTGCTGTCGACAGGGCGGGAGGTTCAAATCCGGCCGTTCCGGCGGTCCCGCGAACTCTGACCGCATGTTTCGCGTGGTAGGCGCGGAGGGAATTGAACCCACGGCCTCTTCCGTGTCAGGGAAGCGCTCTCCCACTGAGCTACGCGCCTAAAATTCACTTTTTAAAGCCGTTATATCTTAAGCAAATCGGCCTGAACTGTCAACAAAAGGATGGATTCGACGCCAAACCCTTGTTTCGGCTATAATTAATAGCGAACGAGCCGGACCATGATCGGCCTCCTTTCCGACACCCACGACAACCTCGACCGCGTCCGCGCGGCGGTCCGCCTCTTCGACGACGCCGGCTGCGACCTCGTCGTCCACGCCGGCGACTTCGTCGCCCCCTTCGCGGCCGACGAGCTCCGCAACCTCCGCTGCCCCGTCAAGGCCGTCTTCGGCAACTGCGACGGGGAGAGAGCCGGCCTCGCCCGGGCCTTCCGGGGGCTCGGGGAGATCGCCGCGGCCCCCCTGGCTTTCGAGCACGCCGGGCGGCGCTTCGGCCTCTGCCACCTGGACTCGTCGGTCCCGGGCCTCCTCGCCTCAAGGGCCTTCGACGTCGTCGTCTTCGGCCACACCCATCGCCCCCTGGTCGAGCGGCGGGACGGCGTCCTCCTGGTCAACCCCGGCGAGGCCGGGGGCTGGCTCACGGGAAAAAGCACCGCCGTCCTGCTCGACCCGGCCGCCCTCGCGGCCGAGATCGTCTCCATCTAGGATAAGGGAGGACACGATGCCTCATCCGATCAACCGTCGTCAGAAGCCCGCCTGGAAGCAGCCCCGCCGGCCGCCGTCGCCGCCCCTCCCCCAGGGCGGGTTCCAGAAGCGGGCGCCCGGACGCAAGAACTCGCCCGCCTCGAAGCCCCGGTAGGCCAGTCGGCTGCTCTCCGGCTCGGAGGCCGGGCCTGACCGACGGTCAGGCTAGAACCGAGGGTAGCGATTGAATTAAGGCCTTAATTGGGCTATACTTAACGTCCGTTTCTTTACAACTGAAGAGTTCGAATTTCGCAAACGGTGAAGTTTTTATAAAAGGAGAGAGGAGAATCGCATGAAGAAGGTCCTGATCCTCGGCGCCGCCGGGCGCGACTTCCACAGCTTCAACACTTACTTCCGGGACAACCGGGACTACCGGGTCGTCGCTTTCACGGCGACGCAGATCCCGGATATCGAAGGCCGCAAGTACCCGGCGGTCCTGGCCGGAAAGCTCTATCCCAAGGGCATCCCCATCGAGGCCGAGTCCGAGATGGAGAGCCTCATCGCCGCCCACAAGGTCGACGACGTCCACCTCGCCTACAGCGACCTGCCCCACGAGTACGTCATGCACATGGCCTCGCGCGTCCAGGCCGCGGGCGCCAACTTCTGCCTGCTCGGGCCCCGCGCGACCATGATCAAGAGCCGCCGGCCCGTCGTCTCCGTCTGCGCCGTCCGGACCGGGTCCGGTAAGAGCCAGACCAGCCGCAAGGTGGCCACCATCCTCAAGGAGAAGGGCCGCCGCGTCGCCGCCATCCGCCATCCCATGCCCTACGGCGACCTGGCCAAGCAGGCCGTCCAGCGCTTCGCCACCTACGCCGACCTCGACAAGCACGAGA
>CAYOYQ010000200.1:0-4944 GCA_964408215.1 uncultured Eubacteriales bacterium
GTTGACCGGGTGGAACCCGTCGACGTCCTTGTCCGGCGAGATGAGGTTGATGACCTTCTCCGCGTTGACGTACTTCGGCAGGGGCAGCTGGACGAGGAAGCCGTTGAAGCGATCGTCGCGGTTGAGGCTCGCGACCTGGCGAAGGATCGCCTCCTCGGTGGAGTCCCCCGGCATGCGGATGGTCGTCTCGAAGATGCCGATCTCCTCGGCCGCCTTGCCCTTGGCCGTGACGTAGGACACCGAGGCCGGGTCCTCGCCGACGAGCACGACGGCCAGCCCGGGGGTGTGGCCCTTCTCCTTGAGACGGTCGGCCCGCCCCTTGAGCTCTTGGCGGATTTCCGCCGAAACGTCCTTGCCGCTGATGATCGTGGCCGCCATGCTCTCCTCCTTCGCGAACGGTCGGGGCGTCTCCCCTACTTTAAACAACGGGGCGCGGCCGGTCAAGGCCGGCCCGGCTTCTCTCGGCCGCGGAATGTCCCTCTCGGCGGCTTCGTCCGGCCGCGCTTGTTGGAGCCGAGCTTCACTTGATCCCCGGGATGTTCGGCGCCACGGGCACGTACGGCCCGGCCCGTTCGACCTCGAACACCGCGATCTTCTCCATGGCGCCTTCCCCCGCGGGCACAAGAACGCTGTCGCCGGTGGTCTCGCCCAGGACGTCCAGACGATCTCCCCTGGCGAATGGCGTGAGCTGCAGGGCGAGGAACAGCTTTTGTTTCTGGAACCTTGTTTCGCAGTCGGCGAGATAGCCGTCCACATAGTCGCCGCGGGCCGTCCGGACGAACACCGCGTCCGAGACGATGGTCATGGCCTGACCCCCCGGACCCGACCGGGACGGGAGCTCCGGAAGAAGCCCGCCGGGAAGGGCGTCCGTCCCGATCCTCCAGACGACCAGGATATGGACGGAGTACCACCTCGTATAGACCCCGGTCTCCTCACGGAAAGCGGCCGGAGATGAGGCGCCGAAGGGCCCTTCGACCGTGACCCGGCTCCCCGGCCCGTAAGAACGGTCCCGCGTGTACAGGAAGAATTCGTCCCCCGTATCGGCCTGCCGGGCCCAGTAGCCGGGGACCTTTGAGGACGACATGACGACTTCCGCGGGGCCGCTGGTCAGGACCATTCTCCGGGCCCGGCTGCTCCAGCCGTCGGAGTGTCCGCTGCGGCAGCCGGACAGGGCGAGGGCCAGGACCACGACGAGGGGCGATCGCAGGGCACGGAGGGCTTTCATGCTCAGACGTTCTCCGGGAAGCCGACCATGGCCGGCTCCGGCTCCTCCTCGTAGATCAAGGGGTTGTCCTTGTTGAAGCGGACGCTCTTGAGCTTCAGGAAAACCCCCAGGGCGGCCGCCGCCGCGAGGAAGGCCGGGAAGCGTCCCGGATGGCCGAGGAGCGACTTTTCCAGGCCGGCCAGCGCGGCCAGGAGCGCCAGAAGGCCGACGAGGTAAGGCACGGCCCGCGTCTGGAGCTGGAGCTTGCCGGGCACGTGCGTGCTGGCGAAGGGGATCTTGCGGAAGCGATAGAAGAGGGCCTCGATCCCGAGGCCGGCGACGGCCAGGCAGAAGATCGCGTGGAGCGCGGCGGCGCCGGCGTCCCTCCAGAGCCAAAGATGGGCGAGAAAGATCAGGACCCCGAGGGGCAGGACCCAATAGACGAAGACCGTCTTTTTCAGGCCCGTGACATAGCGGGGCCTCGCCGCGGACTCCGTCACCCGGAAGACCCAGTTGCTTTCGAGCGCGACGGGGATGTCGACGACGGCGCGGAGGCCGGCCAGAAGGACGAAAAGCACGAGGAGCGATTGGGCCAGGAAGTACGTATTGGACGGGTCCAGCGCCTGCAGATTGCGCCGGCTGGCGACGATCGACAGCATCACCACGGCGGCCCCGACGGCCAAGCCGTTGGCCAGGACGGTCCTGTGCTTGGGGCTCGACCGGATCGTCCGGGAGAAGAACATCCCGACGGCCCTCTCTTCCGGGCTCCGCAGCACGAGCCTCTGGACCAGGCCGGCGGCGCCTTCCCGGAACCGGCCGAGGGGGCGACCCCGTTTGGCCGACTCCAGGGTCTTATGGAAGTGCCTGACATAGCTCAGGGCGCAGGCCAGGCCGAAAGCGGCGAACGACAGCCCCAGGGCCCACCCGGCCATCCGGGACAGGGCCGTGAAGGTCGGGTCTACCGATCCCAGGAGGACCTCGTAGAGCCCGACGAACCACAGGGACGGCAGGCGGAAGATGAGCGGGGAGCCGTGGTCCTTGAGCTTGGCCAAGGACCGCACCGCGCCGCTCAGGCTCCCGGGCTCGACGAGGACCGTCAGGAGCAGGAAGACCAGGAGCCCGACCAGGACGAAACGCACCAGGACCGAGACGCGCCGATAGAGCGCCTGCGGCAGGAGGGCCATGAGGAGGAAATTGACGAAAACGCAGGCGAAGAAGACCGAGAAACAGGCCGCGAAGCCGCTCACGACGTGGGCCAGGACATGGCGGGCCAGGAAGAAGACGCTGTTCGACCGCCATTGGGCCAGAAAGAGGGCGAAGGCGATCGAAGAGAAGCTGTTCATGGCCGCCGAGAAGAGGGCGATGAAGGCGACGAAGGAGGCCAGCTTGGCGGCGAAGACGGTCCTCAGCCGGACCGGCAGAGGCGTGAGGTTGACGAAATCGCGACGGTCCGGGAAGAGCATCTCCCATTCGAGGAGCGTGACGATGCCGAAGAGGATCATCACCAGAAGAAAGACGTAGTTCTTGTCCTGCCAGGAGATGTCGGCGTCCGGGGAGAACTCGTACTTGAAGAAGACCAGGAAATAGGAGCTCCAGCCGACGATGACGGCCAGGATGGCCAGGACGGCGGCCAGGCGGGCCTTCATCTGGTCCTCGAAATCCACGATGTCGTTCCGGAAGAGGCGGGTGAAGAAGTGCCTGGTCAGGATGCCGATCTGGGCGCCCTCGTCGCGGAGTCCCGAACGGAGAGCGGACGCGACGGCCACGGCCCTCAGCTCCTCATTTTCATGGCCTCGACGATCCGCCGGGCGGCCTGGCCCGTGTCCTCGTGGACGACGAGCTGGCTGAAGATCTGGGTCAGTGAGGGCAGGTGCATCAGGTCGCGCAGATGGGCCACGGAGTCGTCGGCCACGACGTTCCCCTCGTGGAGGATGATGATCCGCGAGCAGACCTGCTCGGTCACCTCGAGCACGTGCGAGGAATAAACGATGGCCTTCCCCTCCCCGGCCAGCGTCTTGATCAGGTCCCGGATGACCAGGCTGGCCGTCACGTCCAGCCCGGAAAGCGGCTCGTCGAGGAGGAGAAGGTCGGGATCATGGAGGAGCGCGGCCGCGATCAGGACCTTCTGGCGCATGCCCTTCGAATAGGTCGCCAAGGGGCTGTCCATGTCGTGGCGCAGGCCGAAGATGTCCATGAACTCCATGATCTTGGCTTTGAGCGGCCGGTCCGGCAGGCGGCGGAGCCGTCCGACCATCAGGAGATAATCATTGGCGCTGAGGTGGGGGTAGATCTCCGACTGTTCCGGAACATAACCCAGCCGTCTCTTGTACCCAGGGATGTCCTCCCGGATCGGGCGCCCCTCGAAGAGGATCTCGCCGCGGGTCGGCTCGAGCAGACCGGCCAGCATCCGGATCGTCGTGGTCTTGCCGGCCCCGTTCGGCCCGAGATATCCGAGGACCTCGCCCGGGCGGACGGTGAAGCTGACATCGTTGACGACCGTGAAGACCGAGAACTTCTTGGCCACTCCCCGGAGCTCGATCATGAAAGCACCATACTCCCTTCCCCGTCCCTCTTCAAGAGACCGCAACTTGTATTGACCGGGTGTCGCGAGTATAATCCTTCGCGAAATCGGGGCTTCGGAGAGCGTTTGCGGAGGTCTTTATGAGAGTCGGCATCCTGACGGGCGGGGGCGATTGCCCCGGGCTCAATGCGGTCATCCGGGCCGTGACCCGCAAGGGCATCGTCGTCTACGGCTACGACATCCTGGGCATCAAGAACGGCTGGCTGGGGCTCATCGAGGGCCGCATCCTGCCGCTCGACCTCGGCGCCATCTCGGGCATCCTGCCGCGCGGCGGGACCATCCTGGGCACCACCCGGACCAATCCCTTCAAGGTCGAGGACGGGGTCGGCAAGATCTTCGCCCAGGTCGAGAAGTTCGAGCTCGACGCGGTCATCGCCATCGGCGGCGAGGACACCCTGGGCGTCGCCAAGAAGCTCCACGACAAGGGCCTGCGCTGCGTCGGCGTCCCCAAGACCATCGATAACGACCTCTGCGGGACCGACTACACCTTCGGCTTCGACACGGCCGTCTCGATCGTCGCCGAGGCCCTGGACCGCCTCCACACGACGGCCGAGGCCCATCACCGGGTCATGGTCGTCGAGGTCATGGGCCGGGACGCCGGCTGGATCGCCGTCGAAGGCGGCCTCGCCGGCGGGGCGGACATCATCTTGATCCCCGAGTTCCCTTTCGATCTCGACGAGATCTGCGCCCAGATCCAGAGCCGACGGGAGCGCGGCAAGATGTTCAGCATCGTCGTCGTCGCCGAGGGGGCCCGGCCCAAAGACGCCCAAAAGATCACGTTGACGAGCGAAAAGGACGCCTTCGGGCACGCCCGCCTGGGCGGCATCGGCAATCTCATCGCCCGCGAGATCGAGATGCGCACGGCCATCGACACCCGAGTCACGGTCCTCGGCCACATCCAGAGGGGGGGCTCCCCGACGGCCCGCGACCGCATCCTGGCCACCCGGTTCGGCATCGCGGCCATCGACCTCGTCAAGCAGGAGAAGTTCGGCTTCATGGTCGGCCTCCGCGGGAACGAGATCGTCCCTGTCCCCTTCGAGGAGGCCCTGGCCGAGACGAAGACCGTCGACGCCGAGCTCTACGAGATCGCCAAGGTCTTCTTTGGTTGACCTCCGGCCTGAAAAGGCTTGATCTTAAAGGACTTGGGCGATTTGGGGGG
>CAYOYQ010000201.1:0-4928 GCA_964408215.1 uncultured Eubacteriales bacterium
GGGTCAGGAAGATGCCCGAGCCGATGACCCCGCCGATGACGATCATGACGACGTCCCAAAGGCTGAGGATGCGCGGCAGGGCGATCTTGGTCTTGTCGACGGGAACGGACAGTTGGGGATTCGGTTCCATGCGCTTCATCTCCTGCGGAGCGATGCGTGCATTCCCGGGGATTCTATCAAGGGCGGGCGAAAAGGGCAAACGTCCGTCACGGCGTTTTCATGAATGGTCCAGGTCAGCGCAGCCGGTCCATCATGCGGTATTGGATGGCCTCGGAGACATGGGCCGTCGCGATGCCGTCGCTCCCCTCGAGGTCGGCGATCGTCCGGGCGACCTTGAGCACCCGGTCGAAGGCCCGGGCACTGAAACCGAGTCTCGTCACGGCCGCTTCGAGAAGCTGCTCTGCCTCGGCCGGCAGGCGACAGAATTCCTTGACCTCTTTGGGACCCATCTGAGCGTTGGCGAAGACGCCGCGCCCGGCGAACCGCGCCGCCTGCCTGGCCCGGGCCCGGACGACGCGGGCCCTGATCGCGGCCGAGCTTTCGGCCGGGGCCCGCGAGACGATGTCGCCGAACTTGACCTCGGGGACGTCGAGCTGGATGTCGATCCGGTCGAGGAGCGGCCCCGAGATCTTGGAGTAATAGCGGGCCTTTTCGCTGTCGGTGCAGTCGGCGGTGCCGCCGAGGAGGCCGCGGCGGACGTCGGCGCAAGGGTTCATGGCCGCGACCAGCATGAAGGCGGCCGGGAACGTGACCGAGTACCCGGACCGGGCCACGGTCACCCGGCCGTCCTCGACCGGCTGGCGCAGGTCCTCGAGCACCTTGCGCCTGAACTCCGGCAGCTCGTCGAGGAAGAGCAGGCCGTGATGGGCCAGGCTGACCTCGCCCGGCTTCGGCACCAGGCCGCCGCCGACGAGGCCGGCGTCGGTGACGGTGTGATGCGGCGCCCGGAAGGGCCTGGCGCTGACCGTGCCCGCGCCCGCGACGAGCCCGGCCGCGCTGTAGATCCGGGTCGTCTCGAGCATCTCCTCGTAGGACATGTCGGGGAGGATGGTCGGCAGGCGCCGGGCCAGCATGGTCTTCCCGGCTCCCGGCGGGCCGACCATGAGAACGTTGTGGGCCCCGGCCGCGGCCACCTCGAGGGCCCGCTTGGCGTGCTGTTGGCCCTTGACGTCCTCGAAGTCGACGGCGTAAACCGGCGCCGCGACGAGGTCGCGCTCGTCGAGGCGGCAGGGCGGGACCTCTCCCGGCTCGCGCAGGAGCCGGACGACCCGGACGAGGTCCTCGAGGGCGAAGACCTCGAGACCGCGGACGAGGGCCGCTTCCCGGGCGTTCACGGCCGGGACGACGACGCCTCGAAAACCGTTCGCCCGGGCCATCAGGGCGATGGGCAGGACGCCGCGCACGGCTTTGAGCCGGCCGTCGAGCGCCAGTTCGCCGACGAAGAGATAGTCCCGTAGCCGCGCCGGGGTAACGACCTCGAGGAACGCAAGGAACCCCAGCGCGATCGGCAGGTCGAAGGCCGAGCCTTCCTTTTTCCTGTCAGCGGGGGCCAGGTTGATGGTGATCCGCTTCGACTCGAGGTCGTAGCCGCAGTTCTTGAGGGCGGCCCGGACGCGCTCCTTGCTCTCGCGGACGGCGGCGTCGGGAAGCCCCACCGTGACGAAGGTCGGGAAGCCGGCGACGATGTCGACCTCGACCTCGACGGCGTAGGCCTCGATCCCGTGGAGAGCGGCGCTCGTGATCTTGACCAGCATGGGCCCGCTCCTAAAGACGAACGGGCCCGGCCGTTTGCGTCAGCCGCGCGTCTTGCGGACGTACTCGCGGGAGAGCCGGTCGAGCTCGGCCTCGATCTCCTGACGGGACTTCCGCAGGATCCGGGTCGTCGAGTTGGTCGGCGCCTTGGCCCCCTCGGAGGCCTGGGCCTCCTCGAAGTCCCGCGAGTCGGCGGCGGAGGTGTCGGCGTCCGTCCGGGCTTTGGTCCCGTAGAGCTTCTCCCGGGCCAGCGGCACGGTCAGCTTGGAGATCTCGCGCAGGGTCTCGAAGACGCCGACGCCGTTGACGGCCGCGGCCTCGACCCAAGGCCCCCGGCGGGGATTGAGCAGGTTGTTGAAGGTCTCGACCGGGATGAGATAGCTGAGGTCGCGCTTGTTGTACTGAAAGACGAGCGGCAGCTTCATCAGGTCGATGTCCTGCTGGAGGCAGTTGCGCCGCAGGCCGTCGAAGCTCTCGAGGTTGGCGTCGAGGAGCGGGATCTGCGAGTCGGCCACGAAGACGATGCCGTCGGCCCCGCGCAGGACGCTCTTCCGCGAGGCCTCGTAGAAGACCTGGCCCGGCGCCGACATGAGCTGGAAGTGGACCTTGAAGTCGCCGATCATGCCGGCCCGGATGGGTAGGAGGTCGAAGAAGTAGGTCCGGTCGGCGTCGGTCTCGAGACAGACGAGCTCGCCCCGGTAGGCGGGGTCGAGCTTGTAGTAGATGTAGCGGAGGTTGGTGGTCTTGCCGCTCAGACCGGGACCGTAGTAAACGATCTTGATGGCGATCGTCTTGACGGCGTGATCGATGAACGGCATGCGCGGTGCGACCCCGGGTCCCCTAGTATTGCCCAATCCCGAGGGGGGCGTCAAGTGATGACCTGAGGGGTCCCGGGATATGATAGAATACGGCCCGAGCGAGGCCTCGGGAGGACGCCCATGAACGACATCCGCAAGCGGGTCCGCATCGCCGTCATCGGAGGGAGCCGAGCGGGCCGCCCGGCCTTGGAGACGGCCGTCGAGGTCGGCCGCCTCGTCGCCCGGGCCGGGGCCGTCCTCGTCTGCGGCGGGCTCGGCGGGGTCATGGAAGCGGCGAGCCGGGGCGCCCGCGAGGCCGGCGGGCTCGTTATCGGCATCCTGCCCGGGACGGACCCCGCCGACGCCAACCTCTCTGTCGACGTCCCCGTCGCGACCGGCCTCGGCTACACCAGGAACTCGCTCGTCGTCATGAACGCCGACGCCGTCATCGCCATCGACGGCGAGTACGGCACCCTCTCCGAGATCGCCTACGGCAAGATCCACGGCAAGAAGGTCGTCGGGCTCGGGAGCTGGGAGGTCAAGGGCGTCGAAGCGGCGGGGACGCCCGAGGAGGCCGTCCGCAAGGCCCTCGACGGCTTGGCCGCGAAATGAAGAACTACCGCATCGTCCTCGGCTACGACGGGACGGATTTCAAGGGCTGGCAGCGCCAGCCGGCGGCCCGGACCGTCCAGGGCGCCGTCGAGGACGCCCTGCGCAAGATCACTCAAAAGAAGGTCGTCGTTCACGGCGCCGGCCGCACCGACGCCGGCGTTCACGCCCTCGGCCAGGTGGCCAGCTTCCGCGGCGCCTTCAAGCTCACGGACGAGGTCCTCCTGCGGGCCCTCAACGCCGTCCTGCCCGAGGACGTCCGGATCTTCTCGCTGGCCGAGGCCCCGCCGGGGTTTCACGCCCGCAAGTCGGCCCGGTCGAAGCTCTACCGCTACCGGATCGTCTGCGCCCCGCAGCCGAGCCCGCTCGACCGGCGTTTCGTCCTTCACTGGCCCTATCCCCTCGAGGTCGGGGCCATGCGCCAAGCGGCCCGACTTTTCGTCCGGACCGCCGACTTCACCGCGTTCTCCTCGAACCGCGACCGGACGCCCATCCGAACGGTGCGGCGCTCGGAGCTGCGGAAGACAGGCGAGGAGCTCGTCTACACGATCGAGGCCGAAGGGTTCCTGCGCTACATGGTCCGGACGATCGTCGGGACGCTCCTCGAGGTCGGCCGGGGCCGCCTGCGCCCAAAGGACATCGAGGGGATCTTCGAGCGCAAGGACCGGACGCTCGCCGGGGCGACGGCCGCTGCCAAGGGACTGACCCTCCTCCGGGTCGACTACTGATCGAGGACGAGGCCCATGAACCAGGCGTCCTCGTCGGGCTTGGTGTAGTAGTTCTTGCGCGTCCCCAGCACCTCGAAGCCGAGCTTCTTGTAGAGCGTCACGGCCGCGGTATTGGACTGCCGGACCTCGAGGGTCATGAACTCGCCTCCCTCCGTCTTGACCCTGGCGATGGCGAACTTCATCATCGCCTCGCCGAGACCGAGGCCGCGACAGTCCGGCCGGACGGCGATGTTGTTGACCTGGACGTCGCCCCGGATATGCCAATACACGATGTAGCCGACGACCTCGTCGCCCGGGCGCCGGACGACGACGAGCGGGAACGAGACGGCGGTGTTCTGGATCTCGCCGCGGAACGTGTTGTCGCTCCAGGGATTGGAAAACGACAGGGCCTCGATCCTGTGGACCGCGGGGAGGTCCGCCTCCTTCATCCGGCGGATGAAATAGCGGTCCTCGCCTTCGATCAGCTCCGACATGTCTCCTCGGCCTGCGATCTCCGGAAGTAGATGGGCTCGAGCGCCGCGGCGGCGACCCCGCGGCCCTCGAGGACGATCGAGCGCCCGATCCGGCCGACCTCGGCGGCGATGAACGGCGAGCGGCGGGGGAAGCGGGCCTTGTCACGGATGTAGGGCAGGAGCTTCGCGCGGTAGGCGGCGACGCCGCTCCCGGCGAAGGCGATGACGCGCCGGGACGGCAGCCGGACGAAGAACTCGTCCGGGCCGTAGGCCCCTTGGGGGATGATCTCTTTGAGGCCCGTGCGTCCGGCTTCGAACAGCGCCGCGTAGATCTCCCCTTTCTTGGCGTCGAGGAGAGGCGCCGCGAGCCGCGTCCCGTCCGCGGCGAGCTTCGTCGCCAGCGCCACGAGGGTCGAGACCGGAGCGACGGGCTTCGCCGAGGCGAACGACAGCGCTTTCACCGCCCCGAGCCCGATGCGGATGCCGGTGAACGAGCCTGGGCCCGCGGCCACGGCGAAGGCGTCGACGTCCTTGATGTCACGGTTGTGGGCGCCGATGAGGAAATCGACGGCCCGGAGGAGGCGGGCCGA
>CAYOYQ010000202.1:0-1290 GCA_964408215.1 uncultured Eubacteriales bacterium
GACCTCGGCGCCCTCCTTGAGGATCGTGTACGCGACCGAGCCGCCCCGGCGGATGTCGTCGGGGATATTGACCAGGCCGTAGGACACGTAGAGCATCTCGCCCGTCTGGAAGATCGCATGCGAGGTCGGGACGAACTGGACCCCGCCGAACAGGAACGACTTGCTCTGGCCCTTGTACCGCGATTCGCGGTCGATCTTATGGGCCAGGACGGGCGTCGACATCCAGAAGGCCGACGCGTCGGGGACGAGGAGGTCCGCCTCGAGCGAGGTGAAGGCCTTGGTCAGCCGGTTCTTCCAGAGGATGCTCAGCGAGTATCTCCCGGGGACGAGGGGGAAGACGTCCTGGAAGCTGAAGGGGCTGGCCTTGATCCTTTCGAACTGGTCCGGGCCCAGGCGGATCGGCGCCTGGCGGTCGAACTGGTAGACCGTCCGGCCGCGCTCGTCGGTGACGATCCCGTTGACCTCGAGGTCGGCCCGGTACTCGATCCCGGACTTCTCCAGGGTCAGGCGGGACGGCTCGATGAGGTAATGGACCAGGGCGGCGCCGGCCGGGTCGTAACGGACGTTGATGAGATTGTCGTTGGCGATGTAGTTCGCCGTGTAGTCGACGTCGATGATGTCCTTATACTTGAGGAGCTTGTCGGCGTAATCGTCCTTGACCCGCTCATAGGAGGAGGCTGGGATCTGCTTGTTGAGCATGATCTCGGACGGGATCGAGGGGCTCAGCATCTCCCGCGACTCCCCGGGGATGAGCGAGAGCGAGACCGCGGCGATGGCCGGCTCCTTGTCCATCAGCTGGGCGTAGGCGGCTGAATAGCTGGTCATGTCCCCGGCGTAATGGATGAGGAGGCTCTGGGGGCCGTCGTTGAGGGGCGAGTAGAGGCGGTACTCGCCCTGGTTCTCCCGCTTGAAGAAGACGACGTTGAAGGAATTGGGCAGGCCGAGGGGGGCCATGTCGCTGTAGAACCAGATGATGGTCGGCTTGATGTCGTAGAGGTTCTCGAACTTGTCGATAGATTTGGGCTCGCCGAGGATGATATAGATCCGGCCCATGGCCGAGCGCCAGCCCGGCCCCGGCGCGTCCCGGCCGAAGTTCTGGTTGGCGTACTGGATGCGGCGGTAATGCTCCGTGCGGAACTCGTTCTCGGCCGTCGTCGGATCGGGGTCCCGCTGCTTCCAGAAGGCCTCGATGAAGAGGGCGCGGTCCCGGTCGGTCTGGAGGCGCAGGAAGACGTCGCGTTCCTTGGGGGTGATGATGTAGCCGACGTCCTCCTCGAGCCATTTCCGGGA
>CAYOYQ010000202.1:1390-4889 GCA_964408215.1 uncultured Eubacteriales bacterium
CCGGCTCTGCTTCTCCAGGCCCTGGATGTAGCGCCCGCCGGCGGCGGAGATCTGGACCTGGACCCACTTGTTGGGCGGCGAGAAGGAAAAGGCGTACTGGACGACCCGGCGGTCGAAGTTGTAGGACCAGACCTCGAGAGTACGCCCCTGGATGTCCTCGCCCGAGCGGTCCTGGCTGACGTTGCCCTGGGCGCCCGGGACGGTGACCTGGCCGGTCCAGAAGTCGTTCTGCTTCTGCTCGACGCCGGCCGGCCGGCCGTTGAGGAGGTAGATCCGGGCCCGGTCGGTGTTCCAGGGCTGGGACGAGTTCTCGTTCTTGAACGTCGGCTCGATGTAGGCCAGCCGTCGGTCGAACTCTTCCTTGGCCGCCGGGGTCCGGGACTCCCAGTAGACCTTCTGGAACTCGAGCTTGCCGTTGGCCGAGAGCTTCTTATAGGCCTTGCGCTCGTAATCCTGCATCAGGAAATAATGCATGGTGTACCAGGTGTCCTTCTTGGGCAGCGCCTCGAGGAACACGGTCGCCGCGCCGAAGACGATGAGGCCAAGAACGAGGATCTTGAGGGTTTTCATGGTTTCCTCCGGCCCTTTGCTCGGGTCAGAAAGCATTATAACACAAGGAACGGGGAGTTTTTATGAACAGGTCCGGCTAGAGGCGCCAGAGATAGGAGGCCTTGAAGAAGAACCCCCGTTTCATCTCGAGGAAGCGGCCGGAGTCCCGGTATTCGCCGCCGACCCACTCCGTGCGGTCGTAGAGCGAGCCGTAGCCGAGCTGGAGGACCGTGCCGGGGATGTAGGTGAAGGAGGCCAGGAGGTCGGTCAGCATCTCCTTGCGGAAAGAATTGTATTCGACGATCCCCCGGAAGAACAGAGTGCGGTTCATCTGGTAGGTCAGCCGGCCGCGCCAGATCGCGTAGCGGTACTCCCGCTCGCCGGTGGAGCTCCGGGTGAAATCGGAAAAAGCCAGGCTGCCGGTCAGGTCGAATTTCTCGGAGGGCTTGTACGTCAGGGTCGACGTGATCCGGTTGCCGCGGCCCTGATAGGGGTCGGCGACATAGCGGATGGCGTTGGACCGTGAGTAGAGCGCGCGGAGGGAGAAGGACTTGCTCACCTGGCTCACGACCTGGACGCCGCCGCCGCTCGTGTCGAAGCGCGCGCCGAGGAAGACCTCGGTCGAGTACCGGCCCTGGAGCTGGACGGTGGTATTGCCCGGTAGGAGGGCCGTAAGGCCCACGGCGTCGGCCGTCTCGAGGAGCCCGCTCGGCAGGTCCTTCAGGGCGGCCAGGTTCAGGAAGGGCACGATCTTCCGGAAGAAGCGGCTCCGGGGGTAGAACCGCGGCAGTACGGAGGCGTGAAGCCCGGCGACACCCGGGCGCGTCAGGTAGCCGGCCGCCGTCTCGAAGTCCCCGCTAATATCGTAGAATGTGGCACTTAGGCCGAGATCCCGGGTGTCGTAGACGTAGTCGGCGCCGAGGGCGGCCCCGGCGACGGTCGCGGCGCCGGCGACGTCTCTCGTCCACGAGCCGAAGCCGTGAAAGCTCAGCTGGCTGGATCTCGACAGGCGGACCTGGCCGTCCGCGCCGCCCACTTCGTTGAACCCGCCGCCGTAGCTCCGGCCGGCCGAGAACAAGCCCAGGTAGCTGTCGCCGGCAAGGGCCCGTTTGTAGCGCAGGATGCCGAAGCTGGCGTACTTGTCGTCCCCGGGGACCCAGGACGGTTCGCCCGAGGGGGATTCGTCCAGGGCGAAGATCGAAGCGATCGTGTCCTTCCGCCCGACCTTGCCGGAGAGCTTGAAGCCGACGCGCGGGTCGATGATCGTCCGGGTGTAGACGACCGCGCTGAGGGGATCGAGGCCCGTCCCCGTCGCGAGCTGGAACATCTCGCTCGCTTCCAGGAAGAAAGGCCGCTTCTCGGGAAAATAGAGGTCGGTGCGGAGGTTGACGTCGACCTGCCCGGCATCGGCCTCGACCTGGCTGAAGTCGGGGTTCCAGGTCCCGTCGAGGATGAGCTGGGAGGTGATCCCGTATTTTCCGGTCAAGTGGGCGTCGCCGGCGCCCTTCTCGCCGACGAGAACGCCCGCGGCGCGTTCCGCGCCGTCCCGGTAGGTGACCGCCGGCAGGACCTCGAGAAGCGTGTAGCGCTTGATGCCCTCGAGCTCGAGAGGCATCATCTGGGTCAGGAAGAAATAGCCGCGGGCCGGGTCGAGGGCGGGATAGGAGCTGTGCTCCGAGCGGCGCGAGATCCGCCGCTCGAAGAAGATCGACATCTCGACCCGCTTCGACCCGGCGTAGCGGATGCTCTTGAAGGGCACGGCCAGCTCGACGCAGTAGCCGTCGGGAGCGAGCCGCCCGGCGCTCTTCCAGACGATGTCGACGCTGAAATCCTCGACGCCGCCGGCAAAGCGGCTGTCGCCCTGGACCCCGAGTGGGTTGACGTAGAACGCGTAGAGGGACTGCCGGTCGTTGAAGCTGTCGAGGTTGATGCAGATCCAGTCGTCGGGATGGATCGTGTCGCGGTTGGCCATGGCCGCTTTGATCCTGTCCGGCTCCCGGTCGAAGCACTTGAAGGCGAAATAGAGGGTCTCGGCGTCGTAGGCCATCGAGGCGACCGTCCTCTCGGAAGCGTCCCGGCCGAAATCGGGCGCCCAGGTCTTGGCCAGGACGACCGAGGGGGCTTCGGCCCAGACGGCGTCGTCGAGCCGGCCGTCGATCACCGGGGGCGTCGTCGTCCTTAGGGGCCGGAAGAAGCCGTCGCCTCCGGGGGCGGCCCCGACGGAGCCGGCGAGAAGCAGGAGAAGGACGGCGCCCCGGGCGGTCCGCTTGGGTCGGGTCATCGGTGTCCTCTCGGGCGGCCGTCCGCCCCCAGAAATGTCCTCACTTTAGGGGAATCGACCGGCGGAGTCAACGGCGACGGACCGGGGACACGTACCGGGTACGTGTCCCCCCTCTTCTTGTGATAAAATGGGCCCCGAACGGAGGTCCCCATGATGCTTGCGCCCCGCCGCGGCCGCGCCGCCGTCCTCGTTCTCACCGTCCTCGCCCTCACGCTCCCGGCCTGTGCCAGGCGCGAGCCCGCGGCCGCCTCTCTCTCGAGCCAGTCGGCCGCCGACCTCAGGCTCAGGGAGACGACCGTCCGCAACGTCACCGATCACGCCATCACCTACAGGATCTACCCGGCCGGGAAGCCGGAGGCAGCCGAGACGCGCGAGATCGGGCCCGGGACGATCGACCGCTTCCGCACGGCCGGAGCGCTCGAGATCGAGTTCTCGACCGGCCGGAAGGACGCCCTTTATTCGCTCGATCCGGGCAGCCCCTATTCCTTCCGGTACGACGAAGGGACAACGATCGACCTCTTCCTCGGGTCCCATGGCCGGTCCGACGCGGTCGATCTCGCGCCGTGGGTCCCGACGCCGCAGCCGGTCGTCGACCGCATGCTCGAGCTGGCCGAGCTCGCCGGCAAGGACGTCCTCTACGATATCGGTTGCGGCGACGGCCGCATCGTC
>CAYOYQ010000203.1:0-4861 GCA_964408215.1 uncultured Eubacteriales bacterium
GGATGCGGCCGGCCGGCGGCGCCGCGCCCTCCTTCACGTCCTGGGGGAAGACGAACTTCCGGCCGAGGTCGGTCTGGTGCAGGGCCAGGCGCCGGGCGTAGGCGAAGAACGCCCCGGAGATGCGGAGGCGGCCGGTGAACGGCTTGATGAGCGAGTTGACGGCGTAGTCGGGCGTGATCCCGCCCTGGCCGAGGACCTTGCGGCCGTGCTCGGTGTGGAAGACCTCCCGGCTCGCCTCGGGGGCGCGCTTGCTCATCAGGTAGTCGTCGAGCTGGGTGTAATCGCGCTGGATGGAGCGCCCGCTCGGCGTCAGATACTTGGCCACGGTCAGGGCCACGGCCATGTTCGAAGCCAGCGGGAAGACGGTCTGGACGAGGCCCTTGCCCCACGAGTCCTCGCCGACGACGAGACCGCGGTCGTGGTCCATGACCGCGCCGCTAACGATCTCGGAGGCGCTGGCCGTGCCCTGGTCGATGAGGATGACGAGCGGCAGCTTCTCGTACTGGTTGTTCTGGAAGGCCGGGAACTGCCGGTCGTAGGCTCGGTTGCGGCCCTTCATCGAGACGATGAGCGACCCCCTGGGCAGGAAGAGGTCGGAGATCTCGACGGACGGGGCGAGGGCGCCGCCGGTGTTCAGGCGCAGGTCGAGGACGAGGCTGGTCATCCCCTCCTTGGTCAGCTTGGCCAGGGCGGCCTCGAGCTCGCTCGGGGTCTCCTCGCCGAAGTTCCGGACGTAGATGTAGCCGACGCCGGCCTGGAGCAGGAAGCTGTAGGGAACGCTCAGGAGGGGGATCTCCTCGCGGGCGAAGGTGATGTCGAAGGGCTTGGCGACGCCGTCGCGGGCGAAGGTGACGGTGACCTTCGACCCTTTTTCGGTGCCGCGGAGCTTCTGCATGGCGTCGTAGCTCGAGAGGGGGACGGTCGACACGCCATCGATGTGGGTGATGAGGTCGCCCGGCTGGATGCCCAGCCGCCAGGCCGGGCCGCCTTCGATCGGGGCGATGACGACGATGTTGTCGCCCTGCTTCTGGATCTGCATGCCCGTGCCGTAGTACTTGCCCTGGTAGTCCTCGCGCATCCTCGAGAAGCTCGAGGGATCGAGGAAGTAGCTGTGGGGATCGAGGGTGTCGAGCGTGCCCCGGATCGAGGCGATGGCCAGGTCCTCCTCGACGAGGGGCTTGTAGTAATTCTCCTCGAGAACGCCGGCGATGGCCTTGGCTTTAGCCAGGGAGGCCGACCAGAGGTCCTGATCGTGGGAGGGGACCTGGAGAAGGACAAGGGCGGCCGCGATGGCCAGGGCGCCGAACATCAGCCGTTTTTTCATAGACCTCACGTACGGCTCATTTTAGCACCGCCCGCCCCCCAAGTAAAGCCGCCGCCGGAGGGGACACGTACCGGAGGTACATGTCCCCTTTTCAGGGGCGAAGTGCTATAATACCCGCTCGAGAAACCCATGTTCGGCAGCATCGGACCCGCGGAGCTCATCCTCATCTTCGTCATCGCCCTGCTCGTGTTCGGCCCCAAGAAGCTCCCCGAGATCGGGCGCTCGGTCGGCAAGGCCCTCCGGGAGTTCAAGAAGACCTCCGACGAGATCAAGGGTCGCATCGAGGAGGAGATCGAGGCCTCCGAGCTCAAGGACATCCGCAAGGACATCCAGTCCGGCGTCGACGACCTCCGCACGAGCGTCACCAAGATCGCGACGGACATCACCACCGTTCCCGAAGAGATCAAGAAGGACATCGAGAAAGATGCGACTGGGGAAGGGCCGAAAGTCTCCTGACGAGATGACCTTCCTCGAGCACCTCGAGGACCTGAGGAAGAGGCTCTTCTACTCCGCCCTGGCCCTGTTCCTGGGGTTCATCCCCGGCTGGATCTTCTCAAAAGAGATCTACGCCGTCCTGGCCCGCCCCGTCACTCAATACCTCCCGGCCGGCACCAAGCTGGCCTTCACCAGCCTGACCGCGCCGTTCATGCTCTACATCAAAGTGGCCTTCCTGGGCTCTCTCTTCCTCATGTCCCCGTTCGTCTTCCTCCAGATCTGGTATTTCGTCGCCCCGGGCCTGTACCAGAAAGAGAAGAAATACGTTATCCCGTTCGTGCTGATGACGACCTTCTTCTTCGCCCTCGGCGCCGTCTTCGGCTATTTCATCGTCTTCCCCTGGGCCTGCCGGTTCTTCCTGAAGATCGCCGCCGACTTCCAGCCGGTCATCACCGTCGACCAGTACTTCGGCCTGGCCCTGAAGGTCCTCCTCGGGATCGCCGTCGTCTTCGAGCTGCCCACCCTGGTCTTCTTCCTGGCCAAGATGGGCCTGGTCACGGCCGGCTGGATGATCCGGAACTTCAAGTACGCCGTGCTCCTCGTCTTCGTCGTCGCCGCCGTCATCACGCCTACGCCCGACGTTGTCACCCAGAGCATCGTGGCCATCCCGATGCTCGCGTTATACGGCCTCAGCATCCTCATCGCCCTGGCGGTGGGCCGGGGGAAAAAGAAGGCCCGGCGGTCGGAGACCGAGCCGGCCGGGTAAGGGAGGGCCGCGCCCATGGACGGACGCCTGATCATCAACGGCGAACGCGTCGAGACGGGAGTCAAGCTCGTCTCGGAGAACCCGGCCACCCTCGAACCGGTGGGCGAGGTCTCGGTCGCGTCGCGGGAGCAGTGCGACCGGGCCATCCGGGCGGCCAAGGAGGCCTACCCGGTCTGGCGCTGGCTCGATCCCCGGGAGAAGCGGGCCATCTTCAAGCGGGCCGAGAACATCCTGGCCCGGCGCGCCGCCGAGGCCGGCCGCCTCATCGCCAGGGAGAAGGGCTCGCCCTACCCCGAGTCGCTCTCGGTCGAGGTCTTCGGCGCCCTCCAGTCGCTCAACTACTACGGACACAACCAGGGCCGGCTGCTCCAGCCGCACCGGGCCGGGCACCACACGCCCCTGTTCTTCAACAAGTCGGGGATGTTCCACTTCCACCCCCTCGGCCCGACGCTCATCATCTCGCCCTGGAACTTCCCCTTCCTCATCCCCTTCTGCGACTCCCTCAGCGCCCTGACCGGCGGCAACACGATCGTCCTCAGGCCCTCGACGTCGACGCCCCTCGTGGCCCTCCTCATCGGCGAGGTCTTCCTCGAGGCCGGGATGCCGCCCGGCGTCTTCAACGTCGTCGTCTGCCGCGTCCCGGAAGCCGAGGCGATGATCACCGACCCGGACATCCAGACGGTCATGTTCACCGGCAGCGTCGGCATCGGCAAGCGCGTCGTCGAGCTGTGCGCCCGGAACCTGACCAACGTCGCCCTCGAGCTCGGCGGCAAGGACCCGATGATCGTCTGCGAGGACGCCGACCTCGAGAAGGCCGCGCGCGGGGCGGTCTGGGCGGGCTTCATGAACTGCGGCCAGAGCTGCGGCTCGGTCGAGCGGGTCTACGTCGCCCGGCCGGTCGCCGAGCGGTTCACGGCCCGGGTCGTCGAGCTGGCCCGCGAGGTCAAGGTCGGCGACCCCCTCGCGGAGGGCGTCGGCATGGGGCCCATGGCCACGGCCGGACAGCTCGCGGTCGTCGAGGAGCACATCGCCGACGCCAGGGCCAAGGGCGCGAGCGTCGTCGTCGGGGGCGGCCGGGTCGCCGGCCTGGCCGGCCACTTCATCGAACCGACCGTGCTCACCGGTGTCGACCACACCATGCGCTGCATGACCGAGGAGACGTTCGGCCCGACCCTGCCGATCATGGCCTTCGACAGCGACGAGCAGGCGGTCGGGCTGGCCAACGACAGCATCTATGGGCTGACGGCTTCGGTCTGGACGCGCGACCGCAAGCGGGCCGGCTGGTTCGCCGACCGCCTCGAGGCCGGGTCGGTCACGATCAACGATCACATGTACTCATTCGTCGAGCCGCGGGCCATCTGGGGCGGGATCAAGCAGACCGGCATGGGCCGGTCGCACGGCCCCTTCGGTCTGCACGAGCTCGTCGACATCAAGTACGTCGGCATGGACTTCTTCCCGAAAAAGAGCCAGACCTGGTGGTATCCCTACGACCGCGAGCTCTCCGGCATGATGGAAAAGGCCATCGCGGTCTTCCACGGCGCCGGCCTCGGGGCGCGCCTCAAGGCGCTCGCCGGGCTGCGGAAAGAGTGGCGCCGGATCCTGGCCACAGCTCCCCTGCGGAACTACGTCCGGGCCCTGCCGAGGATCCTGAAAAAATGACGGGGAGGGGCATGACGAAGACGACGCCGCGGCTCATCGGCCTGACCGGGACCAACGGGGCCGGCAAGGGCGAGGCCGCGGCCTATTTCGCCGGGAAAGGCTACAGCCGCTTCTCGCTGTCCGACGTCATCCGCGACGAGCTCCGCGGCCGGGGCGAGGCCGAGAGCCGCGACGCCCTGATCCGGACGGGGAACGCGCTCCGGCGGCGCTACGGCCCGGACGTTCTGGCGCGGCGGACGATGGCCAAGGTCAAGGCCGGCGAGCGGGCGGTCATCGACAGCATCCGCAACCTCCGGGAGATCGCGTACCTGCGGGCCCAGGGGGACTTCGTGCTGCTGGCGATCGACGCGCCGGCCGAGGTGAGGTTCGCCCGCGTGGCCGCGAGGGGGCGGGACGAATCGGCGCCGGACCTCGCGGCCTTCCGGAAGAAGGAAGAGGAAGAGCGGGTCGGCGGCGCGGCGGCCCAGCAGCTCGAGGCGTGCCTGGCCGCCGCCGACCGGGTCATCGTCAACGACGGGACGCTCCCGGAGTTCCACCGCAAGCTCGAGGAGGTCGCATGACGCGGCAGAGGACGTCCAAGGACCAGTACTACCTGGGCATCGCGAAGGAGGTGTCGACCCGGAGCACGTGCTTCCGGCGGGCCATCGGGGCGATCATCGTCCGGGACGACCAGATCA
>CAYOYQ010000204.1:0-4849 GCA_964408215.1 uncultured Eubacteriales bacterium
AGTGGGTCTACGAGCCGATGATCATCAACGGCCGGCCCCGGCCCGTCGTCTTCACCGTCACGGTCCGGTTCCAGCTGAAGTAACCAAGTCAGTCAAATGGCTTTGGATATTTTACAGGAGGTTTAACCCATGCAATTCGGTTTACTCGAAATGTGGGCGGCCATGGGCGCCGTGGCCAAGACCGTCGCGATCATCCTGATCGGACTGTCCGTCATCACCATCTACATGTTCATCGAGCGGCTGCTCGTCTTCTCCCGGTCGAAGAAGAAATCCCGCGAAGTGGCCGAGAAGCTCGCCGGCCTGCTGAAGAGCGGCAACCTCAAGGACGCGCTGGCCCTGTCCTCCAAGAAGGACTATAAGGGCAGCCACCTGGCCCGCGTCACGTCCGCCGGCATCCAGTCCATCATCGAGGGCAAGGACGCCAAGCTCAGCATGGAAGAGCAGCTCGAGACCGCGGCGCGCGGCGGCGAGCGGGCCAAGACCCTCTTCAACCAGGAGCTCCGGCGCGGCCTGAGCATCCTGGCGACGATCGCCACCTCCGCCCCCTTCATCGGGCTGTTCGGGACGATCTTCGGCATCATCAACGCCTTCCGCGGCATGCAGCTGACCGGCTCGGGCGGCATTGGCGCCGTCGCCGGCGGCATCGCCGAGGCCCTGGTCACCACGGCCGTCGGCATCGGCGTCGCGGTCCTGGCCCTCTGGGTCTTCAACACGCTGAACAGCCGGATCGAGGTCTTCGACGCCGAGATGGACAACACCAATTCTCAGGTCGTCGACTTCTTCCTGAAGACCGGCGAATCCCGCTAAGGACAGCGTGTCCGGCCCGTCCGCAGGGCCGGATTGAGAGAGAGGCTTATTATGGGATTCTCAGTTTCGACGGGCGGCAAAGAGACCGTCAGGTCCGAACCCAATGTCGTCCCTCTTTGTGACGTCCTGCTCGTCCTTCTGATCATCTTCATGATCGTCACGCCCCTCATCCAGAAGGGCGTCGATGTCAAGCTGCCGAACGCCCAGTTCACCGTCAGCATGCCGGAGAACCCGGACGTCGTCCTGGCCATCAAGAAGGACGTGCGCGACCCCAAGGGTTTCCTCCTTTACGTCAACCAGGACAAGGTGACGATGGAGACCTTGCAGAACGCGCTCGAAGAGGCCTTTCTGACCGTGGCCGACAAGAAGCTCTACCTCAAGGCGGATCAGGAACTCGAGTACGGCAACATCGTGGACCTCATCGACATCATCCGCGGGGCGGGCATCGAGATCGTCGGCATCATCACGGAGAAGAAGACCGAAAAGGGCGACTGAGCGCGCGGCTCAGGCTCCGTCGACCTTCGCACCTGAACGCGAACGGACGCGGGGGCGGAAAGCGAGCGATCGCTTCCCGCCCCCGCTTTTTTTATGGGGTCATACCTACCTTTTGCACTTCTCGCATCTCAGCGCCGTGTTGGTTCTTCTCCCCTTCCCGGGACTTGCTCTCGCGGCGGTGATGGAATTTGCCTCGAAGATCCCCGTAGCGGAGGGGGGCCCGCGGAGCGGGGGAACCGTCGGGACTGGTGCCCAGGGGGTCCGGGGAGTGAGAGGCAAATCCCGAGCAAAGCCGGAGAGAGGGACTTCCCGGGATGGGGAGAAGAACCTCTTATTTTGAGGAAGCGAGCTTGAGGACCTCGGCGATGAGCTCGTCGGCCATGCGCGAGGCAGCGACCTTCCGTAGGACCTTCCCCCCCTTGAAGATCACCCCGCTCCCCCGGCCGCAGGCCAGGCCGAGGTCCGCTTCCTTGGCTTCCCCAGGCCCGTTGACGGTGCAGCCCATGACGGCGACCGTCAGCGGCGCGCGCAGCCCCAGGACCGCCTTCTCGACCCGCGCGGCGACCGGCGGGAGATCGACCTCGCACCGGCCGCAGGTCGGGCACGAGACGAACGTCGCGCCCCGCGACCGAAGCCCCAGGGCCTGGAGGATCTGCCAGGCCACAAAGACCTCGCGCTCGGCCGGGGCGGTCAGGGAGACCCGGATCGTGTCGGCCAGGCCCTCGGCCAGGAGGACGCCGAGCCCGACGGAGGACTTGACGCTCCCGGCGAGCAGCCGCCCGGCCTCGGTGATCCCGGCGTGGAACGGGTAATCGACCTTCTCCGCCAGGAGCCGGTAGGCCTCGACCGTCCGGGCGACGTCGGAGGCCTTGAGCGAGATCTTGATCAGCCGGAAATCGAGCCCCTCGAGGAGGCGGACGTGCCGGAGGGCGCTCTCGACCATGGCTGCCGCCGTGGCCCCGCCGGCCCGGGCCAGGAGGTCCTTCTCGAGCGACCCGGAATTGACGCCGATGCGGATGGGCACCCGCCCCGCCGCCGCGGCCCGGACGACCTCGCGGACCTTGGCCGGAGCGCCGATGTTGCCGGGGTTGAGCCGCAGGCCGTCGACGCCGGCGTCGATCGCGGCCAGGGCCAGGCGATGGTCGAAGTGGATGTCGGCGATGAGCGGCACCGGGGAGCGGCGCCTGATGGGCGCCAGGGCCGAGGCCGCGGCCCCGTCGGGCACGGCCAGGCGGACGATCTCCGCCCCGGCCCGGGCCAGCCGGCGGACCTCGGCCGCGGTCGCCCGGGCGTCCCGGGTGTCGGTCTTGGTCATGGCCTGGACGGCGATCGGCGCTCCGCCGCCGACCGGCACCCCCCCCACGGCGATCGGACGCGTCACGCGGCGCGGGAACAGCATGCGGTCCTCCCTCGCTCAGCCTGGATTATTCACGCAAACGTTCTCATGAATAGCCCAGGCTAGAACGGACTCAGGCTGCGCCAGCCGTTGGGCAGCATCTTGACGAAGTCGTTGACGAGGACGAAGGCGATCAGAAAGGCGAAGATGACGAACCCGATCGATATCCAGACCTGGCGGGCCTTGGGCCCGAGGTCGCGGCGGAAGATGGCCTCGACGATGAGGACGAAGATCTGGCCGCCGTCGAAGACGGGGATCGGGAACAGGTTCAGGACGCCGAGCTGGAGGCTGATGACCGCGATCCAGCCGAGGAGCGTCTGCCAGCCCATGCGGAAGGCCGTGTAGGAGAAGTTGGCGATGGCCAGCGGACCGCCGAGCTGGCTCGTCGGGGTCTCGCCCGTGAACAGCCCCCGGATGAAGCGGATGACCAGGAAGACGTTGCTCAGGTTCTCGTCGACCGACCGGCCGACAGCCGTGAAGAAGCCGTACTTTTTGACCACCGACTTGGCGGCCTGCTGGATGCCGATCCGCCCGACCCCGCCCTCGAGGCGCGGCGTGACCGGCACCGTGAGCGTCCGGCCGCCCCGCTCGATCTCGAAGAGGAGCTCCTTCCCCGGGCTCTTTTGGATCGTCTCGAGGAACTGGTAGAAATAGATCGGCCGGCCGTCGATGGCCCGGATGATGTCCCCGCGCTCGAGCCCGGCCTTCTCCGCCGGCGAGCCGCCGAAGACCATCTCGACCTGGGTCGGGATCTTGGCCTGGAACCCGGCGTAGCCCATGTCGTACTTGGTGACGGATCCGGTCTGGAGGTCGATCCCGAGGGGCTCCCCGCCGCGGCGGATGTCGACGCGGATGAGCCGGTCGGGCTCGGCCCCGACGGCCACGAGGACGTCGCTCCAGTTCCGGACCTCGCGCCCGGCGACACGGACGATCTCGTCGTCGATCCGCAGCCCCGCGTTCTCGGCCGGCGAGCCGGTCTCGATCCAGCCGATGACCGGCTTCTCGTCGAGGTACTCGGCCACCTTCGTCCCGACGACGTTCATGAAGGTCAGGATGACCACGGCCATGAGGACGTTCATGACCGGGCCCATGGCCATGATCAGGAGCCTCTGGAAGCGCGTCTTGGCCATCAGGTCGTCCGGGGCGAGCGGCCGGCCCTTCTCGAACAGGCCCTCTCCCAGCATCTTGACGTAGCCGCCCATCGGCACGAGGCTGATGCGGTAGTCCGTGTCGCCCCGCTTGACCCCGAAGAGCCGCTTGCCGTAGCCGAACGAGAAGACCTCGACCCGGACGCCGGCCAGCTTGGCCATGAAGAAGTGGCCGAACTCGTGGACGAAGACGAGCAGTCCGAAGACGAGGGTGAAGACGATGATCGTGCCGAGCACTGTGCCCATGGTCTACCTCTGGGGGAGGGCGCGGCGGGCGTCGCGGCGCGCCTCCGTGTCGATGTCGCGGATCGCCTCGACCGAGTCGGCGGGCCGGGGCCGGTGGGATTCGACGACCGCCGCGACGACGGCGGCCAGGTCCGGGAAGAGGATGCGCCCCTCGAGGAAGGCGGCCACGGCCACCTCGTTGGCGGCGTTGAGGGCGACGGGGAAGCTGTTCCCGGCGGCGAGGACCCGCCGGGCCAGGCCGAACAGGGGGTAGCGGCGCTCATCCACGGCGAGGAACTCGAGGCGCCCGAGCGCTTCGAGATCGAGCCGCGGCAGCCCCGAGTCCCTCCGCTCGGGCCAGGTCAGGGCGTACTGGATGGGCAGGCGCATGTCGGCCGGGCCGAGCTGGGCCAGGAGCGAGCCGTCGTTCATCTCGACGAGGGCGTGGACCGCGCTCTGCGGGTGGATGAGGACCTCGAGCTCCGAGGGGTCGAGGTCGAAGAGCCAGCGGGCCTCGACGAGCTCGAGCCCTTTGTTCATCATCGTCGCCGAATCCACGGTCACCTTCCGGCCCATGACCCAGCGCGGATGGCGGAGGGCCTCGTCGAGCGTCTTCCGGCGCATCTCGGCGAGCGGTGTTCTCAGGAAGGGGCCGCCCGAGGCGGTCAGGATGACCCGGCGGACCTGCCGCCGCCTCGCTCCGGCCAGGCACTGGAAGACGCCGCTGTGCTCGCTGTCGACCGGGATGATCCGGGCGCCCGAGCGGGCCGCCTCGGCC
>CAYOYQ010000205.1:0-4806 GCA_964408215.1 uncultured Eubacteriales bacterium
TACGTCAAGGCCTACTTCGAGAATTACCTCGATCAGTACAAGAACGCCACCGGCGGGCTGATGGGCAAACGGGGCCTACAGTACGTCATCACCGACAGCTGGGAGGCGGGCGTCGCCAACTGGACGGACAGGATGTTCGCCGAGTTCGCCAAGCGCCGCGGCTATGACATGCAACCCTGGCTCCCGGTCCTGGCCGGCCGGATCGTCGAGAGCGCCGAGGCGAGCGACCGCTTCCTCTGGGACTTCCGCAAGACCCTCGGCGACCTCACCGCCGAGAATCACTACGATCAATTGACCGACATTCTTCACGCCCGGGGCATGGGCCGCTACACGGAATCGCACGAGGGCGGCCGGGCCTTCATCGGCGACGGCATGGACGTCAAGCGCCGGGCCGACATCCCCATGAGCGCGACCTGGCTCGAACGGCCGGGCAAGGCCAGCTTCCATTACGACTCCGATGTCCATGAATCGGCCTCGGTCGCCCACATCTACGGCCAGAACCTGGTCGCGGCCGAGTCCCTGACCGTCTACCGCAACGCCTGGGCCTACTCGCCCGAGACCCTGAAATCGACCGCCGACCGGATGATGACCAACGGCCTGAACCGGTTCATCATCCACACCTCGGTCCACCAGCCCGTCGACGACAAGATCCCCGGCCTCGGCCTGGGGCCGTTCGGCCAGTGGTTCAACCGCCACGAGACCTGGGCCGAGATGGCCCGGCCCTGGACGACCTATCTCGCCCGCAGCTCCTTCATGCTCCAGCAGGGCCGCTTCGTGGCCGACGTCCTTTATTATTACGGCGAGGATTCCAACGTCACGGCCCTGTTCGGCGAGAAGATGCCCGACATCCCGGCCGGCTACCGCCTCGACTTCGCCAGCTCGGATGTCGTCCTGAGCCGGCTGGCTGTCAAGGACGGGCGGCTCGTCACCTCGACCGGGATGAGCTACCGTCTGCTCGCCCTCGACGCCAACACCCGCCACATGCCGCTCGCCGTCCTGCGCAAGATCCGCGACCTGGTTGGCGCCGGCGCCGTCGTCGTCGGGGCCAAGCCGGTCGACAGCCCCAGCCTGGCCGACGACCAGGCCGAGTTCCAGTCCATCGCCGCGGAGCTCTGGGGCGGCAACCGCGGCCAAGGCCGGGTCTTCGGCTCCGCGACGGTCGCCGAGGCCCTGGCCTCGGTCGGGGCGGCGCCCGACTTCGCTTATGCGAAACACAGGCCGGACACGGAGCTGGCCTTCGTCCATCGGGCCCTCGCCGACGGCGACATCTATTGGGTCGTCAACCGCAACCCCCGCTACGAGACGGTCGAGACGAGCTTCCGCGTCGCCGGCAAGGAGCCCGAGCTCTGGCACGCCGAGACCGGCGCCGTCGAGCCCGCGTCCTATCTCGTCGCTAACGGCCGGACCGCCGTGCCGCTGCGACTCGCGCCCGATGACGCCGTGTTCGTGGTCTTCCGAAAGCCGGCCGCCGCACCGGCCCGGGCCCTGCCCGATCCGGTCGAAACGGAGCTGGCGAAGATCCCGGGCCCTTGGGAGGTCGCTTTCCAACCCGGCCGCGGCGCCCCGGCTACGGCCCGCTTCGACGCTTTGCGCTCCTGGAGTGAGAGCGACGACTCGGGCATCAAGTATTTCTCCGGCACGGCGACCTACAAAGCGAGCTTCGACGTCCCGGCCCACTGGTTCGTCTCCGGGACCCGGTACTGGCTCGACCTGGGCGACGTCAAGAACCTAGCCGAGGTCACGATCAACGGCAAGGACCTGGGGATCGTCTGGAAGACGCCTTTCCGGGTCGATGCGACCGAGGCCCTGAAGCCCGGCCCCAACACGCTCGAGATCAAGGTGGCCAACCTCTGGGTCAACCGTCTCATCGGCGACAAGCAGCCGGGCGTGACGAAGACCTACACCTACACGGCGGTCGAGTTCTACAGAGCCGACTCGCCGTTGCTCCCTTCCGGCCTGCTCGGCCCGGTCCGGATCGTCGGGGTGAAATAGATCCCGCGGTCCGGCGGACCGGCGAAGGGCCGTTTGACGGCCTCGAGAGCGGTATGCTATATGCTAGGCTTGAAGTCCCCCCGGGGGGACCCGAGTCTCCAACCCGCAGAGAGGTGACCCATGCGTCGGATCCCGAGCATCGTCCTTTCCCTGGCCCTGCTGGCCGTCTTCCCGCTGTTGGCAGCGGCCCAGGCGCCGGCCGAGACCCATCCCCTGACCGTCCACGACATGCTGGCCATGGACCGGATCTCGGACTCCCAGGTCTCGCCGGACGGCAAGTGGATCGCCTTCAACGTCCGGGAGACGGACCTCGGGACGAACCGCGGCCGGACAGACATCTGGCTCGTCGGGACCGACGGGCAGGGGCTCCGCCGCCTGACCAATCACCCCGCCGCCGATTTCAACGGCCGCTGGACGCCCTGCGGCCAGTGGATCTTCTTCCTGTCGACACGGTCCGGATCGTCACAGATCTGGCGGATCAAGGTCGACGGCGGCGAAGCCGAGCAGATCAGCCATCTGCCGCTCGACATCGCCAACCTTGTTCTGGCCAAAGGCCAGCTGGCGTTCACCATGGACGTCTTCCCGGGAATGACCGCTGAGCAGACGGCGGCCAAGCTCGAGGAGATCGGGAAAGACAAGGCGTCGGGCCGCATTTACGAGAAACTCTTCGTCCGCCATTGGGACACCTGGTCCGACGGCCGCCGGTCTCACCTTTTCCACATGCCGATGCACGGCGGTGGGAGGGAAGCCAAGGACCTGATGCCGGGGATGGACGCCGACACGCCGAGCAAGCCCTTCGGCGGGCCGGAAGAGATCGCGTTCACGCCCGACGGGAAGGGCCTCGTCTTCACGGCCAGGGATGTCGGCCGGGAAGAGGCCTGGTCCACGGACTTCGACCTCTATTACGTCCCCGTCGACGGCTCGGCGGCCCCCCGCTGCCTGACCGAGGCGAACCAGGCCTGGGACACGATGCCTGCCTTCTCGCCGGACGGCAAGACCCTGGCCTACCTGGCCATGTCCCGCCCGCGCTACGAGGCCGACCGCTTCCGCATCGTGCTCAAGCCCTGGCCGGACGGGGCGGCTCGAGTGCTGACGGAGGCCTGGGACCGCTCGGTCGCCTCGTTCTGCTGGTCCGCGGACGGGACGAAGCTCCTCGCCTCCGCGCCCAACGTCGGCCAGACGTCGCTCTTCGCCGTCGACGCGACGACCGGGAAAGCGGAAACGCTCGCCGAGAAAGGCACCATCGTCGGCTTCGGACCGGCCGGCGCGGGCGTCGTTTTCGAGCGCAACACCCTGACCTCGCCGACCGAGATCTATTTCATCGCCCCGGGCGCCGGCGAGAAACCGGTCACCTCGATCAACGCGGCCAAGGTCGCGGCGGCCCGGATGGGCGAGCCCGAGCAATACAGCTTCAAGGGCTGGAACAATGAGACGGTCTACGGCATCATCGTCAAGCCGGTCGATTTCGACGCGGCCAAGAAGTACCCTGTGGCCTTCCTCATCCACGGCGGCCCGCAGGGCTCGTTCGGCAACGACTTCCACTACCGCTGGAACCCGCAGGCCTATGCCGGCGCCGGCTACGCCGTGGTCATGGTCGACTTCCACGGTTCGACCGGCTACGGGCAGGCCTTTTGCGACTCCATCCGCGGCGATTGGGGCGGCAAGCCGCTCGAGGACCTCAAGAAGGGGTTGGCGGCGGCGCTGGCGAAATATCCGTGGATGGACGGGACGCGGGTCGGGGCCCTGGGGGCTTCCTACGGCGCCTATATGATCAACTGGATCGCCGGGAACTGGTCGGACCGGTTCAAGTGCCTGGTCGCCCACGACGGCAACATCGACGAGCGGGCCGCCTACTTCGAGACCGAGGAGCTGTGGTTCCCCGAGTGGGACCACATGGGCACCCCCTGGGACAATCCTCAAAACTACGAGAAGCACAATCCGGCCAACTTCATCAAGAACTGGAAGACGCCCATGCTCGTCGTCCACGGCGGCCAGGACTTCCGGATCGTCGACGCGCAGGGTCTCGGGACCTTCAACGTCCTGCAGCGGCGCGGCATCCCGAGCAGGCTCCTTTACTTCCCCGACGAGAACCACTGGGTCCTCAAGCCGGCCAACTCCATCCTCTGGCACGACACGGTCCTCGCCTGGCTCGACAAGTGGCTTAAATAGCGGTTTGACCGGGCCAGCGGCGGCGGGGATAATAGGCCCCCATGGACGTCTTGTCCGTCCGGCACGCCGCCGAACACAACCTCCGCGACATCGACGTCGACATCCCCCACGGCCGCATCACCGTGGTCACAGGGGTTTCCGGCTCGGGCAAGTCCTCGCTCGTCTTCGACGTCGTCTTCCGCGAGGCCCAGCGCCGCTACCTCGAGACGTTCTCGTCCTACGCCCGCCAGTTCATGGGCAAGCTGCAGCGGCCCGACGTCGGGTCGGTGAGCGGCCTCTCGCCCGCCGTGGCGGTCGGGCAGCGGACGACGTCGCCCGGGCCGCGCTCGACCGTGGGCACGCTGACGGAGATCCACGACGACCTCCGCCTGCTCTTCGCCCGGCTGGGCGAGTCGCCCGACGGCCTGCGCCTGTCGCGGCGGATGTTCTCCTTCAACAGGCCTGAAGGCGCCTGCCCGGCCTGCCGCGGCCTCGGCGTCGAGGACCGCATCGATCCCAACCTCTTCGTCGCCGACCCGGCCCGGACCCTGCGCCAAGGCGCCCTGACGCTGACGACGCCGAACGGCTACATCATCTATTCCCAGGTGACCATGGAGGTCCTGGACGAGGTCTGCCGGGCCCACGGCTTCTCGGTCGACATCCCCT
>CAYOYQ010000206.1:0-4788 GCA_964408215.1 uncultured Eubacteriales bacterium
TCGAAGATCCCCGTAGCGGAGGGGGACCCGCCGACGGGGGAACCGTCGGGACTGGTTCCCAGGGGTCCGGGGAGCAAGAGGCACATCCCGAGCACAGCCGGAGGGAAGAAGTCCAGGAATCGGGAGAGGATCCTTAGAAGATCCGGTAGCGACCGTCGGTCATGATGACCTCTTCCGCCCCGCCCGGGTAGCGAAAGACGACCGAACAGGCGGCCACCCGCGGCTGGGTCGCGGGGATGTAGATCCGGTCGAGGTGCACGACCTCTTCGGGCCGGGAGAAATCCGCGGGACCGATCCGCCCGCCGAAATGATCGCTCCGGCCGAAAGCGACATGGAGGCCAAGCTTCTCGTCGAGGAGGATCTCGCCGACCGGCCCGATGCCGAAATCACCGAGGACGCCGAAACCGAGCTCGGCCATGTTCCCGTAGGCCGGTTCTCGGCGCAGATGCTCCGCCTCGTCCTTCCAGGCCGGGCCTAGCGTCGCCGCCGGCCGGACGGCCACGGCCTTGTTCCCCTCGACCGCGAACACCAGGACCTCTCCCGAGATCTCGACCGGCAGCTCGCCCCGGGTCCGGCTGGCCGGGCCCTTTTCGCCCTCATAGGGGACGATATAGGCCTCGCCGCTGGGCAGGTTCCCGGCCGCGCCTTTTTTCGGGAAGCGGCCGCTGCTCTCGTGGGCCGACCGGAAGCGGAGGTCGAAGAGCATCTTGTGAGGCTCGAGCCCGTCTTTGACGAACTCGATCTCGGCCTCTTCGGCCCGGTCCAGCCGGTCCTTGAGCGCGGCGACGCGGCGGCCGACCTCCGCGTAATCCACCCGCAGGGCCGGGACCATCTTCTCCGAGAAGCCGGGCATCGTCGCCGCCCGGAATTGATGGCGCGAGGCCGCGTTCTTCAGCGGGGCCGTCGTCGAATATTCGGTGGGAGCGAGGAAGAGCGGCACCTCGCGGAAGATCGTCTCGAAGGGCGTCCGGACCCCGTGGGCCTCCAGCCCCGACGCCTCATCGGGCAATCCGCGCTCGACGACGAAGGCGTCGGCCGGCAGGTCGGCGTTGTTGGACCCGACGTCGGGATAAGCGGCAAGAAGGACCCGGTCGAGCGGGACCGAGGCGGCCGCGCTCATGAGGCGGAGATACCAGTCCTCGGCCAAGCCGCGGCGGACCTTCCAATCGGGATTGTCCCGGACGGCCTGCCGCGGCACGTCGACGAGGATCGCCAGCCGCCGGTCCTCGGGATAGCCCGGGAAGACCGAGCGGACGAGATCGACGAGGTCCTTTTCGCTCAGGCGGCTCATGTTCCTCCTCAGTCGCTGGCGGATTTCGTTGCAGCGGGACCGACCGTCACCTTGAGGGCCTTGGCCGGGTCCAGGACGGTCCGGATGTAGGCGTTCAGTCCGTCGAGCGTGACCGCGTCGACCGTTTCGAACAGCCCGGAGACATGGCCGAAGCCGAGCCCGAGGACCTCGAGCTGGCCGAGAAGGCGCGTCCGCTCGACCTTCGTCTCCGCCGAGCGGAGGAAGAAGGCCTTGGCCATCGTCTTCGTGGCCTCGAGCTCGTCGGCCGAGATGCCTTTTTCCCAGAGCTCCCGGAGGACCCGGTCGAGCGCTTCGGCGGCCCGGCCGGCCTTGGCGTTCTCGGTCTCGAGGTAGGCTTCGAGGATCCCGGCGCTCCGCGTCCAGGTCAGGCGGGATTCGACATTGTAGGCCAGGCGCTCGACCGTCCGAAGGCCCCAGAGACGGGAACCGGGGCCATGCCCGGCCAGAACCTCGACGAGAAATCCCTTGGTGTGGTCCTCCGGGGTCGGCGCGGGCAGGGCCCAGGCGCGGCCGATATAGGTCTGCTTGGTCTCCTTGGCCAGCCGGATCTCGGGGTCGGCCGGCAGCATCGGTGCGGCCGCGGCGACATCGGGGCGCCCGCCCTCAGGGAACTTGGAGAAATATTTCTCGAGGAGGCCCTGGACGGGCCCCTGGTCGAGGTCGGAGACGACCGAGAAGAAGACGTTCTTCGAGGTGAAGAATCGGCGGTAGAAGTCGAGAACGTCCTTCCGCTCGATGGCCTTCCGGCTGGCCGCGGTGCCGTAGCTCGAGGACCCGTAGCCCCGGCCCTGGAAGAACGCGCTCATGGCCGCGTTGCTCGCGGCGGCGACGGCGTCATCGTCCTCGGCCTGGGCGCCGAGTTCCATCATCTCCTTGCCGCGCCCGATGCGCAGGCCGGACATGAGCGGGTCCTGGATGATCTTGCCGGCCACGCGGAGGGCGGCCTCCAGGTTCTCCGACAGGCATTCGATGATAACGGCCGAGAAGTCCTCTTCGCAGAGGAAGGTCATCCGGGTCGACTGGGCCATGAGGTCCCGGACCTTGCTCTCGTCCGGGATCTCGAGCGTCAGCCGGGTCACGAGATAGGCCAGGCCGTCGAGCCCTTCGGGGACGGCCGCCCGGCCCCCGGGGACGATGAGGCCGACGACCGTCATCGGAGAGGCCTTGTCCTGATGGTAAATGAGCGGGACTCCCGTCGTCAGAGCCGTCTTCCGGGGCTGTTCTTTCCAGGTCACGGGCCCTGTCCCCGCCGCCGCGCCGGCCGCGAGCGCAGCCGCGGCGAGCGCGGCGATCATGGCGCGAGTAGCCCGGCGCGTCATTTCTGCCCCTTCTTCGGGACGATCGATACCGCCGCGCAATCGCCTTTGGAGAGATACTTGGAAGCGGCCTTCCGCAGGTCGGACGAGTCGACCCGGCCGATCGCGTCGAGATAGCGGGGCGGCGTCTCCCGGGTGTTGAGCAGGAGGTAGCGGACGAGCGAGGAAGCCAGCTGGAGCCCGGATTCGTCGGCCCGGCCGAAAGCGAAACGGATCTGGTTCTTGGCGCTCTCGAGATAGTCGAAGGCGAAAAGCTCGGCCTGGCCCTGGAAGTCCTGCTTCGAATAGGATTCGCTCTGGGCGGTCTTGAGGCTCGCGACGGCCCTCCGCTCGAGCGTGGGGATGTCTTTGGGGTCGGCCCGGATCGAAACGACGATGGCCCCGGCGTACCGGTTGGCAAGATAGGCCATGTCGACCGTCTGCAGGATGTCCCGTTCGCTCCGGAGCAGGGCGGGGAGGAGGGGATTGACGCCCCGGCCCAGGACCTCGGTGAGGACGTTCACGGCGTACTGATCGCCGCTGTTATAATCGGGGGCGGCGAAGCCGAGATAGAGGTAGCCGTCCTTGACGTCGCGCTCGAGCCGCTGGCTGACGCTTTTCTTGAGCGGCACGGCCGGGGGCAGGGCGTCGGCGGGCGCCTCGGCTTTCGGGAGCGGCCCGAAGATCTCCCGAACCAGCTTCTCCATGTCGGCCCCGGCGAAGTCGCCGACCGCCGCGATGGCGCAGTTCCCGGTGACGAAGTACTTGAGGTAGAAGGCGAGCATATCCTCGGCCTTGGCCGCCGCGACGACCTCCCGGTTCCCGTAGACCGAGCGCCCGTAGGGATGGCCGGGGAAAAGGGCCTGGAGAACGAGGTCGGTGGCCCGGAGGCGCGGGTCGTCCTCCATCTGGTTGAATTCCTCGAGGATGACCTCTTTCTCCCCATCGATCTCGGCCTGGGTGATGTCGAAGCCGAAGAGGATGTCCTTCTGGTTGCGCAGGGCAAAAGCGGCCTCGGCGGCGGGCACGGAGATGTCGAAGACCGAGAGATCTACACCCGTGTGGGCGTTGAAATAGGCCCCATGGCGCCGGACATCGGCGACGACGTCGGCGCCGGACCGGGTGGTCGTGCCCCGGAAGAGGATGCAATGCTCGAGGAGATGGACAAGCCCGGAAGTGGCGTCCGTCTCGTTCTTGGAGCCGACGTCGAAGCCCACGACGACGTGGACAAGCGGCAGGTCCCGTTTCTCGTAGAGGAAAACGCGGATCCCGTTGTCGAGCACGAAGGCCCGTTCCCGGTCGTCCGCCCTAAGGAAAAAGGGGAGGGCCAGGGCCAGAAGGATCATCGCCGCGGCCCCGGCCAGCCGGCCTCGGGGAACCCGGCGAAGGCGTTTCGTAAACATGACGCGCCTCAAGGCCAGTCTATCACAAGGTCGACGGCCGTCAACTCTGCCTGGCGAACGGCACCCGGGCGGGGCCATCTTTTGCCGGGCCGTTTCAAGTGTGCTAGAATCCGCGAGAGAGGTCGGCTCCCATGAAACCCGAGAGAAAGGCCCGGATCCTCGTCATCGACGACGAGGAGGGCATCCGCAAGTCCCTGAAGATGATCCTCGAGTACGAGGGCTACGAGTATTTCGAGGCGGCGACGGGGGAGGACGGCCTCGAGATGCTCCGCGACACGGTCGGCATCGACCTCGTCCTGCTCGACATCCGCATGCCGGGCCGGACGGGCCTCGAGGTCCTGGCCGAGCTCCGGGAAAGGCCCTATGTCCCCGAGGTCATCATGATCTCCGGGCAGGGCACCATCCAGGCGGCGGTCGAGGCGACCAAGCTCGGGGCCTTCGATTTCCTGGAGAAGCCCCTGCACAGGGAACGCGTGCTCATCAGCATCCGCAACGCCCTGCAGAAGACCAAGCTCAGCCGCGAATGCCAGGACCTCAAGAAAAAAGCCGAGAAGCACTATGAGATCGTCGGCCACCATCCCCTCATCCAAAACCTCTGGAAGGAGATCCAGAAGATCGCCCCGACCAACGCCACCGTGCTGATCTACGGCGAGAGCGGCACGGGCAAGGAGCTCGTGGCCAGGTCCATCCACGCCCAGAGCCTCAGGGCCCGCGAGCCGTTCGTCCAGGTCAACTGCGCCGCGATCCCCGAGGAGCTCATCGAATCGGAGCTCTTCGG
>CAYOYQ010000207.1:0-4762 GCA_964408215.1 uncultured Eubacteriales bacterium
GGCCTACGCCATGCTGGCCCGCGTCGCCCTGCAAGGCAAGCGCTTCGTCGCCGTCGACACCGACTCCATGCAGATGGAGACGGCTCTCAACCACGTCCACGCCGCCCGGCGCTTCTTCGGCTTGGAGAGCACGCGGGAGTCGATGAAGCTCTTCGCGGATATGATCCGCAAGAAGGGCGGCTACGACCCCGAGGAGCTCAAGGCTCTGCGCGATTGGATCGTCAACGTCAAGTTCAAGGACCGCATCTACGCCGATTCGGAGGCCCTGGTGAAGTCCGGCCGGCCCCTGCTGACCGGGAAGCCGGCGAAGGCCCCGGCCCTCTCGGCCGCCGACAAGGCCAAGCTCGACGAAGGACTAGCCCTCTACCTCATCCTCCGCAACTACATGCGCGACGTCAACGCCATCGGCGGCGGCTGGACGAACCAGCTCGGCTGGGGCTCGGACCGGCGCGGCCTGCCGCTCTCGACCGCCGACATCGCGGAGTCGCTCTTCAACTCGACCGAAGACCACACCGGCCGGAAAACGGTCGTGCCGTTCGCCACCGAGAACGACATCCAGGCCCTCCTGACGATGATCGCCTACTGCTGGCTTTCCGGCGGCAAACCCACTCTATTCATGGACTTCCGCAAGGTCTACGAGCCCTGGGAGATCGAGAGGAACGCCAAGGACCTGGGCCTCGACCTGCGCCAGTTCAAGTCCGAGCCCTGGATGGAGCGCGGCTTCATCGACGGCGACAACTCGGGCTCCGCCTCGCTTGATTACGGCGAGACGTGGTTCCTCTACAAGGCCGTCGAGTTCTACTTCCCCGGCCTCGGCTTCTCGGTGAGCTACCTCTCGCCCAAGGGCATCAAGGGGATGGCCGGCCGCGTCGCCTACTCCGACCTCTCCGGCCTGTTCACCATGGTCCAGGACGAGGCCCAGTCGATCGAGCTGCCCGCGCCGCTGGCCGAGCGCGTCTGCCACGCCTCCGACTACACCTGGCCGCACACCTTCCTGACCTTCGACCATGTCCCCGCGAGCCAGGCCAAGATGGGTATGCCGGCCAATCACTTCCACATGGTCACCGGGATGCCGCGGCGCCGCTGGCAGCATTTCAGCGACTACGCCAACATCCTCAATTATCGTTGGGAGAACGCGCCCGAGTTCGTCGAGGGCCTCGACCGCCCGCTGCCCATGCTCTACCGCACGAACGGCGGCGAGACGGCGGCCAAGATGCTGCTGGCCGGCCGCCGTAACTAGAAAGGCGTTTCGTCGCCGAGCTTCTTCCCCGAGAGGACGTCCAGGAAGCGGCGGGCCGAGAGCGGCGCGCTGCCCTCATAATGGTTGTTCAGGTTGAGATAGGTCAGCACCCGCTTCTTGGCGTTGGCCCGGACGATCTTGGCGGCCGCGGTGAGGCCCCCGGGCTTGGGCGCCACGATCCTGTTCCAGACCTCGCCCGTTTCCCCCTCGATCTCGAGCCGGTCCCCGCCGTGGAGCCGGACGACCTGGAAGGACGCCGTCTCCGGCTGGAACTTCTCGAAGACCTGGCCGATCGGCGGCATGTAGTAGCCGTCGAGATAGACGAAGCCCAAACCGCGCGCCTTGAGGAAGTCGAAGAAGGCCGGCGCGTACCAGTTCGGGTTGCGCACCTCGACCGCATAGTCGTAGCCCTTGGGCGCCTTGTCGATGAAGGCCCCGAACCGCTCGAAGAACTCCTCCTTCGAGGCCATCTTCTGCTTGTTCAGATATTCGAACTGGAACATGATCGGGCCGAGCTTCGACCGGAGAGGGGACAGGGCCTCGAGGAAGGCGCACAACGTGTCGTGGTCGAGGAAGTGGGGATTGGGTTGGTTGGCCAATGCGGCGTGGGCCGGGGGCTGCTTGGCGTAGAAGTGGGTCAGGGTCAGGGCGTTGGGGGCTTTGACCGTGAAGACGAAGCCGTCCGGGACGCTCTTCGCGTAGCGTTTCGCCGCAGCCGGGTCGGGCAGGCGCAGGGCGCCCGGAAAGAGGCTCCAGAACCACTGGTCGACCTCGACCGAATCGAACGTCCCGGCGTAGTCGGCGAGGTAGTCGTCGGGGCGGTAGGTCTTGCCCTTCTCGTAGACGAGCCCCTTCCAGGAGTCGTATTTCCAGGAACAGGTCCCGAGGCGCAGCAGGCCGCGGAATGGCTTGGGAACGGCGAGATCGAGGGCCATGAAGCCGCCTCCGCCTAAAGAGTAGGGCAGGGGACTCCGCCTGTCAAACAAAACGGGGATACGTACCCGGTACATGTCCCCATTTTGTTGACACCCGGGGGGGATTCTGCTATTTTTGATGGCCCTCTGCGGCGCCATCGTCTAGAGGCCCAGGACAGGTGGTTCTCAGCCATCAGACCGGGGTTCGAATCCCCGTGGCGCTGCCACGATCTTTCCGCCGTTTGACACCGGCCCGCGAATCCCCCTAGAATGAGGCCGATGGCGAATGCGGGGCACATCGACATCGTCCGGGACCGGATCGACCGCTGGAACGACTGGCGCCGGAAGAACACCAAGGTCGTACCCGACTTCGCGGGCGCCGATCTCGCCGATCTCAATCTCGCCGGGGCCAATCTGGCCAAGGCCGACCTCTCCGGGGCCCGCCTGGCCGGGACCAATCTCGGCGGCGCGAACTTGGCCCGGGCCAAGCTCTTCCGGGCGGATCTGAGCCAGGTCGACCTCAGCCGGGCGACGCTTTACAAAGCCAACCTCAGCCAATCGGACCTCGCCGGGGCCAACCTCAACGGGGCCGACCTTTCCGGGGCCTTCCTCGTCAAGGCCAATCTCAGCGGCGCCACACTGCTCGAGGCCTGCCTCCAGGGGGCCAGCCTCGGCCAGGCCTCCCTCTTCCGGGCCAAGCTCGGCCGGGCCGTCTTGCGCCAGGCCTCGTTCTTCAAAGCCGACCTCAGCGAGGCCGATCTCTCCGAGGCCGATCTCGAAGGGGCCAATCTCCAGGAAGCCGTGCTCGAGCGGACCAATCTCCGGGCGGCCAACCTGGCCAACGCCAACCTTTGCTTCGCCACCCTGCTCAAGACGAACCTGGAGCAGGCCGTCCTCGACAGCTGCGCCGTCCACGGCACCTCTCTCTGGGACGTCAACCTGGCCGAGTCGAAACAGCGCGACCTCGACATCAACCCGGCCCAGGAGCCTGTCCTGTCCGTCGACAGCCTCCGGACGGCCCAGCTCGTCGGCATGCTGCTCCACCACGAGCGGGCCCGCTACGAGGTCTTCTCCATCACCCTGAACACCGTCCTTGTCATCGGCCGCTTTCCCCCGGAGCGCAAGTCCGTCCTGGAGGCCCTCAAGGAGGCCCTGCGCCTCGGCGATTACTCGCCGCTCGTCCTCGACTTCCACCTGCCCGGCTCGGGCGACAAGAACGAGCTCGTCAAGACGCTCGGCCGGATGTCCCGGTTCGTCATCGCCGACCTGACCGGCGACGGGCGCATCGCCGCGACGCTCGACGCCGTCGTCCATTTCCTGCCGTCCATTCCCATCCAGCCGATCGGCGAGGCCGGCTCCGAGCCGGACCCCGCCCAGGGGCACTTCCGCAAGTACCGCTGGGTCCTGCCGTTCTGGCGCTTCCGGGACGAGCCGGACCTCGGCGCGCGGATCGGCCGCGAGGTCATCGCCCCGGCCGAGCAGAAGGCGGCCGAGATCCGGCAAAAGATGAGCTTCGGCCTCTAGGACGGTGTCAGACCTACCTTTTACCCGTTTTGGGTAAAAGGTAGGTCTGACACCGTCATGATAGGCCGTTGACTTTTTTTCGGCGAGTTGATAATCCTTCCCCCTCGGCCGCGTCTGATGATATCATCAGGCTTTAAGGAGAGCCCATGAGCGCCCTGGCCCCCGTGATCGCCGATCGGTTCAGCCGGCAGTTCCCGGGGAAGCCCCTGCTCGTCGCCTCGCCCGGCCGCGTCAACCTCATTGGCGAGCATACCGACTACAACGAGGGCTTCGTCCTCCCCGGGGCCACGGACAAGGCCGTCGTCTTCGCCGTCGCGCCCCGGGCCGACGGCCTGTGCCATTTCGTCTCCCGCGACTTCGATCAGGAGTTCCGCTGCGAGCTGGGCCAGCTCCACCGCTCCCCCTTGCGCTGGCCCGACTACCTCCAAGGGGTCATCGACCAGTTCGTCAAGGCCGGCCACCGCGTCGGCGGCATCAGCTGCGTCTTCGGCGGCGACATCCCCATCGGGGCGGGCATGTCCTCGTCGGCCGCGATCGAGGGCGGGCTGGCCTTCGCCCTCAACGCCCTGTTTGGCCTCGGCCTCGACAGCCTGACCCTGGTCAAGCTGGCCCAGAAGGCGGAGAACGAGTTCGTCGGCGTCCGCTGCGGCATCATGGACCAGTTCATCAACATCTTCGGCCGGGCCAGGACCGTGCTCAAGATCGACTGCCGCTCGCTCGGCTACGAGCCCGTCCCCTTCGAACGCGAAGACCTGCGCTTCGTCATCTCCGACACGCTGGTCCGCCGCGAGCTGGCCTCCTCGGAATACAACGTCCGCCGGTCCCAGTGCGAAACCGGCGTCAACGTCCTCCGCATCCACGACCCCTCGATCCGCTCGCTGCGCGACGTCAGCCTGGACCTCCTCCGCGAGCACCGGGCCGAGCTCGACCCGGTCGTCTTCCGCCGCTGCGAATACGTCGTCCGCGAGAACATCCGCGTCGGCGACGCCTGCGCCGCCCTGGCCCGGAACGATTTCGCCGTGTTCGGCGGCCTGATGAACCTGTCCCACGCCGGCCTGCGGGACGACTACGAGGTCTCCTCGCC
>CAYOYQ010000208.1:0-2041 GCA_964408215.1 uncultured Eubacteriales bacterium
ACCTGCTGTTGAATGCTTTCGGACGCGGGTTCGATTCCCGCCGCCTCCACCAGACTTGCGCGCAAAGAACCGACGGATCATACGGACGGCCCTGACGGCGGGGCTCGCGGCCTCCCTCCTCCTCGCCGCCCCCGCCCGCGTCCCGCCCGCCGCCGCCCAGACCGCCGGGCCGGCCCGGGTCCAGGCCATCGTCATCGATCCCGGCCACGGCGGCATCGAGACAGGGGCCAAGGGCAAGTTCGGGAACCTCGAGAAGGACATCACCCTCGCTGTGGCCCTCAAGCTCAAGGCCCTGATCGAGAAGAACCTCGGCCTGGCCGTCTTCCTGACCCGCGACCGCGACGTCGACGTCTCCAACGAGACCCGGGCCGCGATCGCCAACAACCACAAGGCCGGCCTGTTCATCAGTATCCACGCCAACGGCGCCGTCCAGCGCAAGGCCGCCGGCTCGGAGACATTCTTCCTCAGCGTCAACGCGACCGACGAGGAGACCCGGCGCCTGGCCTACCTCGAGAACAACTCGTCCGAGCTCCAGAACCGCATCGATCCCTCCTCCGACTCCGACCTGATGATGATCCTCTGGGACATGGCCCAGACGGCCTACATCAAGCGCAGCAGCCGCCTGGCCGAGCTCGTCCAGGAGGAGCTCGACGGCATGCTCGGCACCCGCAACCGGGGCATCAAGCAGGCCCCGTTCAAGGTCCTCACCGGGGTCGCCTGCCCGGCCATCCTGGTCGAGGCCGCCTTCATCTCCAATCCCGACGAGGAGCGAAAATTGGCCTCGGAGGCCTTCCAGGCGAGGGTCGCCGAGGCGATCTACACCGGCCTCCTCCGGTACATGCGGGAGACGGAGTAGGCCGATGCCGGCGAAGAAGAAGACCGCGCTCCCGGCGCCGGCCCTCATCCTCGGCGGGCTCTCGCTCGTCCTCGTCGTCCTGGTCGTCATCTTTTTCACCGGCGGCGGGGGCGAGAAGGTCAAGGGCTTCCTCGACGCCAACATCCCCAAGCCGCAGGAGCCCGCCGGGCCCGCGCCCGAACCCCGGACCGTGACGTTGTTCTTCCTCGCGGACGACGACGACCTCCTCCACAAGGAAACGCGCGAGATCGCCTCCGGCCCCGCCGCCGCCGACGAGGCCGAGCGGGCCCTGGCCGAGCTCATCAAGGGCTCGGAGAAGGGCCTCGTGTCGCCCCTCCCGCCCCAGGCCAAGGTGCGCCAGGTCTTCATCGGCGCCGACGGCCTGGCCACGGTCGACCTGAGCCGCGAGGCGGCCGAGGGGGCCTCCTACGGCTCCACGTCCGAGCTGGCCGCGGTCTACGCCGTCGTGGACACACTTGTCTTCAATTTCGACCAGATCAAGCGCGTCGCCATCCTGGTCGAGGGCGTCGAGAGAGAGACGCTCGGCGGCCACGTCGACCTCACGCGGGCCTTCCTTCCCGACTACTCCCTCGTCGCGAGATGACCCGGGGCCGGCCGTGATGAAGCTCCCCCGCGTCGTCATCGTCGGCTTCCCCAACGTCGGCAAATCGACGCTCTTCAACCGCATCCTCGGCCGGCGCAAGTCCCTCGTCCATTCCGACCCGGGCATGACCCGCGACAGCCTGGCCGCCGAGTGCGTCCTCGGCGACCGGCGCTTCACCCTCGTCGATACCGGGGGGCTGTTCGGCGTCGCCGACGAGCCCCTGAGCGACCGCGTCCGGGCCAAGGCCCTCGAGGAGGCGGCCGCCGCCGACCTCGTCCTCTTCGTCCTCGACGGCCAGCGCGACATCGCCCCGGCCGAGGAAGAGCTCTACTTCGACCTCAAGCGCCGCGGCCTGCCCCTCCTTCTCGTCGTCAACAAGTTCGATTCCCCCGCCAAGGAGGAGTCGATGACGGCCGAATACTACCGGCTGGGGGAGAGGGACATCCACTTCGTCTCCGCGGAGCACAAGATCAATATCGGCCGCCTCGAGGAGGCCGTCGCCGCGGCCCTGCCGCCGGCGGGCCCGGCCCCCGCCGACGCCCCGGAAACGGCCCTGCGCATCGCCATCGTCGGCCGGACCA
>CAYOYQ010000208.1:2051-4684 GCA_964408215.1 uncultured Eubacteriales bacterium
GGCCGGCGAGGAGCGTCTCATCGTCAGCGAGATCCCCGGCACGACCCGGGACTCGACCGACACGCTCCTCCTCCGCGACGGGAAGCCCTTCCTCCTTGTCGACACGGCCGGCATCCGCCGCCTGGCCGCGACCGAGGACGGCCGGGAGAAGGCCGGCATCATCCGGGCCAAGGCCATGATCCGCCGGGCCGACGTCGTCTGCCTCGTCCTCGACGTCCAGGAGTTCCCCACCCGCCAGGACGCCCGGATCGCCCAGCTGGCCCTCGAATCGGGGCGGCCCCTCATCCTGGCCCTCAACAAGTGGGACCTCGTCGACAAGGAAGCCGCCCGGCCCGACGCGGTCCGGGAGCGGGTCTTCCGCAAGCTCGGGTTCGTCTCCTACGCGCCGCTCCTGCTCGTCTCGGCCCGGACCGGCCAACGCGTGGTCAAGATCCTCGACACGGCCGAGGCCGTCTACAAGGGGGCCACGACCCGGGTCGAGACGTCCAAGCTCAACGCCTTCCTGGCCCGGGCGGTCGAGGCCCATCCGCCCCGCCTGAAGAGCGGGGCCCGGGGGAAGCTCCGGTACATGACCCAGAAGGGCGTCTGCCCCCCCACCTTCATCCTGTTCCTCGGGGGCCGGGGCTCGCTCACCCCCGCCTACGAGCGGTATTTCGTCGAGGAGCTGCGGCGGGAGTTCGGGTTCGCCGGGACCCCGATCCGCCTGTTCGTCCGGTCAAATTGAGGGGCTTTTTTCTTGACTTCAAGGCCGTCTTCGATTATAAGGTAGGTCTTGTCTTTCTCTTCGACGCTCGCTGGACAGCTAGACAGTAAGGAGGTCAGGATGTCCCGTCATACGACCCGGAATATCGTCATCGCCGCGGCCCTGCTCGCGGCCATCTTCGCGTTCGCGGCCTGCCAAAACCTCTCGTATAGCAAGCTCGCCGCCAACTACCACTTCAACAAGGCCAACGCCCTCTTCCGGGAGAACCAATACCGCAAGGCCATCACCGAGTACGAGGCGACCCTCAAGTTCAATCCCGACATGACCCAGGCGTTCCGGTTCCTGGGCGAGAGCTACAAGCAGCTCTACAAGCCCGGCGTCGATACGCCTCTCAACAAGGAGCTCGAGGCCAAGACCCTCGACGCCCTGAACAAGGCCCTGTCCATCGAGCCGAACAACAAGGACATCATCTACTCGCTCGGCGACATGTACGACAAGCTGCGCGACTTCAAGAAGGCCGAGCCCCTCTTCCTGCGCATCATCGAGCTCGAGCCCGAGGACATGGGCAACTACTACGTCGTGGCCGAGTTCTACAAGCGCTACGCCGGCGAGGACAAGGATGCCGCCAGGAAGGCCGAGTCCATGTACCTGCGCCGGATCGAGACCGATCCCGAGAACCCGCAGGGCTACGCCTATATGGCCACCTACCTCCAGGAGATCGCGGGCGAGCCCGACGTCATGCTGAAGTCCTACGAGCGGGCGGCCGAGTTCTGGATGAAGCGGATCACCCTCCAGCCCGATTCGGCCGAGGCCTGGCTGGCCCTGGGCGTCAACCAGTGGTCACGCTCCTTCCGCTTCCAGTTCCTGCAGCCCTCGGAGCGGCTGAAAATGGCCAACGAGGCCCTCCAGTCCATCCAGAAGGCGATCGAGCTCGACCCGAACTACCCCGAGCCCTACGCCTGGATGGGCCCGCTCTACAAGGCCGTTCTGGCCAAGCTCGAGCCCGAGAAGGAAGCCCGCTATAACGCCGAGGGCGATCGCTTCCTCGACCGGTTCCAGGAGCTGCGCAAGAGGGCGGCCGAGCGGAAGAAGCTCGAGGAAGAGCTGAAGAAGTAGCCCCGCCCGGCCCGGCGGGAAAGTTGACAACCTCCCCGATTTCGGGTATTTTAGGGCGTCTTTCTATCTCTTTATTAAGGTTAGAATCTCATGAGGACGTATATTCCCAAAAAGGATGACATCGAGCAGAAGTGGTGGCTCGTCAACGCCGACGGCCGTATCCTGGGCCGCCTGGCCACCGTGGTGGCCGACCTGATCCGCGGCAAACGCAAGGCCCAGTTCACAAGCCACTTGGACACCGGGGATTTCGTGGTCGTCATCAACGCCGAGAAGATCAAGGTCACAGGCCGCAAGCTCGACCAGAAGAAGTACTACACCCATTCGCAGTATCCGGGCGGCATCAAGGAGGAGTCCCTCAAGGACCTCCTGGCCCGCAAGCCCGAGGACGTCATCAAGAAGGCCGTCTGGGGCATGGTTCCCAAGGGCAAGCTCGGCCGGTCCCTGTACAAGAAGCTCAAGGTCTACCGCGGAGCCTCCCACCCCCATGAAGCCCAGAACCCCCAGGAATACAGGTTTTAGGAGGCCCCTTTGAGTCTGATCCAATACTACGGCACGGGGAAGAGGAAATCGTCCATCGCCCGCGTCTTCCTGCGCCAGGGCAAGGGCGACGTCACGCTGTTCGTCAACAAGAGGCCGCGGCCCTTCAACGAATATTTCCGCCTCGACGCCCACAAGGTCATCATCCGCCAGCCGCTCCGGCTGACCGACACCGAGGACAAGTTCGACATGTTCCTCCGGGTCAGCGGCGGCGGGGCCAAAGGCCAGGCCGAGGCCATCCGGCTCGGCATCTCCCGGGCCCTCGTCGAGTTCAACC
>CAYOYQ010000209.1:0-4665 GCA_964408215.1 uncultured Eubacteriales bacterium
CCGGCGCACCCGAGGATGCCCCAACCGACCTTGCGTTCCATCGTCGCGCCTCCTCCGTCCCATTATGAGGCCGGAGGCGCCCGGGCGCAATCCCCCTGGAGACATGAGGCGGACGCCTTGATTTTCCGCCTGGCCCTGGATGATACTGATGGGGACATGTACCGGGTACGTGTCCCCGATCTAAGGAGGGACGAATGGCCGACAACATGGACCGCAGGGAGTTCCTGAAGTTGAGCGGCGGGGCTTCGGCCGGCGCGTTCCTGGCCAATTTCCGGTCCGACGAGTCGCTCTTCGCCCAGCCCCGGCCTAAAGACGGGCCCGTCCGGATCGGCGTCATCGGCACCGGGAACCGGGGCCGGTCGCTCCTCGGGAACCTCCTCCTCATGCCGGGGCTCGAGTTCCCGGCGCTTTGCGACATCGACCTCGCGGCGCTCGGCCAAGCCCAGGACATGGTGGTCAAGGCCGGACGACCCAAACCCGAGGGATATGCGGAGGGGCCCGAGGACTTCCAGCGTTTGCTCTGGCGCGACGACATCGACGCCGTCGTCATCGCTTCTTCATGGGACTGGCATACGCCCATGGCGGTCTGCGCCATGAAGAACAAGAAATACGCCGCGGTCGAAGTGCCGGCGGCCATGACCTTCGAGGAGTGCTGGGACCTCGTCGACACATACGAGGCGACCGGCGTCCCCTGCATGATGCTCGAGAACTGGAGCTTCCGCCAGGACAACCTGGCCCTGCTCAACATGGTCCGCAAGGGACTTTTCGGCGAGATCGTCCACGTCCAGTGCTCGCACACCCACGACTGCATCGACCATTGGTTCTTCAATCCCGAAGGGCACATGCGCTGGGGCGGGCGCTACCTCATCGATCACAACCGCTCCCAGTATCCGACGCACGCGGTCGGCCCGGTCTGGCCGTGGATGGACCTCGGGTGCGGCGATTACTTCGACACGGCCGTGACCATGGTCAACCGCCAGCTCGGGATCAACGACTATTTCAAGCGCAAGTTCGGGGAGAAGCATCCCTACGCCAAGGCCGAGTTCGCCCAGGGCGACGTGGTCACGACACTGATCAAGACGAAGAAAGGCAACACGATCTTCGTCAAGTACGACATGCAGCTGCCGCGCCCCTACGACAATCAATGGGAGCTTCAGGGGACGCGCGGCATCTACAACGAGCAGCGGGGCGCCCTCTATCTCGTCGACCGCAGCCCCGAGTATCACCAGTGGGAGCCGTTCCCGCCCTACATGGAAAAGCACGACCACCTCTGGTGGCGGAAGATGAAGGCGGAGGCCGAGGCGGGCGGCCACGGCGGGACCGATTATCTCGAGTTGGCTCTGTTCGTCGAGGCCGTGCGCAAAAGGACGCAGACGCCGATCGACGTCTACGACTCGGTGCTCATGAGCTCGATCATCCCGCTCTCGGAGAAGTCGATCGCGGCCGGCGCCGCCCCTGTCGAATGCCCGGACTTCACCCGGGGCAAGTGGAAGACGAAGAAGCCGGCCTTCGGCGTCGAGGGCTGAAACTCTTAGCCAGGGCGATCACGCGCCTCGAAAACCTTGGCAGATCCTTGACAACTTCCTGCCGGACGCAAGTTATGCTATACGAAATGAAGGATGGGAGTCCGTATCGGTGAGGTGCCGACAATGAAAAAGACGATCGCCCTGTTGGCCCTGTCGGCCTCGTTCTGGCTCGCGGCGCGGCCCGGCTGGGCGGCGGGACCGCACCCCGGCACCGCGGCGGCACCCGGCAAGTCCGCCCCGGCCGGCCAGGCCCTGCTCAAGTTCCTGCCCCGGTCGACGGCCGTCCTCCTGGTCGTGGATATCCGCCGCGTCATGGCGATCGACGCCATCGCCAAGGCCATGCAGGACCCCAAGTTCCGGGAAGGATACGATGTAACCGTCAAGAAGCTGGGCATCGATCCAGCCAAGGACATCGCCTTCGCGGCCATGGCCGTGCCCGCCCCAGACGATTTCAGCGGTTACTTCACGCCCTCGTTCAAGGGCTTCGGCCTGGTCCTCGACCTGAAATACGACCGGGCCCGTGTCGAGGACTCGATCATGAGGGAGAGCCCCGGGGCCAAAATAGAGACCTACGGCGGCGTGACCGTTTTTTCCTGGCTCGCAGCCGAGGGGCAGCCCCAGGTGCCCGGCATTCCGGCCGGATTGAACTGGCTGGCCCTCCTCGACGCCACCCATATCGCCCTCGGCGACGAGCCGGGGGTCAGGGGCATCATCGATGTCCTCCAGAAGAAGGCCGAGCCGGTGACGGCGGATCCCGAAATGGCCTTTCTTCTGGACCGGGCCGACAAATCGGGCCTCGTCTGGGGCGTCGTGTCCTACCCGGCCGAGCTGGTCAAGAAGACGATCGCCGCGAATCCCCAATTCAAGGCTATGGAAGCGCTCAAGGGAATGACGCTGGGCCTGGACGACAAGGACTCGATCCTCACAGTCGACCTGCGGACGGTCGGCGGCACCCAAGAGCAGAACGCCGCCGGGGCCGCCAACCTCAACGGCCTCCGGGCCGCGGGCGCGCTGTCGCTCAAGGAGCCGGCCCTGGTGGACGTGTTGAACGCGATCGTAGTCACCGCGGGCAAGGACTTCACCAGGGCGACGGCGACAGTGTCCCACGAGACTCTCGAAAAGCTCTGGCAGCTCGCCAGGCCCTTGGGGCAGGCTCCCATATGGGAGGCCTTGACGAAAGAGGCCGCCGATCTCCGTGAAAAGGGCGACTACGAAGGCGCCGCCAAGAGCGGCCAAAAGGCCCTCGAGCTGGCCGAAAAGGCCTTCGGCCCGGACGATCCCGATACGGCCGGAAGCTTATACAACCTGGGCCAGATCTATGTCAAACTCAAAAAGGACGCGGAGGCCGAGCCCCTCTTCAAGCGAGCGTTGGAGATCTCGGAAAAGACGCTGGGACCCGATGATCCCCGGGTGGCGACGGCCCTGGACGGCCTTTCGAGGCTCTATTTCATCCAACGTCGGTACCAGGAGGCGGAGCCGCTCTACAGGCGCCTCCTGGCGGTCCTGGAGAAGTCCCTCGGCCCCGACCACCCGGACGTCGCGGAGACCCTGTACTTCCTTGGGGGGATCTACTATTTCCAGGACCGCGAGGCGGAGGCCGAGCCGCTTCTCAAGCGATCGCTGGCCAGCCGGGAAAAAGCCCTCGGGCCGGACCATCCCGACGTGGCCGAAAGCTTGAACATCCTGGCCGACCTTTACGTCGACCGGGGCCGGAACGAGGAAGCGGAGCCGCTCTACGAGCGCGCGTTGGCCATCCTGGAGAGATCCCGCGGCCCGGACGACCCGAGCGTGGCCATTCGATTGGTCGACCTGGCGAAGGCCTTTCAGAGACGGGGCCGGTACGCGGAAGCGGAGCCCCTTTTCAAGCGGGCGCTGGCCATCCAGGAAAAAGCCCTCGGCCCGGATCACCCCGATGTGGCCAAGAGCTTGAACGACTTCGCCGTCCTCTACCATATCCAGAGCCGGTTCGCGGAGGCGGAACCCTTGTACAAGCGCTCGCTGGCCATTCGGGAAAAGGCCCTCGGCCCGGACGCCCGAGAAGTGCGGGACAGCTTGAAGATCCTGGCCGAGCTGTACCGGGCCACCAAGCGGGAGAAGGAAGCCCGGGAGCTCGAGGCCCGGGCGGCCCGCATCCGATCGATCACGAAATAGGCGAGGTCGGCCTTCGGCGTCGAGGGCTGAGTTCGATCAGACCTTCGGCAGCTTCTTGACGAAGGCCGGGTCGACGTCGCAGCCGAGGCCCGGCGTCTCGGGCATCGTCAGCGTTCCCGCCTTGACCGTCATCCCGCCGATGATCGGGTTCGTCACGTGCTCGGTGTTGCCGTCGAGGTCGGCGAAGACGATATTGGCCTGCGAGGCGACGACGTGGGCCGCGGCGGTCAGGGCCAGGTTCGACTCGAGCATGCAGCCGACCATGCAGCGCATGTTGGCCGCGTCTGCGACGTGGGCAATGCGGATCGAGTTGAGCAGCCCCCCGGCCTTCATGACTTTGATGTTGAACGTGTCGCAGGCCTCGGCCCGGATGAGCTTGACGGCGTCGGCCGGCCCGAAGACAGCTTCGTCGGCCATGATCGAGATGGGGCTTTGCGAGCGGACGGCGCTCATGCCGGCGTGATCGGAAGCCAGGACGGGCTGCTCGCAGAGCTGGATGGCCAGGGGCTCGAACTTGCGCAGGGCGTAGATCGCCTGGGGCACGGTCCAGCCTTGGTTCGCGTCGACGCGGATGGCCATCTTCGGGCCGACGGCCCGGCGGATGGCGTCGAGGCGGGTGAAGTCCTCGTCCGGGTCGAGGCCGACCTTGACCTTGAGCGTCTTGTAGCCTTGGTCGGCGTAGCGCTTGGATTCGGCGGTCATGGCCTCGAGCGTGTCGAGGCTCGTCGTGATGTCGGTCTCGAAGACGTTCTTCGCGCCGCCGAGGAGGCGGAAGAGGGGCAGGCCCGCGGCCTTGCCCAGGATATCGAACAAGGCCATGTCGAAGGCGGCCACGGCGCTGGGATTGGAGTGGACGAGGGGCCCGATCCGGCGCAGGAGGTCGTCGATCGCGAGCGGGTCCTGGCCGACGATCATGTCGCGGATAGTCCGGGCGGCGGCGACGTTAGTAGCCTGGGTCTCGCCGGTGATGGGCGGGAAGGGGCAGGCC
>CAYOYQ010000210.1:0-4649 GCA_964408215.1 uncultured Eubacteriales bacterium
GCTTTCCTCGCCGCGGGCCCCTCGGCCTGAGGCGAAAGCCTTGATTTGGCTTGACAAACCCGACCGGGTCGATTAGAGTTTTATTGTCAGTTGATGACCTATCATATCTAAAATTCGGAGGAGGAGTTTATGAGATCACGCAAGACCACGGTCATTTTCGTCGTCCTGGCTCTCGTCGCGCTCACGGCGATGTCCTACGCTCAGACCACCAAGCTCAAAAGGATCGGCCTCTACACCTTTGCCACCGTCAAAGGCCAGGAGCCGACCCCCGCCATGATGAAGGGCCTCTTCGACGCCCATGCCGCCGAGATCAAGCAGGGCTTCGACCTGGCCGGGAACCCCGAGCTCTATGAGCCCTTCATGGAGCAGATGAAGACGGCCGAGTGGCAAGACACGACCATCCCCGTCGGCGAGACGTTCCCCTGGATGCTCTTCAAGTCCCGCGAGGAGGTCAAGGTCGCCCGGAACATCGAATGGGCCGGCAAGGAGCCCCTGACCGCGTTCATCGTCCCGATCAAGAAGGACTGGAAGCAGTACCAGTTCATCGTCCCCAAAGGCTGCGGCAACATCGCCCTCGGCAGCAAGGTCGTCGACCTCGTCCCGCCGGCCGTATGCAGCCTGGTCGTCACCCCCACCCGGGCCAACGTCAACGACCCGATCACGGTCGACATGAGCGGCACGCAGTACGCCCGGTCGATGACCGTGACGGTCACCGACGCTCAGGGCCAGAAGCTCGCCATCCAGGAGCTGACGCCCCAGTCGCCCAAGTGGCAGACCAAGTTCGACAAGCCCGGCGAATTCTCCTTCCAGGGCGGGGCCGTCAACATGGAAGGCGTCGCCACGACCAACCCCTGCGCCGCCAAGGTGTCCATCAACTTCCCGCCGATCTGCAAGCTCTGGACGTCCTGCATGCCCTGTGAGGACTACGTCGGCCGGCCGATCACCTTCGACGCCTCCGGCTCGAGCGACCCCGACGGCACGATCAGCAAGGTCGTCTTCGAGCTCCTCGACGCCCAAGGCAACGTCATCGACACCTGCGTGACGACGCGGAAGCCCTGGACTTGGGAGAAGGTCTTCACCAAGGCCGGGACCTACACGATCAACACGACCGTCTTCGACAACGACAACGCCCAGTCGTCGGCTTCCGACCCCTGCCGGCTGACCTTCGAGGTCACCCAGAAGAAGCTCTTCTGGACCGTCGGCGGCGGCCTCGGCATCTACGGCGGCAGCACGGCCCTCTACGGCTTCCTCCGGGGCGGGATGTTCTCCTGGATCACGCCCGACAAGTGGAGCTTCACGCTGAGCGTCGGCGGCGGCATCCCGTTCGCCGGCAGCCCGTGGAAGCTCGTTTTCACCGGCGACGCCCTCGTCAACGGCCACTTCGACAATTTCTTCGCCGGGGTCGGCCTGGGCGTCAGCTCGAAGACCCAGAACAACGATCCGCTGGTCCTGACGGACGACCACAAGTTCGGCCTCGACCTGCCCGTCCAGCTGGGCTTCCAGGTCTTCGACAAGTGGACGAGCAAGGGCCAGCTGTTCTTCGAGTTCCGCCTCCCGATCGGCCGCGACTTCGGCCAGAACTACAAGACCGGTCTCGGCTTCAGGTTCCTGTTCTAAGCCGCCCGGGAACGCACGACCCTTACGGGCCGGGGAGCAGGCGCTCCCCGGCCCTTTTTTTATTTCTTAGAAGCGATCCGACGTATCAACGAACCTATCGCTCTTGTCGCTGGCAAATCCTGAAATGTCTATTGGACGGATCCCTGCACGAACAACTCGCACGCAGGGGCGATGGCCGAGGAAGACGTGGGGAAGGTTGAAAGCCAACGGATAACGATAGGATTGTGAGCCGGAGCGAGGCGCCGATCGGGACCGTGAACGGCTGACGGAGGCCGCGCCCCGAGTCGGGAGTTGTGAGCGCGAAGGGATCCGTCTCTTCTGTTTTCGCGAGCGTTAGCGAGCGAAGGCGGTCAGTCGGAGAGCTTGCCGAGCTTGGCCAGCTCGTCGTTGTAGTACTTGCGGTAGAGGATCTCCCACTCCCGCGAGCCTTCCTCGATGGGCTTCTTCTGGGACTGGATCTTGTCGATGGCCTTCTTGTCGAGGGACTCGTAGAGCTTCATCTCCTCTTCGACGGACCTGACGATCACCAGGCGGATCTCGTTCGGGTCATCGAGGAAGTCGACCTGGTCGTCGGCCTCGAGGACGTTGAGGACCTGCCGCGACAGGTAGTTGATCTTCTCGCGCGACAGCCGGCCGCTCACAGCACGATCCCCCGTTCCCGGGCCAGCCGGGCCTTGATCAGCTTGAACATCTGCTGGTACTCGATGTTGTCCTTGCGGATCTTCTCCATGTGCTTGCTGAGGAGCTCGCGAACCTCCTGGTCCAGCCGGTCTTCCTTCTGGAACTCCTCGATGATCAGGAGCGTGACCTCTTCGAGCAAATGGGACTTATCCTCGATGATGATCTTGCCTTCCTTGGTCAGGTTGCGCAAGATGATCGATGCGAGGTGCTCGATCTGGTTCTTGTTCAGCCGCATAACCCGGATACAATACCATGACCGGCGGCTGGATTTCAAGCCGACCGCGGAGGTTTCGGGAGATCAGGGGGGGGGCGCCGGCTCAGATCAGGACCAGGAAGGGGTGGAGCCCCGAGCCGTCGGCCAGCGGCCGGGCCAGCGCGAGGAGCCGCCCCGACCGGGAGAAGAGCCGGACCAGCGGCGCGTCTTCGGGGACCGCGGCCCCCTCGAGGGCGCCGGGCCCGAGGACCGATCCGTGGGCGGTCCGGGCTTCCGCCTCAGGGCGGACGACCAGGGCCGGCGCTCCCGCGAGGAGCTGCTCGAGCGGCAGGAGGCGCCGGGCCGCGTCGCCCCGCCCGGCCTCTTCCTCGAGGACGGCCAGAGGGACGGCGTCGGCGAGGCGATAGGGGCCGACGGCCGTGCGCCTGAGCGTCTCGAGATGGGCCCCGCAGCCGACGAGCCGGCCGAGGTCGTGGGCGAGCGAGCGGATGTACGTACCGGCCGAACACGCGGCCTCGAAATCGATGAAGGGCGGATCGTAGGCCCGGAGGCCGAACCGGGCGACCGTGACCGGCACCGGCTCGAGGCTGAACGCCTCCTCGGCCCGGGCCATCTTGTAGGCCGGCCGCCCGCACCGCTTCTTGGCCGAGTAACGCGGCGGCGTCTGGAGGATCTCTCCTTCGAACGACCTCATGGCCGCCGCGAGCCGCTCCGGACCGGGCCAATCGCGGCGCTCCTCCGAATCCATCCGGCCCGAGGCGTCGTAGGTGTCGGTGGAGAAGCCGAGACGGATCCGGCCGTCGTAGGACTTTGTTTCCTTCGCCAGGAAAGGGAAGAACCGGGTGGCTTGGCCGACCGCGACGAGGAGCACCCCGGTCGCGTCCGGATCGAGCGTCCCGCCGTGGCCGGCGCGGCGCGTGCCCAGGGCCTTGCGGACCCTCTGGACGACGTCATGGGAGGTCGGACCGGCCGGCTTGTCGATGACCAGGAGCCCGTCGAGCGGCATCCGGGCGCTCCGGGGCTCAGCCCGCCGATCCGGACGGGCCGTGTTCCGCCCTGAGGAGGGCCTCGACCGTCCCCGGGACCTCGCGGATGAGCTTGTCGTAAGGGCCGTAGACCGTGAACCCCGAGGCGTGGACGTGGCCGCCGCCGCCGAAGTGCTCGGCCACCAGGGCGGCGTTGGCGCTGCCCTTCGACCGCAAGCTGATCCGGAAGGTCTCGGGCCCGAGCTCCTTGAAGAACATGACCATCTCGACGCCCCGGATGGACCGGGCGATCGTGGTCATGTCCTCCGTATCGACCTCTTTGAGGCCGAGGCTCTCGGTGTCGCGCCGGAACATGGTGATGACCGCGATGGCGCCGCCGGCCCGCATGTCGAGCGACGAGAGGACCCGGCCGAGGAGGAGGATCTTCTCCGGGCGGTTGTTGGAGTAGAGCTTCTCGGCGACCCGGTTCGGGCAGGCGCCGAGGCGGGCCAGCTCGGCCGCGGCGGCCAGGGCCCGGGCGGTCGTGTTGGAGAAATGGAAAGAGCCGGTGTCGGAGAAGATGGCGCAGTAGAGGTGCTCGGCGATCTCCGGCGTCGGGGTCACTCCGAGGAAGCGGCGGAGGTCGAAGACCATCTCGCCGACGGCCGGGGCCTCGGGGTCGATCCAGTTGATGTCGGCGTAGGGCGTGTTCGAATAATGGTGGTCGATATTGATCTTGAAGGCCGCGTCGAGCCCTTCGTGACCGGAGCGGGAGACGTCGGCGCACTCGAGCAAGACGACGGTGTCGAAGTCGCCGGCCGTGATCTCGCCGATGCGGACCTCGGCGAGCTCGGGGAAGCCGGAGAAGGGCAGGGGAGTCGGATCGTGGTTGATGACGGCCGTCTTCTTGCCCAGGAGGCGGCCCATCCCGGCCAGGGCCAGGGCGGTGCAGAGGGAGTCCCCGTCCGGCCGCAGATGGGAGGTGATGGCGATCCGCTTCGACGCCTTGATCCTGGCGGCGATGAGCGCTCTCGGGTCAGCGGCCATGTTTCCTGGACTCCTCGATCAGCCGGTCGATCTTCACCTCGTGCTCCGGTCCCGGATCCAAGGCGAAAAAGAGCTGAGGATTATACTTTAACTTCACGCGCGAGGCAAGGACGTGGCGGATGTGG
>CAYOYQ010000211.1:0-4629 GCA_964408215.1 uncultured Eubacteriales bacterium
GCCCGCCCGCCCGCGACCGTCTGGCTGCGGCCGCCGCCCCTGTCCCACCACCACCAGCGCGGGTAGATCGAGTCGCGCTTGACCTGCCAGACCGCTTCGCCGCCGGTGACCGGAAGCCCGAAGTAGTAGCGGGCTTCGCCCTTGAGCGCCGCCGGACGGTTCAGGCGCAGCGGTCTCTCCGGGTCCTTGATCGCGACCTCGAAGGTCGGCCGCTTGTATTCCTCGACGCGGACGGCCGCGTAGCCCTGCGGCGTCGTGCGGACGCGCCACTGGCCGAGGGGCCGGCCCGCCGCGGGTATGACGAACTCGCCGCTCGCCGTACCGAACGCGTTCGTCGACGCCGTGGCCTGGGCGACCCGCTGGCTATTGATGTCCTCGAGCCAGACCGTGACCGGCGTCGCCGTGTCGGGCGCGACCTGGCCGAGATCGGTCCGTCCCTTGTACGCCAGGACCTTCCAGAAGATCTTCTGGCCGGGGCGGTAGATCGACCGGTCGGTGTAAACGAGCGCGGCCCGCGTCTCCCGGGTCGGCGACTCCCGCTGGAGGTAGAGATAGTCGGAGTCGAAGACCAGGTCCCTGTCCTTCCGGGCCAGCAGGAAATGCGGGCCCGAGCTCTGCCGCGGCGCGAAAGAGGCCCGGCCGTCGGCGCCGGTCGTCTTCGACTCGACCTTGGAGTGGCCTTCGCGCCAATCGAACCTGTAGAGGTCGACCGTCGCCCCCGAGACGGCGCGACCGGTGGACCCCGCGAGGACCACGACCTCGGCGCCGCCTCCCGCGCCCGATCCGCCGCCGCCCTGGCGCTTCATCATGACCAGGTCGCCGACGATGACGGTGAGGCCCAGGGACTTGTTGCCGCCGCCCTTGAAATCCTCCCGGGCCGACGCGGCGACGATATAGAGGCCGGGTGTCAGGCTCTTCGGGAGGTCGGCGAAGGTGTGATGGTCGCGATAGTCGGCCGTCTTGGCGAGGTCCGCGCGCCAGGCGGCGCTCGGCCGCCGGCCCTCTACGAACAGCCGGGCCTCCTCGCCCTGCGGAAAAACTGAGTAGTCCTTGGAGGACTCGATCAGGGCTACGGCGTTGAGGGCGTAGGCCCGGAGAAAAACGCGGTCGAGGTTGCGGTGGGTGACGCGCACCGAACGCCGCCCCGCCGCGTCGACGCGCATGGCCTCGACGGAATACTCGGGCGCCTCGATCGACTTGACGATGGCGTCGCAGCGCCGGCCGCCGGGCGATTGCGGGAAGCGCTCGACGCCTTCGAGGGCGATCTTGCGGGCCCGGACGAGCGCGTCGACGGCGGTCTCCTGGCGCGTGTATTCGGCGAGAAGGGCCTGGCCGACCGCCCACCAAGGGTACTTGCGGTTGTCGGAGAGGAAATCGGCCAGGTGCTTCTTGATGAGGGCCCGGTCGTCGTCGCCGTCGAAGGCCTCATAGAGGGCCTGGACGAGCTCGAAGCGGGCCTCGAGCGCCGCCTCGGGACGGCCGTCGCGGCGGCACCAGGTCTCATGCTCGCCGAGCAGGGCCGCGATCTTTTCGACGGGATGGGCCGCGGGCGACTCGAGGACCGGGGCGGCGTCGGCCGGGCGCGCCTTCCCGGCCTGGGCCAGGATCCCGGCGAGGTCGACGAGCCAGGCTTCGTTCGTCTGGCGCGGCGTCCAGAAGGTCGTGTCCGAAAGGAGCCGGGCCAGGAGATAGACGACGCCGTCCCGCAGGCTGTCGCGGATGCCGGCGGGATGATCGCCGGGCGTCCAGAAGTCGGGGAAGTCGCCGGCCGTTTTCGCGGCCAGGCGGTCGCGGTCCTTCCAGACGCGGAGGAGCGCCTGCCAGGCCTCGTCGAAGATCTGGTCGCGGGTCCACGACTTGAGGTCGACCGGGCCCTTGGCCTCGACGCGCTCGCGCCGGTTGATCTCCCAGGAATAGACCCGGTAGTAATCGACGAGGGACTTGCCGTAGAAGAGCTCGAGCATGTCGCGTTCGGGCGGGGAGTCCGGCCAGGGCTCGTCCTTGAAGAAGCGGACCGCGGTCTCGTAGCCGTGGAGGGCCGTGCGCAGCTGGCCTTCCTTGATCAGCGTCCAGGTCCAGAGCGCGGCGTCGCCGGACTTGCGGGCCTCGGCCCGGAGCCGGGCGCATTCGGCCGCGGCGGCCTCGAGCTTCTGCTCGCTCACCAGCTTCTCGACGGCGTCCTTGGCCGCCTTGGACTGCGGGTCGGAGGAGGGGATGAATGTCATGACGGCTCCTGCGGGATGATCGACTGCGGCGAGAGGACATGAGCCGTCGCGGATGACGGCAAAGGCGCCGATCCCGGCGAGGGCAACGAGAAGGAAAGCTCCCGCGAATGACGTCCTATGGCTCTTGGGATCGTTCATCATTTTGACCTCTTCATCGACGGATACAACCGCCGGTCCCGATTTGTTCCATGCGAATGGGGGAGACGGGACTTTTTTTCGGCGGAGAGCGCCCTTCGGAATTTCCGATACCTGTCCTCCATGCCTTCCTTCATCGACCACCGGCGGACCTCCTTGAGGTCCACGGGGTTGTCCGCGCAGACCATGACCGCCTGGTCGAGAGACGGGCTGTCGTTCCAATGGTAGAAGGCGGCCAGACGGTCCTTGACGCAATCGGTGGGTGAAATGAGGAAAAGAGACATTTCCCCTCGACGGATCTCCATGATCTCTCGGACGGGTTCGTCGCCGACCGTGGGGTACGGCTGGAGGAATTCCACGATGTACGGGGTATCGGGATGACGGAAATGCCGCCCGTCCTCCAGGAAACCAAGATCCGCCATCGTCCGCCTGATCTGCCTGCGAGCCACGGGGGAACGAAGCACAAAATCGAGGTCATATGAGGCATATTCATTGTGAGTGAAGATCGAGACGCAGGCGCCACCCGAAAGAACAAGGTTGATCGAGTTCTTCAGGCAGGCTTCGCAGACAAGAGCAGCGAGATCGATCAACGGCAGGGCTCTGCTGATCTTCATAGGGGTTTCCCCGTGCGCCTCGGCCTCAGCCGAGGCGTGTAGAGCCTCTTTCGTTCTTCTTCAGGCACAAAGAGAAGCGTCTTATCGAGCACGGCCTCGAGCTCCTTTTTGAAAGGATAGCGGGGCTCGATGCCGAACAGCCGGACCTTTCCTTTGAGCTTGCTATACAGGATCCCGTCCTGCTCCATCTTCAATAAATGGTGCTGAATACCTCTGACATAAAGCCCGAGCTCCCTGGCGATCTCGCGGGCATAGGATTCCCCGTGGGTGTAGATATAGAGCAGCACTTTCTCCTTGACTGGAGATTTCATGAGGAGTTCCAGCACAAGCCACCTCCGACTAACATAATTAGTCATATGACTAATGTATTTAGTCATATGATAGCGGCCTCGCCCCTCTCTGTCAAGGCCTTCCGCCTTGCCGCCGCCTGCGGAGCTTGATGAGAATTCGGAAATTGGCGTTGTGTCCCCGATTTGTTTTAAAATGGGCGCACTCATCCCAAGGAGGGCACGCATGACCAAGACGCTTATCCTCAAGGCCGGCCTGGCCATCCTCTGCCTGGCCGTCTTCGCCGCCGCCGCGGCCCAGAGCGACAAGGACAAAGGCTTCAACGGCCTCGGGCTCGGCCTCGGCAACCTCTCGCGCCTGTCCAAGGCCCAGACGCGCTCGATCAGCCCGGAGAACTTCACCGGCGAGAAAGGCAAGGCCGCGATGTCGACCGACGGCCCGGCCCTGTCCGCCGCCCGCGACCTCGGCCAGGGCTGGAAAGTCTCGCCCTACGTCCGCGTCCCGGCCGGGGAGACCTTCGTCATGGCCGACGTCAAGGGCGAAGGGGCCATCCAGCAGATCTGGCTCACGCCCGCCGGCACCTGGCGCTTCGCCATCCTGCGCATCTACTGGGACGGCGAGACCGAGCCCTCGGTCGAATGCCCCGTCGGCGATTTCTTCGCCTGCGGCTGGGGCCAGTACGCCCAGGTCACGTCGCTGCCGATTTGCGTCAACCCCGGGAGCGCCTTCAACTGCTACTGGGAGATGCCCTTCCGCAAGGGCTTCAAGATCACCATCGAGAACATCGCCGCCAAGCCCCGCGCCGGTGAGGCCCCCACGGCCAACCTGTTCACCGTCTACTATCAGATCAACTACACGCTGACCGAGGTCCCGGACGACGCCGCCTACTTCCACGCCCAGTTCCGCCGGGTCAATCCGCTGCCGTACAAAGACGTCTACACCATCGTCGACGGGATCAAGGGCTGGGGTCACTATGTCGGCACGTACATGGCCTGGGGCGTCCACAACAACGGCTGGTGGGGCGAGGGCGAGATCAAGTTCTATCTCGACGGCGATTCGAAGTTCCCGACGATCGCCGGGACGGGGACGGAGGACTACTTCTGCGGCTCCTATGACTTCGACGCCAAGGCCCCCGACGGCTCGATCCAGTACCACGAGTTCACGACGCCCTACACCGGCCTGCCGCAGGTCATCCGCGGCGACGGCCACTACCAGGTCATGCAGCGGTTCGGCCTGTACCGCTGGCACATCATGGACCCGATCCGCTTCGAGAAGGACCTCAAGGTGACCATCCAGGCCCTGGGCTGGCGTGCGGGCGGGCGCTACCTGCCGCTCCAGGACGACATCGCCTCGGTCGCCTTCTGGTA
>CAYOYQ010000212.1:0-4569 GCA_964408215.1 uncultured Eubacteriales bacterium
AGGGCACCAACAAAAAATAAGTAATACAACACCAAACGCTTGTCAAGAGGAAAAAAGGTCAGCCGCCCTTCCGGCGGCCCGCCCGTCGGGGCGCCGGCAGCCCCTACAAGGCCAGGACCCTTTTCTCCTGTTCCTCGTAGACGCCTTCATAATAGGAGAGATTTTCCTTGGTGATGATATCGATGGGCATCATGACGCAGGCCTCGACCTGTTCCCCCAGCACCAGCCGGCGGTACAGCGCATAGATCCCCAGATATCCCTGCGCCTTCGGCCGCTGATTGATAAGGAAATCGATCCAGCCTTCCTTGATGTAGCGGATATTGTCGGGGATCAGGTCGTAGCCGATCACATGGATGCGGTCGTTGGGCCGGCGGCTCTTGAGGAATTCGGCGGCCTTGTAGGTGAGGGCATTGGTGACAAAAACGCTCTTGAGGTCGGGGCACGACCCGAGCAGCCCGTCAAGGGCCCTCTTGAACGACACGCCGAGGCGGTCCCCTTGGATCACGCACTCCGCGCAGGGCATGCCGGAGCGTCCCTCGAAATAGGCCCGGAAACCGCGCGCCCGCTCCAGCAGGTGGAAATCGCCCGGAACGATCTGGATGAGGCCGGCCCTCCCCTTCCCTCCGACCAGGAGATCGGCGAGTCTCGCCGCCAGCACGCCGCTCTGGAACGAGTTCTGGATGATGGAGGACAGGGGCTTCGTGTCGGGCAAGGCGGAATCGAACAGGACGTAGGGACAGCTGTCAGGCAGGCGAAGCAGGAAGTCCTTGATCCAGTGCGGGGCGACCGGGGCGACCAGGAGCCCGTCGAGGGCCTCCTCGCGGATCTGCCGGCGAAGTTCGCGGACGGCTCTCGGCGACGGATGGAACTTATCGAAGAAATGGTAGCTGACCTGGATCCGGTGGGTATGCAGTTCGGCCGCGGCCTTCTTGATGCCGTAGAGCGGCAGCTGCCAGAACCCGTTGTCCTGATCGGGATACGGCATCAGCACGCCGAAGCGGAACACCTGGGCGCGCGATAGCCGCGAGGCGAACATGTTCGGGCGATAGCCGGTCTCTTCGATGACGCGGCGCACCTTCGCCTCGGTGGACGTCGAAACCCGGCCGCGATCGTGCACGACGCGGTCGACGGTACCGATCGACACGCCCGTGAGGCGGGCGATCTCCTTGATGGACACGGAATCCGGCGAGGCCGGAGGCTTTCTCGCGGCCCGGCCGTTCCTCGGGCGCGCCTGAACGGACGCCCGGGATCGATTCGGCCGAGGGCTCTTCATGTGAACGTTAACGTCATATTAGGAGCCCCGTTGTCAATAAGCAAGGGAATCTTCCTGATCGTACCTGGCGGATGCGTCGAACGGCGCAAGGCCCCACGAGTTCAGTCGATCGCCCTACGCCGCGGGCTCGGCGGGCTTCTTCTCGACCTTCGGCTTCTTCCCGCCGCCCTCGGCCCCGCCCTTCTTGGGCTTCTCGGCCTTCTCCGGCTTCGCGGCCTTGCCGGCGCCCTTCTCTTCCTTGGGGCCGGCGGTCTTCTCGGCCTTGGCTTTGGCCGCTGCCTCGGTGATCTTCTCGTGGTCGGCGTAGAATTTCAGCCGGCCGCCCATGGCTTTGATGTCGGCCTTGATCTTGCGGACGACGGTGTCCTTCTCGGCCTTCTTGGGCTCAAGACCCTTCTCCGCCAGGTAGGCCAGCCGCTTCTCGAGCAGGCCTTCGAACCCTGCCTTCCGCGCCGCTATGTCCTGCTTCTTTTTCGAGCTCATGATATCTCTCCTATGGCGATATAAGCCGCCTATATATAGCAGGATTCGGGGAGAAAGGCTATCCTCGGTCCTGCCCGGCCTCAAAAGGAGCCCCGCCCTGGGGCATCGGACGGGCCGAGGGAAAACGTCCATCGATCCCTCTGCTGTCCGACAATTGCTCCCCCATTTTCTTGACACCCCCCGAGGGCGGGATTATGTTTGATCTACGGGGCGGGAAGGGGTGTCGTATGAAGGACGGGGCACGCCTCTGAAGGGAGCATCATGAGATCGATCGTCATCATCGGATCGGGCATGGGCGGGCTCACCGCCGGCAACCTCCTGGCGAAGAAAGGGCACAAGGTCACGATCTTCGAGGCCCAGAAGACCCCGGGAGGCTACACCGGCGGTTTCCGGCGCGAGGGATTCTATTTCGAGAGCGGGACGCTCGCCTTCGAATCTTCCGCCCAGGTCTTCCGGGCCATGAAGGAGATCGGCGTCTTCGACAAGATCGGGTTTGTGCGCCAGAAGATGCATATCAACGCGGGGAAGATGAACGGCGTCTGTTCGAGCTACCCGGATTTCAAGAGCCTGGCCTATCGCTCGTACCCCGCCGAAAAGGAGAAACTCGACCGCTATTTCGGCGAGGCCGACAAAATGATCCGGGCCACGACCGGGATGCTGGCGCCTCACGGCGTGGCCGGATTCCTGGCTTTTCCCGTCCATCTCGCTGGGTTTATGCGCATGTATCGCAAGTACTCGAAGATCACCGTGACCGATTTCGCCGCGGCCTGTTTCGGCGAGGGCTCGCCGCTCTATGCCCATTTCAAGGGTTTCGGTTATCCGGACATGTCGGCCGCGCTCATCGGCCCGGCCCTGGCCGCCTTTCTTGACGACTATTGGACGGTCAAGAAGGGCTTTCAGTCCTGGGCAGATGTCCTGGCCGACAGCTTCCGAGCCCTGGGCGGCGAGCTGAGGCTCGGGACGCCGGTCGCCAAGATCGTGACCAAGCACCGGGCCGCCGCGGGCGTCGAAGCCGGAGGGGAATTCTTTCCCGCGGATTGGGTCATTTCCGCCGCGGACTATAAAAAGACGTTCCTGGCCTGGCTGGATGATCGCTCGCTCCTGCGCCCCGAGTTCGTCAAGAAGGTTTCGGAAACCGCCGTATCCGAAGGGATCGTCACGGCCTATCTCGGACTGAGCCTGCCGCCAGCCGAGCTCGGGAAATGGCTCAAGGCGCCGCATGCCAGCTATCGGGATCCTTCATTGGCCGGCGACTTTCGCCATGGAGCCGATGACCCCGACTACTTCAAGAAAACCGGAGTCGGGCTATATTCTCCCTCGCTTCACGATGCGAGCCTCGCTCCGGCGGGAAAGTCGAGCCTCATGATCCAAGCCATAGCGCCCACGCATTGGATGAACAACTGGGGCGGCGGTGACCGGCAGCGGTATCGGGAGCTCAAGGAAGGGGTCAAGCGGGAGCTCGTCGCCAAGGCCGCGGCCGTTGTCCCGGGCCTGGAAACGAACATCGAATATTCCGACCTGGCGACGCCGCTCACGTACGAGCGGTTCACGGCCAATACCGACGGCGCGACCTCGGCTTGGAGCTGGAACCCCCGGAACAAGTTCTTCGCGAGTCCGATGGGCGTCCATATCAGCACGCCCGTCAAGAACCTGCTGATTGGGTCCTGCTGGTCGGCCCAGATCGGGGGAGTGCCGAGCGCCATCAACGCCGCCCGTCGCTGTGCCAGGAGGATCGGCTAGCCCCAATCGTGAGATCTCAGAAAATGGGAAAGCGCGCCTGGAGGGACTCGAACCCCCGACCCGCTGCTTAGAAGGCAGCTGCTCTATCCACCTGAGCTACAGGCGCGTCGAGGCGGCAGGAAGGATATCGGGGAGAGCGGATTTGAACCGCCGACCTCCTGCTCCCAAGGCAGGCGCGCTAGCCGGGCTGCGCCACTCCCCGTTCCGTTCAGCCGTAAGATATTAGCACAAGAGAGGGCTAAACCTAAAACGAGGAAGGGTGCGTCCTAAAGCCCGAAATCCTAAGATGGGGTCAGATCTACCTTTTGCCCTCGAGAAGGCCCCGAAAAGGGTAAAAGGTAGATCCGACCCCTAGCGGCCGAGGCCCTTGTCGATGGTCGATCTCTCGACCCGGACGACGATCGGGCGGCCGTGCGGGCAAAGGGCCGGCTGGGAGGTCTTGAAGAGCTCCGCGACGAGGTAGCCCATCTTCTCCCGATTCAGCGGTTCGCCCGCCTTGATCGCGGACTTGCAGGCCATCGTCGCCAGCATGTGTTCCCGGCGCTCCTCGACGGGCTTCTCGCCGGCTTCCTCGATCAGGCTCAGGAGAACGTCCCCGGCCTCCTCCGGCTTGAAGACCTCCGGGTATTCCTTGAGCGCATAGGAGCGGCCGCCCATGGGCTCGACGCGGAAGCCGAGCTCGTCGAGCAGGGCGGCGTTCTCCTCGAACGTCGCGGCCGCCGATGGCGAGAGATCGAACACGGGCGGGATGAGGAGCATCTTCCGGGGCCAGGCCTTCTCCCGGTCGATCTCCCTGAACTTGTCGTAGAGGACGCGCTCGTGGGCGTTGTGCTGATCGATGACGAGGAGCCCGTCCGGCCCGGCGGCGACGATGTACATGTTGGCGAACTGGCCGAGGATCATGGGGCCAGCGTCTCCCGCCCTGTCCACGCCGATGGCCTCAGCGTCCACCGGGCCGAAGGCGAGCCCCTGCGCCTGATAGTCCGATCCTGCTTCGGCCACCCGGGACCCGGACGCGGCTCCGGCGCCGGCCGGGGCGACCTCTTTAATGACGTGGCCGCGGGCGACGCCCT
>CAYOYQ010000213.1:0-1160 GCA_964408215.1 uncultured Eubacteriales bacterium
CTTGCCTATCGGGATCGCCAAACTGCCGTTCCAGGGCATCGTGGCATCAAAGAAATGCCTGCCCTCGGCCAGCCGCCTGGAGATCGATGTCGCAGGATATCGTTCCACCATTCTGTCATGATCGAAGAAGTCTTTGCCCTGCCTCTCTCCCCTTCCCGTCATCTCATAATGAACATCGAGGGGTTCCGGCACGTTCGGCGCGTAGCAGAGCCTGATCAGACACTCCCGGGCACCCGACACAACGGCCCGGACCGCCGCGTCCCTGGCCGCATACGCCGCGATCCTGTCGATATGACCCATGTGCTTGCCCGAGAGCGCCCCGCCTCCGATCGGGAGGCGCGGCCCGTAATAGTCGACGGCCAGCTTCCGGCCCGTCTGGCCGTTGTCGCCGTCGCTCCCGCCGCGGATCAGTGGCCCGTTGGGGTTCACGAGCAGCTCGACATCCCGCCAAGAGGCGAGCCATCGCCCGTCGAAAGCCTGCATCTCCTGATAGGCCGATCTAAGCGTCGAGGCCACCGCCCCGCAGACCTCCACGAGGTTCGCTTCCTCCCTGTGCTGAACGGTCACGAGAACATGCTCGAGCTGCCAGCGGCTCCCCTCCTCTCTCATTCTGACGATGAGCTTGCCGTCCGGCCCCTGGCCTTCCAGGGCCCCTTTTCTGCACGAACGAGCGATGGCATCCCTGAAAACGTTCCCGGCGAAGTGCTCCGGCGGCAGGAATCGCGTCCGCCCGTCGTACCCCGCCCAGCCCACGACCACGGCCTGATCGTTCACGTACCGCGACCACGGCGTCGGGTCGCCGACCGTCCGGCAGACGGTGTCCGTCACCTCGTAATGGGCCGCGTCGACGTGGTTGCCTGGCCCGTACCCGATGGCCCTCCCGACCTCGACGACGATGTCTCTCAGGCCCCTGGCCAGCGGCCGCCGGGTGCAGATCCCTCCCGAAAGCCAGACCCGGTCCGACCACACCGAAACTTCCACCTGCCCGTAGCTGTCCGCGTCGATCCCGGCGCACTCGGCGATGATCGCGTCGGCCACCTGGTCGCAGAACTTGTCCGGATGCCCCGGCAGGACCATTTCGGAAACGCGGATCATGACGGCACCTTGTCGAGCTGGGTGTAGGGCAGCCCGGCACGCAGCAGTTCCGCGGGGCTGCCGTC
>CAYOYQ010000213.1:1260-4555 GCA_964408215.1 uncultured Eubacteriales bacterium
CGCCCGAGGAGCGCGATGACGACCGGCATCTCGGCCGACATCGAGCCGGAGACGTCCAGATAGACCTGGGCCGTGCCCACGCGCTTCGGTTGTTGCGTCCTCCATTCGGCCTCGGGCAGGAACGGCGCCCACTGGGCGCGCATGAACGCGCGGCGGTCCCGCGGCGAAAGCACCGGGACACGGAACTCCGCCTGTTCCTGGCCGGCCGGCCGCGAATGCCTGTCCGGCGAGAGGTGCTGCTTGAGGATCTCCAGGGTCTTCAGCTCCCAGCGGCGCATAGGTTCGTTCCGGGCCGTGAAAAGCGCCTCATAAGGGTTGGTTCCGACGCCCCGGTCCTTGGGCCTGCGCCAGATGCCGGAGCCGTTCATCTGCCTGAGCGCCCGCTCGAGCGCGTCCTGCAGCTCCTGCGGGAGCGGCCGGCCAAGAGTGTCGTGGTCGCCGAGGAGGCACCCCGTGCCGTCGGGGAGCCCTCCCAGAAGGCTAAAGGGCCCGTCCCCGGCGGCCCCGCTCATGTCCTGAGCCAGCGTCTCGATATCGTCGGCGACGAGCTTGCCGTCGTAGAGGGCCGCCCAGGCGTGGACCCATTGGGGGATTCCTTTTTGGGTCGACCGGCACATGGCGTAATCAGCCTGCTCCTCCAACGTCATCGGCCGCAGGAGCTTTATCAGACCGTCCGCTTCCCCATAGTAGCCCGCCATCATCGAAGAAAAGGCGTCACCGTATTGACGGTGGATGACGGCGTTGATCACGGCGTCGAAGGCGAGGTGCCGTGCCGGCGTGAAGGGACGCCTCGTCTCCGTGTGGCGAAGCACGACGTGCAGGAACTCGTGGCAGATCACGGCCTTGATGTGCTGGTCCGTCCGGCAGTCGAGGTTGAGGAACTCGAGGTTCACCAAGAGCCGCGGCCTGTCCGTGCAAGTCACGGCCAGAGTGGGCACGGCCGTCGTGAAGACGATATCGAGGATCTTCAAGACGGGCCGGATAGCGAAGGGATTCTCGTCGATGAGTTCGACGACGATGTCCCGGAACCGCTGTTCTGTGATGGCTGTCATGCGTAAAACCCCCTGGGGTCGAAGAGCTCGACGGCGCGTGTGAGGCTCGTCCGGGTCCAGAGCACCGGCCGCGCCGGGTCGAAGACCTGGTCCGTGCAGAGCCCCAGCATCAGCGCCTGCTCGAGGACCCTGCGGCGCGGGGCGTCCCGGACGACGAGGCGATCATGGCACATGGCCCGCGGACGGCAGATGAGACGTCCTTCCGGAAGGCCGAATCCGCCGCGCAAAGCTTCCGGGCCGCCGTAGCCCTCCTCCACGAGGATGCCCGTGAGCACCGTCACGGGGTCCTCCGTCTCGTCGAAAAGAAGCCCCAGACGGATGATGCGCGGGCAGCGCACGAAGCCGTCGTCCTTGCCGAGGATGGACGAGCTGATGGTTTGCGTGCGCTGCCGGCTCGACGGGCCGCCGGAGTTCGCGTACACCCAAGGCCGTTCGCGGCCGCATCGAACGACATCCAGGGACGGGTTCATGCCAGGCCTCTTCGCACGAGGACCTCGACGCACTGCTGGATCTCGGATTCCAAGGACGCGGGGTCGGCGACCTTGCACTTGCGCACCAGGCACCCGTTGAAGAACTGCTTGGCGCGTTCGGCGCGCCCCCCGGTCAGGCCGTCGAGCGCGGCGGCGTAGCGGACGAGATCGGGGTGATCCGTGTCCTTCTCCGCCAGCCGCTCGGCCCAGGAGACCAGGCCGCTCGCGGACAGGAACGGAGAGGCCCTTTTGCCGAGGTCGTTGACGCCCTCGGCGCCGACGGGGAGCTTGCCGGAGGCCGCGGCGGGGTACACGGCGAACGCGAAGGCCGCGGCCCGCTCGGGAGGCGACATCGCGAGAAACTCGGCGACAGCCTGGGTGCCTTGGTCGGCGGACCGGCAATCGTCGAGGAGGATCTCGAGCTTGCGGGGAAGGGCCCCCTCGGCCAGGAACGCCGGCAGCCAGCTCCCGGCCACATCGCGGACGACGTCCCAGGCCAGCCGATGGGCCGCCGCTACCGCCTCCCGGGGAGGCTTTTCGCCCCAACAGACTTGAGGCAGACTGGATTGGAGGAGGAGCCGGCAGAGACCCTCGGAAAGTTGGCCGGTGACGACGGACGCGGCAAAGAGGCCCCTCGTCATGAAACGCGACCGACGCGGGGAGATCCGGATCCCGGCCGAATTGAGGGCAGTTACCGCGGTGGTGACGTAACGAATGACGTCGTCCGGGCAATCCGCGACGCCGGCGTCGAACGAGCTCTTCCAGCATTCCACGTCCCTACGCAGGGCCCCTCCGTCTTTCGTCACCAAGCCCTCCCCTGCCGGGGCGGCGACGAGGAGGCGCTCGGCCTCGCTCAGCCCGGACCAATCCGGAGCTTCGATGAAGAGGGCGAAGCGGTCGGCCAGGGCGGGGTCCAGGGCCTCGGAGCCGGCATAGTCGTCGGCGCCGCCTTGGTCCGAAGAGCAGGGATTCATGGCGGCCCAGCGGTAGATCAGGTCCGGCAGCGGGACGCCCTGGATGCGGCGCTCGCAGACGAGCGAGAAGAGCCGGTTCTGGTGCTCGGGCTTGCAGCGGCTGATCTCGTCGATGAGCACCGATTTCGCACCCCAGACCGTGGCCGGCGTCTGAAGGAACCGGACGCCGGCGCCGTCCTTGTCCGGGTAAGGGAAGCCCACGAGATCGTCGAAGGAGATGAGGCTCGCGTTATAGTGCCGGTGCTCGAGCCCCATCGCCTCGGAGAGCGAGTTGAGCAGGAAGGTCTTCCCGGTCCCCGAGGGACCGATGAGGAGCAGCGGGTCCTCGGTGACGAGAGCCGCCAGGATCAAGGGCTCGAGGGGATCGAAGCCGAATACCCCGAGACGGGAAAGGCGTGAGAGCTGGTGCGTGGCGGCCTTGGCCGTCCGCCTCCCGAAGGACTTGATGGACATATCGACCTCCCGGCGAGTAGTCACCAGGAGGCCGACAACAAAAAACCCGCTGCTCCTGCATCAGGAGAGCGGGTTCGTCGCTCGGACACTTAGTTGCCGCTTTTCAGCGGCCACATCCTCGCCGTCGGCGAGTGGCACCTTGGATGTCCATCCAGGTTGCCGGGCCCTACATTAGAGGGCCTCTCCTGATGCACGATCAATATAAATAACTCCGGCCCAAAAGTCAATCGCCTTTAGGGGCTAACCCCCTGCTGGGGGTTCAGAACCCCGACCTTTCTGGATTGTTAGATACCCCGGTCAAGCCTGCAATCATGTAAATAATTGATGTTATTATGATTGAATGGCA
>CAYOYQ010000214.1:0-4519 GCA_964408215.1 uncultured Eubacteriales bacterium
ATCCCCGAGACGACGCCCTCCATGACCGAGCGGCTCATCGGGTCGTCGGGCGGCCCGAAGCGCAGCGAGTCGAGGACGGCGATCGGCCGGGCGCCCATGGTGAAGATGTCGCGGAGGATGCCGCCGACGCCGGTGGCCGCGCCCTGGTAGGGCTCGATGAACGAGGGGTGGTTGTGGGACTCGATCTTGAAGACGACGACCCGGCCCTCGCCGATGTCGAGGACGCCGGCGTTCTCGCCGGGCCCCTGGACGACCCGGGCGCCCTCGGTCGGGAGCTTCTTGAGGTGGACGCGGGAGCTCTTGTAGCCGCAATGCTCGGACCACATGACCGAGAAGATGCCGAGCTCGACGAGGTTCGGCTCCTTGCCGATGAGCTCGACGATGAGCCGGTACTCGTCCTCCGTCAGGGCGTGCTGGTCGAGGAGGCTCTTATCGATCATGGCGGGCCTTCTTCGCGGCGGAGGCGCGGCGGCGGGCCGGCCCGCGCCGCTCCAGGCTGAGAATGACGGACTCGAAGATCCCCCGGCCGTCGGCGCTGCCGAGGAGTCGCTCGGAGGCCCGTTCCGGATGGGGCATGAGCCCGAGGACGTTGCCCCGATCGTTGCGGACGCCGGCGATGGCGTTGAGGGAGCCGTTGACGTTGGCCGCCGCCGTCACCTCGCCGTCGGGATCGCAGTAGCGGAAGACGACCTGGCCGCGCCGCTCGATCTCCCGGAGGACGCGGGGCGGCGCGTAGTAGCTCCCGTCGAAGTGGGCGATGGGGATGCGCAGGACCTGGCCCTTCCGGAGCGCCCGGGTGAAATCGGTCCGGACGTTCTCGACCCGGATCTGGACATGCTGGCAGAGGAACTTGAGGCCCTTGTTCCTGAGCAGGGCGCCGGGCAGGAGGCCGCTCTCGCAGAGGATCTGGAAGCCGTTGCAGATGCCGAGGACGCGGCCGCCGGCCGCGGCGAAGGCCCGGACCTCCTGCATGATGGGGGAGAAGCGGGCGATGGCCCCGGAGCGGAGGTAGTCCCCGTACGAGAACCCGCCCGGCAGGACGACGCAATCGACGCCCCGCAGGTCGTGGTCCTTGTGCCAGAGCAGGACCGTTTTCCGCTTGAGGACGTCCCGCAGGGCGTGGACGGTGTCGAAGTCGCAGTTGGAGCCGGGGAAGCGAACGACGCCGAATGTCATGGACGGACCCTCACCGGCCCTTGAGGATTTCCCACTCGAACTTCTCGATGATGGGATTGGCCAGGACGCGATGGGCGATCTCCGGGACGAGGCGCTCGGCCTCGGCCTTAGACGCGCCGGCGAGGTCGAGCTCGAAGACCTTGCCCTGCCGGACGTCCCGGACGGCCGCGTAGCCCATGGTGTGGAGGGCGTTCTTGACCGTCTGACCCTGCGGGTCGAGGACGCTGTCCTTGAACGAGACGAGGATCCTAACTCTCATGGCGGAAGACCCTTTCGAAGATGTCATCGATCTTGTCGAGGTAGGGCGCGACCGAGAAGCAGCGCGCGATCCCCTCCGGCGGGAGCGCCCGGCGCACGTCCGGGTCGGCCTCGATGAGGGCCCGGAAGTCGAGGCCCTCGTTCCAGGCCTTGAGCGAGTTCCTCTGGACGACCTGGTAGGCCTCCTCCCGCGTCAGGCCCGTGCGCGTCAGGGCCAGGAGGACGCTCTGGGAGAAGATCAGGCCGCGGGTCGCGCCGAGGTTCGCCCGCATCCGGTCCGGGTGGACGACCCAGTTGCGGACGATGTCGGCGATCTCGGCCAGGAGGAAGTCCGCGGCAATGAACGAGTCGGGGAAGACGACGCGCTCGGCCGAGGAGTGGGAGATGTCGCGCTCGTGCCAGAGGACGACGTTCTCGAGCCCGACCTGGGCGTTGGCCCGGACGAGGCGGGCCAGGCCCGAGATGCGCTCGCAGCGGACGGGGTTCTTCTTGTGGGGCATCGACGACGAGCCCTTCTGGCCCTTCGTGAAGGGCTCCTCGACCTCGAGGACCTCGGACCGCTGGAGGTGGCGGATCTCCACGGCGAACTTCTCGATCGAGGTCGCCAGCTGGGCCAGGGCCGAGAGGACCTCGGCGTGGCGGTCGCGCTGGAGGACCTGGGTCGAGACCTTGGCCGGCGCGAGCTTGAGAGAGCGGAGGGCCAGGACCTCGACCCGGGGATCGAGGTGGATGTATGTCCCGACCGAGCCCGAGATGCGGCCGACGGAGATCGTCCGCCGGGCGTTCTCCAGCCGGACGATGTGGCGCCCGATCTCCTCGTACCAGACGAGGAGCTTGAAGCCGAAGGTCACCGGCTCGGCGTGGACGCCGTGCGTCCGGCCGATGCAGACGGTCTTGCGGTATTTCAAGGCCTGGCGCTTGACGACGCGGCGGAATCCGCGCAGGTCGGCCAGCAGCCGGTCGAGCGATTCGCGGATCGTCAGCGACAGGGCGGTGTCGACGACGTCGTAGGAGGTCAGGCCGAGGTGGATGTGGCGCGAGTCGGGCCCGACCTTCTCCGCGACCGAAGTCAGGAAGGCGACGATGTCGTGCTTGACCACCTTCTCGATCTCGTCGATCCGGTCGACCGAGAAGCCGGCCTTGGCCCGGATCGTCTTCAGCGCGCCCTTGGGGATCTTGCCCAGCCGGGCCCACGCGTCGCACACGGCCAACTCGACGAGGAGCCATTTGCCGTAGCGGCTCTCTTCGGTCCAGATCGCGCCCATGCCGGGCCGGGTATAGCGCTCGATCATCGCAGTTCAGCCTTTCTCTTGGTGGGGCTGATGATAGCATAAAACGGGGGCGCCGAGATACAGGAAACGGGTTTCGTGTCCCCGTTTTGGCGTGCCGGCGCCAAGGATGCCGTATAATAGCGGTCTAATGAGGTGAGGACGAGATGGATGAAGGCCCGGAGGACGGCCTCGTCGAGGCGGCGCAGCGGGGCGGCCGGGAGGCCTTCGCCGAGCTCGTCCGCCGCCACGAGAGGCGGATCTACGGCCTCGTCTACAGGATGTCGGGCGACCGCTCCGACGCCGACGACCTGGCCCAGGAGGTGTTCTTGACGGCCTGGCGGGCGATCGGGTCCTTCCGCCGCGGCTCGAGCTTTTACACCTGGCTCTACCGGATCGCGGTCAACGTCTCGCTGACCTTCCTCAAGAAGAAGGGCCGGGAGAAGAACCGGGCCGCCTTCGACGAGCGGCTGGCCGTCCCGGCGACCGGTCCCGGGGCCGCGTCGGGGCCCGAGGAGAATTCCTCCCGGAACGAGATCAAGGCCCGGGTCGACGAGGCCGTCGCGTCGCTGCCGACGCCTTTCCGGGCCTCCTTCGCCCTCGTCGTCGGGGAGGGGATGAGCCACCGCGACGCCGCCCGGGTCCTCGGGTGTTCCGAGAACACGGTGTCCTGGAGGATGCACAAGGCCCGCAAGCTCCTCCGGGCCCGGCTGCGGCCGCTTCTCGAGGAGGTCCGGTCATGAGATGCCGAACGGCGGAGAAGAGGCTTTCCGACGCTCTCGACGGGGCCCTCGGCCCCCGGAAGCGGGCCCGGCTCGAGGCCCATCTGCGGACGTGCCCCGCCTGCCGGGCCACCCGCGACGCCCTCGCCCGGCTCGGCGAGGCGGCGGGGCCGTCGGCCGAACGGTCCGACGAGGACTGGGCCGGCTTCGAGCGGCGGCTCGAGGCCCGGCTCGACCGCGAACCGGCCGGGCGGCGAGCCTATGGGGCGCCGTTCCCGGCCCGGCGCCGGCTGGCCTGGGCGGTGGCCGGGTTCGTCCTCCTGGCGGCGGTGGCCGCGCTTTGGTTCGCGGCGCGCCGGCCGCAGCCGGACCTGACGGCCTGGCTCGCCGACCCGGACGCACTCGGGCCGGTCCTTCTCGAAGCCGAGGCCGATCCCGAGGTCGGGCGGGCGGTCGAAAGCGAGATCCGGGCCTCGCTCGAGGCCCTGAGCCCGTCCCCGGACGCCGACGCGGCGGCGCTCGCCGCGGCGGATCCTCTCTTTTGGGAGGGTCTGAGCGACGAGGAGCTCGAAGCGCTCGTCGTCGCCCTGGAACAGGAATCAGGGGTTGGAGGTCCGAAATGAAGAAACAAGCGCTCGCAGCGGTGCTGATCGCAGCGTTCTCCTTGGGCTCGGCCCTGGCCGCCCCGGGCAGGGGGCAGGCGGGGGGCCAGGCCCGGAACCGCCTCCGGGAGAGGATCAGCGACCTCTACCTGCTCAGGCTGACCCGGGCCCTCGACCTGACCGAGGAGCAGACGGCCAGGCTGTATCCGCTTCTGACCAGGTCCGAAAGGGATAAGGCCGACCTCCAGCGCGGGATGGCGGCGGACCTCCGGGACCTCCGGGCCGAGCTGGCCAGGGAGCGGCCCAGGGAAGAAGCGCTTCTCCGGTTGACGGCGAGGATCCGCCAGGCCCGGGACGAGACCCGCCGGATCGAGGCCGACATCGACGCCTCTCTCGACCGCGCCCTGACCCCCCTCCAGAGGGCCCGCTACGTCATTTTCACCGTGGAATTCCTCAGGGGCCTCCAGGAGAAGCTGGACCGGGTCCGGGACCT
>CAYOYQ010000215.1:0-4493 GCA_964408215.1 uncultured Eubacteriales bacterium
ATCTCCATCGACCAGAAGACGATCTCGACCAACCCCCGCTCGACCGTGGGCACGACGACCGAGGTCTACGACCTCTTCCGCCTCCTCTTTGCCCGCGTCGGCACGCCGCACTGCCCGAGCTGCGGCCGGGTCGTCACCTCCCAGACGCCCGAGGAGATCCTCAAGCGCCTCCTCGCCGACTCCGCCGGCGCCAAGGTCCGCGTCCTGGCCCCGGTCGTCAAGGGCCGTAAGGGCGAGTACCAGCGCCTCTTCGAGCGTCTGCGCAAGAAGGGCTTCCTCCGGGCCCGGGTCAACGGCACGCTCCGCGACCTCGAGGACGATATCCCCCTCGAGAAGAACCGCAAGCACACGATCGAGGCCCTCGTCGACACGGTCAAGGTCGGCCCCGACGCCAGGCGCCGCCTCGCCGAGGCCGTCTCGAAAGCCCTCGACCTGGCCGAGGGCGAGGTCCTCGTCGTCGACGAGTCCGGCCGGGAGCGCTTCTTCTCACTGACCCTCCTCTGCCCCTTCTGCGAGGTCTCGCTGGCCGAGCTCGAACCCCGCAACTTCTCCTTCAACAGCCCCTACGGCGCTTGCCCCAAGTGCCACGGCCTCGGCCACCTGACGACGCACAACGAGTGGGGCGAGATCGAGCTCACCGACGACATCTGCCCCGGCTGCGGCGGCGCCCGCCTCAAGCCGGAGAGCCTCGCGGTCCGGATCGGCGGCAAGAACATCTACGAGATGGGCGAGATGCCGATCAGCGACCTCCTCCGCTTCGCCGCCAAGCTCGAGTTCCCGCCGGCCGAGACCCTCGTCGCCTCCAGGGTCCTCAAAGAGATCGCCTCGCGCCTGAAGGTCTGCGACGAGCTGGGCATGTCCTATCTCCACCTCAACCGCACGACCGCGTCCCTCTCCGGCGGCGAGGCCCAGCGCGTCCGCCTCGCGGCCCAGGTCGGGGCCCGCCTCCGCGGCGTCCTCTACGTCCTCGACGAGCCGACGATCGGCCTCCACCAGCGCGACAACGGCCGCCTCATCTCGCTCCTCCGCTCCCTCCGCGACGAGGGCAACTCCATCGTCGTCGTCGAGCACGACGAGCAGACCATCCGCTCGGCCGACTACATCCTCGACCTCGGTCCCGGCGCGGGCGAGACCGGCGGCTTCAAGGTCGCCGAAGGCCCGCTCGCCTCCGTCCTCGAGTCCCCCGATTCGCTGACCGCGAAGTATCTCCGAGGCGAGAAGTCCGTACCCGTCCCCTCGGCCCGGCGCAAGCCCGCCGGCTGGCTGACCATCCGCAAGGCCTGCGAGCACAACCTCAAGGCCATCGACGTCCGCATCCCGCTCGCGGCCATGACCGCCGTGACCGGCGTCTCCGGCTCGGGCAAGAGCACGCTCGTCTACGACATCCTCTTCAAGGCCCTCGAGAACAAGCTCCACAACGCCCGCCAGCGCGTCGGCGACCACGAGCGCATGGAGGGCACCGACGCCGTCGACAAGGTCGTCGCCGTCGACCAGAAGCCGATCGGCCGCACCCCCCGCTCGAACCCGGCGACCTACACCGGCCTCTTCGCCGCCCTGCGCGACCTCATGGCCCGGACGCCGGAGGCCCGTATGCGCGGCTACTCCTCCGGCCGCTTCTCGTTCAACGTCCCCGGCGGCCGCTGCGAGGAGTGCGAGGGGGCCGGTGTCAAGCGCATCGAGATGCACTTCCTGCCCGACGTCTTCGTCACCTGCGACCGCTGCGAGGGCAAGCGCTACAACAAGGAGACGCTGGCCGTCACCTACAAGGGCAAGACGATCGCCGACTACCTGGCCATGACCGTCGACGACGCCTACGAACTCCTCAAGGCCTACCCCCAGCTGAAGCGCAAGCTGGCGACGCTGAAGCGCGTCGGCCTGGGCTACATCCGCCTCGGCCAGCCGGCCCCGACCCTGTCCGGCGGCGAGGCCCAGCGCATCAAGCTGACGAAAGAGCTCGGCCGCCGGGCCACCGGCCGGACCGTCTACATCCTCGACGAGCCCACGACCGGCCTGCACTTCGACGACGTCCGCAAGCTCCTCGAGGTCCTCTCGGAGCTAGCCTCGCTCGGCAACACCGTCATCATCATCGAGCACAATCTTGATGTCATCAAATATTGCGACTATATTATCGACTTGGGCCCGGAAGGCGGCGAAGAGGGGGGCCATATCGTGGCCCAGGGGACGCCGGAGCAGGTCGCCGCGGCGCCCCGTTCGCACACCGGCGCCTACCTCGGGCGGGTGCTGAACGGCCGGCGGCCGCAGCGGGAGGACGGCTGAGCATGGCCTTCAAGGACGTCGCGGGCAACGAGCGGGTCAAGAGGATCCTCCGGCTCGCCCTCGAGCGCAACCGCGTCCCCAACTCGCTCATCTTCTCGGGCCCGGCCGGCGTCGGCAAGACGGCCCTGGCCCTGACCCTGGCCAAGACGCTCAACTGCCGGACCCTGACCACGGACGCCTGCGACGAATGCCCGTCCTGCCGGGCCATCGACGACGGCCGCCATCCCGATGTCATGACCTTCGCGGCCGAGATCCGCGACGTCAAGATCGAGCAAACCCGCCTGCTCAAGCAGATGGCCTACCTCCGCCCGATGTCCGGCAAACGGCGCGTCTTCATCATCGAGGAGGCCGAGAACCTCAACGACGCCTCGGCCAACTCCCTGCTCAAGGTCCTCGAGGAGCCACCCTCCTTCAGCCATATCATCCTGGTGACGGACAGCCCCCACCGGCTCCTGCCGACCATCCGCTCCCGCTGCCGGACGCTGGCCTTTTCCGCGATCGGCCGCGAGGAGATCGAGAGGATCCTCGTCGAGCGGGACTTCAGCCGCGACCAGGCCCGCATCCTGGCCCTGCTCGTCGACGGGAACCTCGACCGGGCCCAGGAGCTCGAATGGGAGGAGGTCCAGGCGCTCAAGGAGGAGGCCTGGGCCCTGTTCGAAGCCTTAGCCTCGACCGACCGGGCCAGCCGGTTCCTGGAGCGGTTCGGCAGCGTGCCCAAGTCCGTCCAGGAGGAGTTCGGCGAAGTGCTCGAGGTCTTCTCGTCCTTCGCCCGGGACATCCTGCTGCTTCGCCTCGGCGGCGATCCCTCGCTCCTCCTCAATCCCGACCTCGAAGGCCGCCTGCGCGCCGCCGCGGCGTCCTGGGCCGGGCCGCAGGCCGTCGGCGTCATCGAGGAGATCGACCGCGCCCTGGCCGACCTCGGCGGCAACCTCAACAAGGGCCTGCTGGCCCTGACCTTTTTCTCGAATTTCACGGAGCTCACCCATGTCTGACCTCGTCTGCCTTCAGTCCGAAACGACCGGCCGCATGATCCGCGCCCACGCCGGCGGCCTGACCCTTGAGATCGGCGACCGCTGCATCGTCGAGTCCGAGCTCGGCGGCGACCTCGCCTTCGTCCTCGACCGGACGAGCACGTATTGCCACAACCCCAAGGCGGCCAAGATGGCCGTGCAGATCCTCCGCAAGGCGACGCCCGACGATGTCCGCAAGTTCGATTGGCTGCGGGAGCGGGAGGCTCGGGCCTACGACATCTGCCTCCAGCGCATCACCGCCCACAACCTGCCCATGAAGCTCGTCGCCGTCCGCTACTTCTTCAACGAGAAGAAGGGCATCTTCTATTACACCGCCGACGGCCGGATCGACTTCCGCCAGCTGGTCAAGGACCTGGCCAAGGAGCTGCGCATGCGCATCGAGATGCGCCAGGTCGGCGTCCGCGACGAGGCCAAGATGATCGGCGGGCTCGGCGTCTGCGGCCGCTGCCTCTGCTGCTCGAGCTTCATGACCGCCTTCGAGCCGGTGACCATCCAGAAGGCCCGCAAGCAGCAGATCGTCATCAACCCGACCAAGATCTCCGGCCTCTGCGGCCGGCTGATGTGCTGCCTGGGGTTCGAGGAGCAGACGCGGGGGCGGATGTTCTCCCAGTCGGACGAACGGCTGATAGAGGACTAACGGCGGAATTTGGCCAGGAGGCGGCGCCAGAGGGACGGCCGCGGCGGCGGGACGTGCTCGCAGGCCTCCCCGCCCGATTCGAGCACGCCTTCCTTCTTCAGGATCTTGACGATCTCGCTCTGCTGATCGAGCTTGGCGAAGCAGTGCGGGCAGATGAAATAGTGCTCCTCGAACGCCTCCGCGTCCTCGGGCTTGAGCTTATCGAGGAGGTATTCGTCGATCAGGTGATCGTAGTGGCACGTCTTCTTTTTCATGGTCGCAGCCTGCGGAGGCTTCATGGTATTAGTCGGTCGACGAAGCGCCAGAACGGACACCCGACGCCTCTTTCCGGACGGCTTTCTGGATGAGCTTCAGGGCGTAATTGACCCGCTCGGAGACCCGGCGGGGCGAGATGTCGAGGGCCCGGGCCACCTCCTCCCGCGACAGCTCCTTGTAGTAATAGAGGTAGAGGACGTCCCGAAACTTGGGCTTGAGGCCGTTGACCACCTGTTCGACCTGGCGGGCCCGCTCGCGGTGCTCCATCTCGTCGTGCGGGTCGGGGTAGGGGG
>CAYOYQ010000216.1:0-1886 GCA_964408215.1 uncultured Eubacteriales bacterium
CCTCGGGCTTGAGCTCGTCGAACATCTCGAGCCCGGAGTGGCGGCTCAGCCGCTCGCGGCCCATGTGCGACGTGCCGTTGCCGACGCCGAGCGTCTGGATGACGAAGAAGAGCAGCGGCAGCTCGTCCCGCAGGCAGAGACCCTCGCTGTTGGCGATCGTCCGGCCGCGGACCTCGTCGTAGTAGTCGATCGAGGCCATCTTGATCCGCGGGTCGTAGGCGAGGGCCGCGTCGTGGGCCCGCTGCATGATCTCGAGCCGCTTCTCGTCGGCCACGGTCTGGAGCGGGACGGCGACCGTGATGAAGGACGGCCGCTTCTCCTCCTTGATCGGGACGGGCTTCCCGGCCGCCGCTCCCCGGGCCACGGTCGAGGCCACCTCGGCCGCCCGCAGGAGCTTGTCCATGCTGATCTCGTCGCTGTAGGCGTAGCCGGTCTTGTCGCCGGAGATGACCCGGACGCCGGCGCCCTGGCTGATGCCGAAGACGGCGCTCTTGAACTTGCCTTCCTCGAGCAGGATGCTGCGGGAGATGCGGTGCTCGACGTAGACCTCAGCGAACTCGCCGCCCTGGACCAGGGCCCGGGCGATGACCTTGTCCAGGTCCTCGAGGGCAAGCTCCGGCTTGGCCGGCGCCCGGCCCTTCTTGGCGCAGCTCAGGAGCGACGGCGCGGCCGCCAGGGCGAGGCCGCCCTTCAGGCCGAGCTCCAGGAACCTGCGCCGGGGGATGTCTTCGACCGCGTAGCGAATGGCGCTCATGGTCACCTCACAGATGGGGATTGCCGCGTTCGTTCAAGAGGAGGCGATGGTAATACGGGGCCCGGAGACTGTCAAGGAAACGCTGGCGGCCAAGCGGAAGAACGGACGCCTCCCCGCGTAACGCCGGTGTAACAGATTTTTGCTAAGACTCGCCTGCTTCGGACGGTTGTGATGCCAGATCTCACGCAGAACGCTTCAAGGCAAGCGTTCTGGGCACAAAAGCGCCGCCCAAGAATCAGATGCCGCTGCGGGGGAAATGACGGCGTGTAGGCGGGCCCCCCGCTCTATTTCTTGGTCGCATATTGCTCATACTCCTTCACCGTATCTTCAAGCAACCTGTTGAAGATATCGGGCGCTTCCATCATGTTGAAATGGCCGACCCCGGCCATGATCTTGGCTTTGAAACTGGGGGCATAGCGCTGGTTAACCTCGGTTCTCGTGGGCTCCATATCCGAATTGATGCATGTGATCGGGGCCTCTACCTCTTTGACGATCCGCGTCAGGTCGTTGAGAAAATCGAATTCCGCCCGAACGGCCCCTATTCCGACCGCTTGAGGGGCAGACGACATGTCTTGGGAGATCCTCTCGACCAGAGCGGGATCCGACCTCCTCGTGAACAAGGCCTCGGTAACGAATTTCTTGACCGCGGCGGCATAATCGGGCTTGAGGCTGTCGATCCACCCGTCGACGAATTCCTGAGAATACTTGCGTTCAAAGTCCTGGAGGAAATCGGCAACGACCAGGCCGAGGACCCGCTCCGGCAGGCGGCGGGCCGCTTCGATGACCGCGGGCCCGCCCATAGAATGTCCTATGAGGACGACCTGATCAAGATCCAGCTTCCGGACAACGGCGACGATATCTTCGCCGAAAGCGCCCATCGTCCATTCCTTGCGGTCAAGTCCCGACTCTCCATGCCCTGCCAGGTCGATGGCCACGACCAAATGGTTCCGGGCGAAATAGGGCAGCTGGGCGCTCCAATAGCTTCGGTCGCAGCTCCAGCCGTGGACGAATACGAGAGCCAGGCCCCCCTTCCCCCGGAGCTCATAGTTGATGGGCACCCCATCCGCCGAAATGGCCGTGCCGAAAAATGCGGAAGGCGTATCTTCCCGCTGCCTGCAGCCGGCAGCGAAGA
>CAYOYQ010000216.1:1986-4450 GCA_964408215.1 uncultured Eubacteriales bacterium
TTGATATGATTCGGCCAACCGGGGAGGTTGAGAACCATGCCCGCCAAGTGCGCCCGCTGTCACTCTGAGTGTCCCGACGATTCCTCCTTCTGCGGCAAATGCGGCGCCCCGCTCTCGAGCGCCGGCGGGAGCCCAAAGACCCGGGCCCGATCCGTCAAAGAGATCAAGCGTGACTTCCCGGAGGGCGGCCTCATCGCGGGCAAATACCGGATCCTGGAGGAGCTCGGCGCGGGAGGGATGGGTGTTGTCTATAAGGCGGAAGACACCAAGCTGCGCCGCCCCGTCGCCCTGAAGTTCCTGCCCAAGGACGCTTCCGGTGACCCCCAGGCCCTGGAGCGCTTCCGGCGGGAAGCCCGGGCCGCCTCGGCCCTGAACCATCCCAACATCTGCACCATCCATGACATCGACGAACACAAGGGCCGGCACTTCATCGCCATGGAGCTGCTCGAAGGCGCGCCGTTGAAACACCGCCTGGAGGGAAGCCCGCTTCCCTTGGACCTGCTGCTCGGCCTGGCCATCCAGATCGCCGATGCCTTGGAAACCGCGCACCAGAAAGGGATCATCCATCGGGACATCAAGCCGGCCAATATTTTCGTCACCGGCCGGGGCCAGGCCAAATTGCTCGACTTCGGGCTGGTTAAGGTGGCCTTTCATCGCCGCCCGGCCGCGGAGCTCGCCGGCGCGACGGCGCCGCCCACGCTGACCGCTGAGCCCGAGGAATTGACCAGCCCGGGAGTGGTCGTGGGGACCGTGGCCTACATGTCGCCCGAACAGGTGCGCGGCGATGAGATCGACGCGCGCACGGACCTTTTTTCCCTGGGCGTCGTCCTTTACGAGATGGCGACGGGCCAGCGGCCGTTCGGGGGCCGGACATCAGGGATGGTGTTCACGGAGATCCTGACCAAGGTGCCCGTCGCTCCGGTCAAGTTGAACGACGCCCTCCCCGCTGATCTGGGGCGGATCATCAGCAAGGCCCTGGAAAAGGACCGGGACCGGCGCTTCTCCTCGGCGGCAGAGCTAGGGGCCGAGCTGAAGCGCTTGAAGCGCGTTCTAGAATCGGGCCGCGTTGCGGCGGCGCCCAAGTCACGGACAGAGCGGAAGCGCAAGGCTATCGATTCGATCGCCGTGCTCCCCTTCGTCAACGTCGGCGGCGACCCGGACGCCGAGTTCCTGAGCGAAGGGATCGCCGAGAGCCTCATCAACCGCCTGGCCCAGCTCCCCCGGCTGAGAGTGATCGCCCGGACCTCGGCCTTCCAGTTCAAGGGCGAAGGGGTCGACCCCGAGCGCTGCGCGTCGGAGCTCGGAATCCAGGCGCTGGTGACCGGCCGGGTGCTGCGGCGGAACGAGCAGCTGTCGGTCAGCGCGGAGCTCATGGACGTCCGGACGAAAACGCATGTCTGGGGGGAAAAATACAATCGCGCCTTTTCGGACATTTTCGCGGTCGAGGACGACATCGCCCGGCAGATCGCCGAGAGAGTCCGTCTCCGCCTCGCGCCCGAAGAGAGAAAAAGGCTGGACAGGCGGCCGGCCCGGTCCGCCAAGGCCTACGAGCTGTGCCTGAGGAGCCGCCAGTATCGGAACCTATTTACCCAAAAAGCTCTCAACAGGGCGATCGAATACCTCGATCAGGCGCTCGTCGAAGACCCCCAATGCGCCCTCGCGTACGGCGAGCTGGCCATCTGCCATTATGCCCTGAGCAATTTGGGCCACGTGCCGCCGGTGGAGGGCTGGCCGCGCGTCAGGGCGGCCGCGACGCGGGCGCTGGAGCTCGATGAGACATTGGCCGTGGCCCACACGGCGCTCGGCCAGGTCAGCCAGGACTTCGACTGGGACTGGGCGGCCGCGGAGTCGGCCCATCGCCGCGCTATCGAACTGACGCCGGGCGATAGCTTCGTCCACATGTGCTACTCCTGGTTCCTGAGTATCTCCCGTCGCCACGAGGAGAGCGTCGCCGAGATGCGGCTGGCCCTCGAGCTCGACCCCCTTTCGATTACACCGGCGGTTTGCGTCGGCGAAGTGCTCATGCAGGCGCGCCAGAGCGACGCGGCCATCGAGCAATGCCGGCGTGTGATCGCTCTGGACGCGAACATGTGGTTTGCGTATGTCGTCATGGGGATGGCTTTCCAACAGAAGGGCCAAGGTGAACAAGCCGTCGAAGCCCTGGAGAAGGGCGCCGAGCTCGCGGAGCGCGACTCCTTCGCCATCGCGACCCTGGGAAACGCCCTGGGCCTCATCGGCAGGACCGGCGAAGCGCGTGGGATACTCGAGGAATTGAAAGCGCGCCGTGAAAAAGCCTATTTATCCCCCTATTGGCTCTCCCTCGTACACCTGGGGCTCGGCGAGTTCGACAAAGCGCTCGATTGTCTCGAGGCCGGCTACGCGGAGCGGGCGGCCTACATGAATATCATCCACGTTTATCACCAGTTCGATCCCGTGCGCGGCCATCCGCGCTTCCAGGCCATTG
>CAYOYQ010000217.1:0-4426 GCA_964408215.1 uncultured Eubacteriales bacterium
CGAGGTCCTGGCCCTCAACCAGTTCGGCGGCGTCCTCACGAGCGCCGTGAATTCGGTCGCCTCCGCGCTCGACACGCGCGTCCGCGGCTCGGCCGTCATCGTCACCAACGGGCTCTCCATCCCCCGCGAGGACATCGTCGAAGCGGCCGTTGAGTTCTCCGGCGGAGCTCCCAAGGCGGTCCGCGTCTTCGGGCCGGACGGCCGGGAGGCCCCGGCCCAGCTCGTGAACGGCAAGGTCATCTTCGTCGCCAAGGTCCCGTCGGTCGGGTTCGCCGTCTACGACGTCCGGCCGGCCGAGACGCCGATGGCTTCGACCCTCAAGGTCGGGCCCACGTCGCTCGAGAACGCCCGCTACCGCGTGGCCCTCAACGCGGACGGGGATGTCGCCTCGATCTTCGACAAGGCCGTCGGCCGGGAGCTCCTGTCCGCGCCCCTCCGTCTCGAGATCAAGACCGATAAGCCCGCCCAATGGCCCGCCTGGAACATGGATTGGGCCGACCAGAGCCGCGCGCCGCGGGCCTATGTCGGCGGCCCGGCTAAGATCGCGGTCGTCGAGACCGGTCCGGCCCGGGTGGCCGTCGAGGTCCGGCGCGAGGCCGAGGGCTCGGTCTTCTCCCAGACCATCCGCCTGGCGGCCGGCGGGGCCGCGAACCGGGTCGAGTTCGCCGCGGTCGTGGATTGGAAGACCCCGGCCAGCCACGTCAAGGCCGTCTTCCCGCTCACGGCCAAGAACAAGGTCGCGACCTACAACTGGGACATCGGCACGATCGAGCGGCCGACGAACAGCGAGAAACAGTTCGAGATGCCCTCGCATCAATGGGTCGACCTGACCGACGACTCCGGCGCGTTCGGCGCCACCGTCCTCACCGGGGCCAAGTTCGGCTCCGACAAGCCGGACGACCACACCCTGCGCCTGACCCTCGTCCGCACGCCCGGCGTCGAGGGCCGCGGTTACACGGACCAGTCGAGCCAGGATTGGGGCCGGCACGAGTTCGTCTACGGGATCGCCGGCCATCCGGGCGACTTCCGCAAGGGCGGCACGGATTGGGAGGCCCTGCGGCTCGACCAGCCCGCGGCGGCCTTCCTGGCCCCGGCCCACGCGGGAGCGCTCGGAAGATCGTTCTCCCTGATGAGCATCGGGAACAGCCGGGTCCGGGTGCTGGCCCTGAAGAAGGCCGAGCAGGGCGACGAGGTCGTCGTCCGCCTGGTCGAGATGAGCGGCAAGCCGGCCCCGAAGGTCAAGATCGCGTTCGCCGCGCCGCTCGTCGCCGCACGGGAGGTCAACGGCGTCGAGGACGCCGTCGGCCCGGCCAAGCTCGAGGGCGGCGCTCTCGTCGCGGATTTCAAGCCCTTCGAGGTCCGCTCGTTCGCGGTCAAGATGGGACCGGCCCCGGCCCGCAACTCGGCTCCGGCGTTCGAGGCCGTGCCCCTCGACTATAACGTCTATGCCTCGACGCCCGACGGCGAGGTCCCGGTCGGAGGCTTCGACGGCGAAGGCCGTTCTTACCCGGCCGAGATGCTGCCGGAGCGGATCGAGTACCAGGGGATCCGATTCGCGCTCGGCCCGGCCGCGAAGCGCAACGCGACGGCGGCCCATGGCCAGGTCCTGACGCTCCCTGCCCGGAACAGGGGCCGGCTCTACATCCTGGCCGCGTCGGCGGCCGGCGACCAGAAGGCGATCTTCAAGGTCGGCGACAAGCCCGTCGAGCTCGTCATCCAGGATTGGGGCGGCTATGTCGGCCAGTGGGATAACCGCGTCTGGACGACGCGCCAGGAGATGGCCCCGAGCCCCCGCGGCGGCGCGCCCCGCCTCCGAACGATCCAAGAGTATTCGTCCCTCAATCCTGGCTACGTCAAGCCGGCGCCTGTCGCCTGGTTCGCTTCGCACCGGCACCTCCAGGACGGCACGAACGACCCTTATGCCTACTCCTATATGTTCGCCTATGCGCTCGACGTGCCGGACGGGGCGACGACCCTGACGCTGCCGAACAACGAGCGCGTCCGCGTCCTGGCCGTCACGCTCTCGGACGAAGGCGCGACAGTGCGGCCGGCCCACCCGCTCTACGACACCCTGCAGCGCTGAGAGGAGCGACCGCGGCTTGATCCTTAGGACCGGCCGAGCGCTTTCAGCTTGGCTTCGATCTCCGCGGCCCGCGCATCCCTTTTAGTCGCCCGCATGACTTTGGCCAGCCCCGTTAGCGCGTCGTACGCGCCCGGGAGATAGCCGCCGTCCGGCTTGGTGGCGAGGGCCAAGCCCCGGTCGAAGAGGTCTTCCGCCCCCTTGAGGTCGCCCTCCTCGAAGGCGCAATTCCCGAGCCCGACGAGGCTCTCCCCCACCTCAGGGTTCTTGGGCCCGAGGGCCTTTTGCCGCAGCGCGAGCGATCGCTCGTAGGCGGCCCGGGCCCCTTCGACGTCCTTTCCGGCCAAAAGGGCCGCGGCTTGACGGTCGAGGAAGCGGCCCAGCTCCGGATTTCCCGGGCTGGCGGCTTCCATGATGGCCACGGCCCGGTCATAGTAGCGCTTGGCGTCGGCGTTGCCGCCGCTTTGGTAGAGCGCGTCCCCCAGGTTCATGAGGCCCGAAGCCAGGTCCGGATGCTTGGGGCCCAGGACCTTTTCCTGGATGGCCACGACGCGTTCGAGGAGCGGCACGGCCCGCCGGGATTCGCCCGAATACGTGTAGCAGATGGCCAGGTTGTTGAGCGTCTGGGCCAGGTAGGGATGGTCGGCGCCGAGGACCTTCTCCCGGATGGCCAGCGTTCGCTCCCAGGTCTCCGCCGCTCTCTTGAAGTCGCCTTCCTTGTAGGCGACGGCCCCGAGCGAATTGAGCGTGGAAGCGGCCTCGGCGCTTTCGGGGCCAAACCGATTCTCGCGGATGGCCAGGGCCCGCTCGAAGGTGGCACGGGCTTCGTCGTATTTTCCCGCCGTCCAGAGCACGTTGCCCAGGTTATGCAGGCTGGCGGCCGCCTCGCTCGATCCCGGGCCGTAGCGTTTTTCGTTGATCGCCAGGGCCCGCCCCATGTATTCCCGGGCTTTGGCCAGATCGCCCTTGTGCCACCAGACGGTGCCGAGCTGTCCCAGCGTGTCGGCGACGTCGGGGTGGTCGGGGGCGAGAACACCCGTGCGCGTTTCGAGCGCCTTGTCGAGGAGCTTCTGAGCCGGGTCGTAGAGGCCCAGGCTGTCGTAGACCAGGCCCATCGTGTTCATCAGCTTGCCCTGGACGACCGGCTGGCCCTGGAGGTCCTTGGCGATCTTGTCGGCGCCCTTGTCGAGGATCTCCCGGGCCGTGACGCTGTTGCCCCGCGCTTCGCTCGGGTTCGAGACCTTGAACAGCCCCGTCAGGAAATCCGAGACCTGGCGCGAGGCCTCGGCCTCCTGGTTGGCCCGGTCCCGCTCGCGGGCGATGCGGCGGGCCTGGAGCGCCGTCGTGACCGAGAAGGCCAGGAGTAACACGCCGACCGCGGCCGCCACCCCGACGCCGAAGGTGTGGCGCCGGACGAACTTCTTGGCCTTGTAGACGGTGCTCGGCGGCCGGGCCACGATCGGCTGGTGGTGCAGGTAGCGCTCGATGTCCGCGGCCAGGTCCGAGGGCGACCCGTAGCGCCGCGTCCGGTCCTTCTCCAGCGCCTTCATCGTGATCCAGTCGAGGTCGCCCCGGAGCTGGCGGATGAGGGCGGGCCGGTCGGTCCGCCGGTTCTGGGCCTGCGTCGTCGAGGCCTCCCCCATCGTGCTCAGCTTGGTGCTCGGCTTCGGCGGGTCCTCCTCCCGGATCTTCCGCCGGATCTCGTCGTAGCCGGCCCGCCTCGGCTCCTTGGGATCGAACGGCAGGGCCCCGACGAGAAGCTCATAGAGGATCGCGCCGAGCGAGTAGACGTCGGTCCGGGTGTCGACGTTCTGGCCCGTCATCTCGGCCTGCTCCGGGCTCATGTACTCCGGCGTCCCGATGAGCATGCCCAGCTCCGTGTACATGGTCCGCTCGGTCAGGCTCTGGGCCGTGGCCTTGGCCACCCCGAAGTCGATGATCTTGGGCACGGCCACGCCGTCCTGGATGGCCACCAGGATGTTGGAGGGCTTGAGGTCGCGGTGGATGATCGCCTTTTGATGGGCGTGCTGGACGCCCTCGCAGATGTGGCGGAACAGGTCCAGCCGTTCCGCCGTCGTCAGCCGGTTCTTGTCGCAGTAGGTCGTGATGGGGATGCCCTGGACGTACTCCATGACGAAATAGGGGCGCCCGTCGCTCGTCTCCCCGGCGTCGAACACCTTGGCGATGGCCGGGTGGTCCATCATGGCCAGGGCCTGGCGCTCGGACTCGAAGCGGGCGATGACCTGCCGCGTGTCCATGCCGGCTTTGATCAGCTTCAGGGCGACGCGCCGGTGCAGGGGCTTATGCTGCTCGGCGACCCAGACGTCCCCCATCCCCTGTCTCTTA
>CAYOYQ010000218.1:0-4267 GCA_964408215.1 uncultured Eubacteriales bacterium
GGTAATAGACTTCCCAACTGATGTCGTCGGCCAGGCAGCCGATGCAGGACTTCGGCGTCGTCGCGATCTCGTCGTCGGCGATCTTGTCCTTGAGGATCTTCTTGACGATGCGGCGGATCTTGTACAGCAGGATGTAGTTGACCATGCCCGGCTCTCAGCCGGGAATGATAGCAGGTTCGCCGTCCAGGCGCAAAAGCGCCCCATGATCGGCCCTTGAAGCCCGCCCGTCCCGAGCCTGATATCCTTGACTCCATCCTGCGGTGGGGCTAACCTTGGTTCCAGATGGGGAAGTTCGAAGGGAGATCAAGGTGAGAAAGAAAGGCGTCCTTATCGTTGCCATGATCGCGGCCGTCCTCGCTGTCTGCTCGTGCCGTAAGGGCGCGGATGGCGGGGGCAGCGCCGGCGTCCGGACGGAGACCGTAGCCGGCGTGACGCTGGTCCACAATCCTCCGGTCCCCCTTCATCCCGATAAAATCGTCCGTTTCGAGGAAGAGATCGCTTTCGGCGGCGAGGAAACGGGGCCGGGAGCGGTCCTCAAGCCCGGCAATTTCGCGATCGACAGCCGGAACCGCGTTTACATCTATGAATCGTCGGATGGCGTGATCAAGGCGTTCGACGATAACGGGCGGTTTCTCCGCAATATCGGCGGAGAGGGACAGGGCCCGGGCGAGTTCGTCCAGGCCTTCTTCCTCGGCTTCTGCCCCGACGGCCGTCTCCTCGTCACGGACTTCCAGGCCCAGCGGACGTCGTTCTTCAGCCCCGACGGGGATTTCCTCACCAGCAGCCAATGGGCCGACAACCTCTCCATCCCGCACCTCATCCTCGACGACGCCTTTGTCGTCCAGACCTTTACGGCGGGCCGGGGGTTCGACTCGAAGCTCTTTCTCAAGACCTATGACTTCGAGGGAAAGGAGCTCAAGTCCTGGGGCGAATTCGTCCTTCCCGAGAGCAAGAGGATCACCCGGTCCATCGCGGGCGGAGGATCGGTCACCACGGGCGGGCGCGTGCCTTATTCGCCGGGCTCCGTCTTCGCCGGCGACGAGAGGTTCCGGCGGATCTATCATTGCCTGACCAACGCCTATCTCATCGAGGTCTATGATGCCGAGGGCCGGCTCTTCCGCAAGATCGACCGTCCTTACGAGCGCGTCCCGGTGACCGCCGCGGACAAAGAGGAGTTCCTGGCCAAAAGAACGGGCAGCCCGAACGCCCGGGAGCTTTATGAAAGCATGCCCTGGCCGGACGTCAAGACGGTCACCGAACGGATGTTTTGCGACGACGCGGGAAACCTCTGGGTGACGACGAACGAAGGGAAAGAAGAGGGCGGGAAAAAGCTCACGGCCTATGACGTCTTCGATGGCGACGGGAATTACGACGCCCGGGTCTGGCTCGACGCGGCTCCGCAGAAGTTCGCCGCCGGGAAGATGTACCGTTTCAAGGAGGACGAGGATACCGGCGTCCTCGTATTGACCCGCTACCGGGTCGTCTGGGAATCGCCGAGCCGCGGCAAATGATCCTGCGCCGCCGCTCCACAGCGATCGTCCTCTTCGGTTTGACACTCGCGGGCTGCGCTGTCCCGTCCCGGCGGTCCCTCGTCGATCCCTTCCCGCTGCGCTTCCCGTTGGTCGAGGTCGGCACTCTTGAGGTCGAAGGTCATGTCGTCGGACAGCCCCAAGCATGCGACGGCGTCCTGACCTTCGCCACGGACGACGGCTTTTTCACGGCGGTCGTGATCCCCTCAAGGGCTATCCTTTGGCGTCGCCCCGGCCCGGCGGCGGAGGGGGGATCGGCCCTTCGACCCGTCCCCGTCGGTATTCCCGTCCAGGTCGGGCCAGAGACGATGCTCCTCCGGGTCGAAGGGGACCGTCTGCGGGCCTTCGATGCCGGGGGCAAGGTGACCTGGGAATTCGCCGCCGCCGGGGCGATCGCCGCCAAACCTGCGGTCTCATCGGGACGGGTCTATTTCGGCACCGAGGGCAGGTGGTTCTACTCTCTGAAGGTCGCGACAGGCAAGGCGAAGTGGCGGCGCCGTCTCCAAGGCGCGCCCCTCCACCCGGCCGTCGTCGGGGACGGCACTGTCGCCGTCCCGGCCTCGAACAGCGTCGTCTATTTTCTCTCCGCTCGAGGAGGTTCGATCCTGGCCTGGGAGAGCGTCCCTTCGCGGGTCGTATACCCCCTCGCTGCCGCCGGGTCGTTGGTCCTCGTTTCCTCGGCCTCCCCGGACGTGACGGCGCTCGAGATCAGGACCGGAAAGCGGGCCGGCCAGTACCGAGCCGACGGTCCGCTCGCCGCCGGCGCCGTCTGGTCGCCGCCGTATGTCGTCCTCTTCGTCGAGGACCCGGAGACAGGCCGGCAGCGCATTGTCTTTCTCAGGTCCCGCTGAGGGTCCCGGCCCCACCGGGCCTCGCATCGATGGTCCGCCGGGCGGCCGAGCTAAACTGATCCTGAACCGAAAAAAAGATCCTTTTCCCCTTGACAAAGCCCGATCACCGGCCTATATTGATAATGATAATGGTTATCAATAAGACCTCGGAGACTTCTCATGTATGGTAGGCACCAGTGGCATCATCAGTTCCGGGCGAACGTCTGCCGCTGGACGGCGCCCCGGGAGTCCATCCTTGACCTTCTCAGCCGGGCCCGCAGCCATCTCAGCGCCAAGGACATCTACGCGGCGCTCCAGCCGTCCTTTCCCGGCCTCGGGCTGGCGACCGTCTACCGCACCCTGGAACTGCTCCACCGCCTGGGTCTCGTTCAGAAGGTCACGTCGGGCGACGGCCAGGGCCGCTACGAGCTTCGGAGCGACAATCCCAAAGACCATCATCACCACCTCATCTGCACCCGCTGCGGATCGATCGTCAATTATCGGGATTTCGTCCAGGAAGAGCTCGAGCTCGTGAAAAAAACCGAGGACGCGCTGGCCAAGAAATACAACTTCGTCATCCAGGACCATAACATCGAGTTCCTGGGATTGTGCGAAAAATGCCGTTAAGTAAAAAATCTATAAAAGGAGAATAACATCATGCCAGCAGGTGATCGCACGGGACCTTGGGGCGCCGGACCGCGGACAGGCCGGGGATTCGGCTATTGCTCCGGCTACGGGGCCCCCGGGTACATGTATCCAGCGCCCGGGATGGGTCTCGGTCGTGGATTCGGCCGGGGCCTCGGGCTCGGCCGCGGATTCGGCCGCGGTCTGGGAATGGGCCGGGGGCGCCGGTTCCTCCATCCGGGCGCATGGGGCTCTTGGGGCTATCCGCCCGCCGTGCCCTACGGCCCCCCCCCGGGAGCTTGGGCCATGCCCAAAGCTGAGGAGGAAGCGGCCCTGGCCGATGAGGTCAGGTTCCTCGAAGCCGAGTTGGCCCGCGTCAAAGAGCGGCTGACGGAGCTGAAGAAGGATCCGAAAGGGACTAAGAAAGATGAGAAATAGGCACCGCCGGATGTACGAAATGACCGGCCTGCCGGGCTGGATGCGCTTCGGGTATTCGCCGGGCTGGGAGGGGAGGTCCCCTTCCGGACTCGGCCCCTGCGCCGAGTACCTGAGGTCCGGGACCTGGCCGACGCCGGCCATGAACGGCGCCTGGGCCCAGGGCCGGGTGCCCTATCCGCCGGCCCCGGGGTTCCCGATGCCCGGCTTCCCGACGCCCTATGACCCGTGGGGAGCTGCCGCGCTGACCCCCGAACAGGAGCTCGGTTTCCTGAAGGCGGAGGCCCATGATCTCAAGGAGGAGCTGGCCTCGGTCGAAGCCAGGATCCGCGAAATGGAAGGCCGGAAAACATGAAGATCGCCGTAACCGCGACATCGCCGAACTTGGACGATCCCCTCGATCCCCGTTTCGGGCGCTGCTCTTACTTCCTGATCGTCGATACCGATACGATGGCTTTCGAACCCGTCGCGAATCCTTTTATCGAGGCCTCGGGAGGCGCGGGGATCCAGGCCGGCCAGCTCGTGGCCTCGAAAGGGGCCAAGGTCGTCCTGACGGGGAGCTGCGGCCCGAACGCCTTCCAGACCCTGAGCGCCGCGGGTCTCGAGGTGGTCACGGGGGCGGCCGGGACGGCCCGGAGCGCGGTCGAGCAGTACCTGTCGGGACAGAACGCCCGAGCGGCGGACGGGCCCAACGCGCCCGCCCACTCCGGCATGGGAGGAGGGGCGGGAGCGGGCTTCGGTGGAGGGACAACGGGCCAAGGAACAGAAGGAGGAAGCATGGGACGCGGGATGGGTCAAGGCATGGGACGCGGGATGGGTCAAGGCATGGGACGCGGGATGGGTCAAGGC
>CAYOYQ010000219.1:0-4258 GCA_964408215.1 uncultured Eubacteriales bacterium
CCATCCATGCGCACTAAAGCCTCGATTCCCGTCTTTCTCATCCTCGTCCTCGGCATCGTCCTCGCCGCCTCGGCCCAGGTCGCGCCGGCCCGGACGACGAAGGTCAAGGTCACGGCCGAACAGGCCAACCTCCGGGAAAAGCCCGATATCGGCAGCGGCATCGTCCAACAGATCCCCGAGGGGACCGTGCTCGAAGCCGACCGGAAGGAGGGCGAGTGGTTCTACGTCCGCTACGCCCTCGAGGACGGCGGCGTCATCGGCGGCTGGATCCACGAGAGCCTGGTCGAGGTCGTCGAGGGGGCCGTGCCGCAGGTCGAGACGAAGCCGGCCGTAAAGCCCGCCGAGAGAGCCGCCCCGGCGCGGGAGCGGCGGCCGGGCCCGATCCGGGTCGGCCGGATCGAGCGGCCCGAGTTCCGGACGGGGACGTTCCCCCTGGAAGCCGCCTTTTCGCTGGGCGCCGCGACGATCGCGCCCCGCGACCTCAACGACGGGGCCCGGGGCTTTGCCGATAGGTACAGCGCTTTTATCGGCATTCCCTCCCCCGGGGCGGCCGACGCCGCGCATGTCGGCTTCCTCAGCGGGTTCGAGCTCAACTACCGGTTCTCCCCCAAGCTCGCCGTCGGGCTGGCCGCGGACTACATGAAGGGGGCGAACCGCGGCACCCTCGAATACAGCAACGAGACGAGGACGGACAGGGTCACGACCCGGCCGGCCGCCCGGGCCGTGCCGTTCAAGGTCATCGCCCGCTACTCTCCCGCGGCCGGGGTCTATGTCCGCGCCGGGATCGGCCTCTACGCCGTCAAGGTCTCCTACCTCTACCGGATCGTCTATCCGGAATCCTGGCAGCAGTGGAAAGGCACGGCCACGGCCAGCGCGCTCGGCGGGGAGGTCGCGTTCGGCGGCGAGTATGAGGCCGTCCCGAGGACGACGCTGTTCATCGAGGCCGGCTTCCGCTACGCGCGCGTCACCAGCCTCGCGGGCAAGGAGGCTTACAGCGACTCGCTCGGCCTGAACGTGAACACGATCGGGACGCTGGACTCCTGGAAGCAGGTGGCCGCGGACGACAACGCCTATCCCCGGCTGGCCGTTATGAACACGCTTCCGGCGGGAGAGGGCATCACCGAGGCCCGCACCGCCGTCGTCAACCTGTCCGGAGCGGCCATCCGGGCCGGCGTCCGCTATCGCTTTTAAAAGTCACTTCTCCCACTTCCGGATTTCCCTCTCGATGGCGGCGAGGGATGTTGCCTCGACGATCCCCGTTGCTGGAGGAGGGGACCCGCGGAGCGGGGGGGAACCGTGCGTAACTGGTTCCCCGGGGGGCCGGGGAGCTAGAGGCGATTCCGGAGCGAAGCCGGAGAGAGGGATCCCCGGAACTGGGAGAAGGACCTTTAAAGGCGGGGGACCCGGAGGGCCCGCTCGATGTATTCTTCGGGCAGCCCGCACTCCTTGGCCCCGTCGAGCACGACCTTCTCGTAATCGGGGTGGGGCTTGCCGACGGCCCGGCCGGTCCGGCAATAGGTCATGGCCCGGTCGACGCGGCCTTCCCGGTCCTTGACCTCGACCTCCCGGCGCTCGTAGTGCTTGGGGTAGCCCTCGAACGCGTCGAGGGTCAAGCGGTCGCGCTCGGTGATGTCGAAGAGCGCCCCCCAGACGCTCTCGGCCTCGGACTTGACGATATTGCCGACGGCGCCGTCCCAGGGCACGGAGTACCCGTCATAAACGAAGCGGTAACCCTCGAGGCGGGCCGTCTTGAGGAAGCGGCTGGCCGGGCACCAGCGCTTCATCTGGGCCAGGTTCATGTTCGACGCGTACGCGAAATAAAGCACCCCGGCCTCCTCCCCTGAAGACGCCTTTTGCCCCGATTATAGAGCCCTCTCGCCGACAGTTCAACCCCCTGGCCCTCGGAGCGCCGGTCTGACGGGCCGTCGGAGAGACCCGGCCTGTCCTTGACGCGGGGCGGCCCGGGGGCTATTCTGGTTCGGGAGTCATTCATGCCCATCAGCGCTTCGCTTCTGGCCATCCTGGCCTGCCCCATGTGCAAGGGCGAGATCCGCCTCACGGCCGACGAAAAGGGCCTGAAGTGCGTCGCCTGCCACCGCGTCTACCCGGTCCGGGGCGACATCCCGGTCATGATCGTCGACGAAGCCTCGGTCGAGCCCGACCGGCCGGTCAAGGCCTGACCGTGTGCGGCGTCATCGGCGTCTGGGGCAACGGCCCGGTCATCCGCGACCTCTACCAGGGCCTCCTGGCCATGCAGCACCGGGGCCAGGACTCGGCCGGGGTCATCACCTTCGACGGCCGCTTCCATGCCAAGAAGGGCAACGGGCTCGTCCACGACATCTTCACGCCCGAGGCGGTCTCTCACCTCACCGGCCCGATCGGCGTCGGCCACACCCGCTACCCGACGATCGGCGGCGGCGGCGACGAGGACGCCCAGCCCTTCCAGCTCAACTCGCCCTTCGGCATCATCATGGCCCACAACGGCAACGTGGCCAACTACCGCGAGCTCCGCGACGAGCTTTACGAGACGAGCCACCGGCTGCTCAACTCCGACTGCGACGTCGAGATCATCCTCAACCTCTTCGCCGAGTCCCTGGCCCGGGAGAAGACCAAGGACCTCGCGCCGGAGCACATCTTCCGGGCCGTCGAGGCGGTCTATAAGAAAGTCCGCGGCGGCTATTCCGTTGTCGCCTACATCGCCGACCAGGGCCTGGTGGCTTTCCGCGACCCCTACGGCATCAAGCCGCTCGCTTATGGCGTACGTCGCGACGGCCTTCTCCCCTCTTATGCTATCGCTTCCGAGACCGTCAGCCTGAACATCATGAACTTCGGCGAGATCAAGGACGTCGAAGCGGGCGAGGTTGTCTTCATCGACAAGGGCCGGACCTTCCATCGCCAGCATGTCCGCAAGGGCTGCCCGTCGCCGTGCTTGTTCGAGTGGGTCTATTTCGCCAGGCCCGATACGTTCATCGACAAGGTCAACGTCTACAAGTGCCGGGTCAACCTGGGCCGGTCGCTGGCCGCGGAGATCCGGCGCCGGAAGCTGGCCATCGACGTCGTCGTCCCCGTCCCCGACTCGGCCCGGGACGCGGCCATCGAGATCGCCCGCAAGCTCAACCTCAAATACAGCGAAGCTCTGGTCAAGAACCGCTACATCGGCCGGACCTTCATCATGCCGGCTGAAGAGAAGCGCAAGAGCTCGGTCCGCCAGAAGCTCAACCCCATCGCTTCGGAGATCAAGGGCAAGAAGGTCCTCCTCGTAGACGACAGCATCGTCCGGGGCAACACCTCCCGGGCCATCGTCGAGATGCTCCGCGAGGCCGGGGCCAAGAAGGTCTACTTCGCCTCCTACTCGCCACCGCTCCGCCATCCCTGCGTCTACGGCATCGACATGCAGACCAAGACCGAGTTCGTGGCCCAGGATGCCGACGAGGAGGCGGTGGCCAAAAAGATCGGGGCCGACAAGGTCATCTACCAGACGCTCGCCGCGCTCAAGAAGGCCGTCCAGACCGAGAACCCCAAGATCAAGAGCTTCTGCGCCGCCTGCTTCGACGGCATCTACCCGACGGGCGACATCACCCCGGAGCTGCTCGAGGATATCGAGGCCGACCGCAAGAGCGCCCATGACGGCCAGCTCGAGCTCAACATCTGAGCCGCCGCGGACCAATCAGAGCGAGCGGGTCCGGACCTTGCGCCACCAGGCCTTGTTGGCCGCGTACCAGCGGACCGTCCGTCTCAACCCCTCCGCGAACGGCGTCTTGGGCTCCCAGCCCAGGGCCCGGATGAGGCTCGAGTCCATGGCGTAGCGGCGGTCGTGACCGGGCCGGTCGGCCACGAACTGGATGAGCTCGCGCGGCGCCTCCAGGTCGTCGAGGATCCTCCGGGCCAGATCGAGGTTGGTGAGCTCGTGCCCGCCGCCGACGTTGTAGACGGCGCCGGCGCGGCCCCGCAGGACGGCCGCTTCGACGGCCAGGCAGTGGTCCTCGACATAGAGCCAGTCGCGGACGTGGAGGCCGTCGCCGAAGACTGGCAGGGTCTTGCTTTCGAGGGCGTTGGTCAGGAACAGCGGGATGAGCTTCTCGGGGAACTGGCAGGGGCCGAACGTGTTCGAGGGCCGGAGGACGATCGTCGGCAGGCCGTATGTCACGTGATAGGCCCGGGCCAGGTGATCGCCGGCCGCCTTCGTCGCCGCATAAGGCGAGGACGGCGCGAGCGGGTCCGTCTCGCGGGCGGCCCGTCCGGGCCGCGGGCCGTAGAC
>CAYOYQ010000220.1:0-4246 GCA_964408215.1 uncultured Eubacteriales bacterium
GGATAGGCCAGGGACGCGGCGCCCAAGCGCAAGAACCGCCGCCGGTCGAATCTCTCTTTCATCTATCCCTTTAGTCGCAGCGGTCATTATAGCGGGCGCCCTCGGGCCGGTCCATCCCCTTTTTCGGCGATTTTAGCCTCGGGGCGGCTAGCCGTTCCGCCCAGAGGGCACTCCGTCAGGGGGAAAAGCGGCCTTAGCGAACGACGATCTCGTCGACGAAGACCCAGGAGAGTCCGCCGGCCGAGGCGTGCCAGGCCGGGAGCCGCTTCGTCCCCTCGACGCGGAAGCGGACATAGCGGACACCGGCCAGGGCTCCGGGCGGGGTCAGGTCATCGGTCCAGGAGAAGGTCCGGACGACGTCCTCGTTCCGATGGTCCCCGCCGACCGCCTTGACGCCGATCTCGCGGAAGGTCAGGCCGTCCGCCGAGACCTCGCACGCGACCTTGTCCGGATGGAGGATCCAGCTCCGGGAGTCGGACAGGGTGCTGAGGGTGATCTCGCGGGCCGCCGCGACCGTTTTCCCCAGGTCGAGGGTCAGCGTGAGATCGACCCCCTCCCAGCCGAGCCAATGGACCTTGAAGTCGGCCGCGCCGCGGACGCCGTTGGTCAGGACCGCGAGGTCGCCGCGGGCGTATTTCGCGGCCGGCGGGGGATCGGCCGTGACCGCCTTCCGGAAGGCCAGGTTGCCCTCGACCTGGACGTCGATGAAGCGCTTGACCGAGTCGTAATAAGCGGCCGGGGTGAGCCCCGATTCGTTGAGCGTCCGGACGCCGCCGTCCCGCGAGCGCGCCGCGAAATCCTCGAGCAGCCGGACCATCGCCGGACGAGGTTCGAACCGGCCGCCCTTGTCCTCGTAGAAGCCGCGCGGCCCGAACATGTCGTCCTTGCCGATCTCGAGCTTGGCGTACATCAGGGGCAGGCGCGCCGTCCGGACGCGGGTCAGGACCTCGCGGTCACCGGCCGCGGCCGCCTCGGCCTTGTCGAAGAGCCGGTCGTAGGCCGCGACGTCGGCCGCGGAGAGATAGTCCCCGGCGTGGACCGCGGGCGGCCCGTAGATATCGAGCGCGGCGCCGGAACGCCCTAGCGCTCCGCGCAGCGCGTCGATATACTCGCGGAGGAACGGCGCCGCCGGGCCGTAATAGCCCTCGAGGAAATCGCTCATCACCTCTTCGATATCGACGCGCGGGTTCCAGAGCAGCCGGGCCAGGAGATAGGACTTCAGCTCGCTCCATTCGTGCCCCGGGCCCGTGTTGGTCTGCTGGAAGTGCTTGCGGACGCCGTGGTCGACGAAAAAGCGGATGTTCGGCTGGAGGACGTGCAGGTTCGGAAAGGGGGAGACGTGGTGGGAGAAATTGACCGTGTAATCCCAGAGGTAGAGGTGGCCGCAGATGCGGCTCCAGTCCTCGATATCGCGGACGAACGACCGGCTCGAGGGGTCCTCGGCGATCGGCCGGCTGCGGTTGAGCTCGATCGTGCAGAGCATGACCTCGACGTTCGGGAGCGGCCGCGTGAGGCGCGGGGCCGGGCGCGAATACTGGTAGGCCAGGGTCGAGATGGTCCTGTCGGGGAAGAGCGCGGCGACGCGGTTCGCGAAGCGGATGATCGGCCCCGCCGGCGAGCCCTCCTCCTCGATCGCCTTTTGGCACTCCGGGCACTGGCAGTAGGAGGAATTGTCGTTCTGGCTGACCGACCAGATCTTCCGGTCGGGCTGGGCGGCCATCTCCTCGCGGAGCTTGGCCGCGACGATGTCGAAGACCTCGGGGCGGGAGAGGCAGGGCTGGTCGATGATCCGCTTCCCGTTCATCAGGGCGAAGTACTCGGGATGGGCCTCGAAATGGATTTGCCAGGGAACGAGGCGCTGGAAGGTGTGGACGTAATAGCCGTCGCCGTAGAGGGCGCGATGGTCGTCGAGTCGCATCCAGTCGCGGTAGTCGGGGTCAAGGGCGAATTCCCCGTTAACGATGCGAACATCGTTCACCGGGTTGTCGACCTCGAGCAGGCAGCCGACGTAAAGGTCGTCGCTCTTGGGGAAGACCTCAGCCGTGGGGCTGTACCGGCGGCAGCCGAAATACTTCTCGAGGAGATGGATGACGCCGTAGACGACGCCCCGGCCGCCCCCGCCGCAAACATAGAGATTGCCCGTTGACGTCGTGATGACGAACCCGTCGGGGCGCATCGAGCGCAGCGACGGTGCGACCGTCGGCGGGAGGTTGTCAGGAGCGAAGCCGATGGCCACGACGGCCGGGCCGCCGGGCTTCGCCGCCTCACGGACGGGGAGATCGACACCGCTCATCTTCAGGATCGACGTCCGTAGGATGTCGGCGGCCCGGCGCTCCGGCTCGCCCGCGGTCTCGGGGATGAGGATCGTGGCCGCGGGCCGGCCGCGGTCGACGAAGACGAAAGCCCGGCCGCAGGGGCTGAGCTGGACGGGGCGCGGGCCAGGCCGCGCGGTGGAGCATGCCGCGGTTGCCAAAAGGATCGAAGAGGCGGCCATGCCAACCAACGCAATGACGCCGGCTTGCCGCCTCGCGGTGCGCCGGACATGACACGCCTGATCCCTTCGTGCGAGCATCACCCGGCAATCTAGACCAACCGCCCGTCCGAGTCAACGGCTTGAAGGGCTTGAAGGGCCGAGGCCTAAGGGCCGATGCGGATCCTTACAATTCATTCCGGACCGGGAACGGTCCTGCTTACAGGAAGATGAGCGCCGCGAGAGACAGCCCGGCTAGCACGATCGAGAGCTTGTGGAGCGCGCGCCAGCCTCTTCGCTCCCGGGGCCCGTTGCTTCATGGCCGCCTCACCGGACGAGGACGAGCTCCTTTTGCGGCCGGCCCATCCACTCGGCCCCGTCCTTCGTGACGACGACCATCTCCTCGATGGTGACGACGCCCTTGCCGGCGACCGTCAGGCGCGGCTCGATGGTGAAGACCATGCCCGCCTCGAGTTTCTGGAAGGGCTTCTGGGCGTACTTCTCCCACTTCGGCCCGAGCAAGGCCGTGCCGTCGTGGGCGAAGCGGCCGACCTGGTGGCCGAGGGCGTGGGGGAATTCGGCATAACCCTCGCCGGTGATGATCGAGCGGGCCACCGCGTCGATCTCGAAACCCTCGACGCCGGGACGCATGGCCCGCTTCGTTTCCTCGACCGCGCGGACGATCGTCCGGAAGCCCTTCATCACATCCTCGGGCGCGGCGGCCTCGCCCGGCGCCAGAACGTAGAACGTCCGCTGCATGTCCGAACAGTAGCCTTCGATCTTGACCCCGAAGTCCATGTTGAGGACGTGGCCCCGTTCGACGGTCCGTCCGGTCGGGGAGTAGTGGGCCTGGGCCGTGTCCGGGCCGGTGAAGACGGCCGGGCAGGTGGCCCGGCCCCAGGCCGTCGGAAGGCCGCGGCGGGCGGCCTCGGCCAGGATGAAGGCGGCGATCTCGCTCTCGGTCCGGCCGGGGGCGATGAACGCGCCGACGAGGCCGAAGATCTCCTCGGTCGCCCGGACGGCCTGCTTCATCCAGCCGATCTCGGCCGCCGACTTCCGCTCGCGCAGGGCCGAGACGATCCTCTCGGCCGGGAGCAGGCGGTCGGCCATTCCGGCTTCGGCCAGAAAGCCGTGGAGGGTCAGGTACATGCCGTGGGTCAGGCCGTCGGCGATCTCGCTCCCCTGGGAGTAATTTATGGCGATCGATCTAGGATCCGCTTCCTTGAGGAACTCGAGGAGCGGCTCCTTGATGCCGGTGACGAAGCCGACGACCTTGTCGTAGGCGCCGGTCTCCTCGACGCCCTTCTGGTCGTAGAGTCCGACGATGGCCCGGGTCCGGCCGTCGGCGAGGACGATGAAGGCGGAATGCCAGGTGACGTGGCCCGGGGCGAGGAAGACGAGCGTCGGGTCGCCGCAGATCTCGCTCTCCCGGGTGAAGGTGATCCAGCAATCGACGCCGAATTCCCTGAGCAGCCCGGCGGCCTGTTTGACCTTTTCCTGGATGAGGGACATGAGTGACCTCCGATCGTCACGCGGCGAAGCGGTTGAGCCTTTTGATAAAGACCGCGACAAGGACGGCGGCCAGGATCATGAGCGCGGCGAGGAAAAGGAAATACTGGTGGTGGGCCAGGCCGCTGTAGGACTTGCCGAGCAGGCCGCTGCCGTAGCTCCCGGCGGCCGTCGCCGCGAACCAGCCGCCCATCATCAGCCCGGCGATCTTCGGCGGGGCGACCTTGGAGACGAACGACTGGCCCATCGGCGAGATGAGGATCTCGG
>CAYOYQ010000221.1:0-4234 GCA_964408215.1 uncultured Eubacteriales bacterium
GATCAGCGCCATCCTGGAGAAGGTCCTCCGGTCGGCCATCGCCAACGCCCAGCAGGCGTCGCCGAACATCGACGTCGACACGCTCGTCATTTCCCGGATCCAGATCAACGGCGGCCCGGTCGCCAAGCGGATCCGGCCGGCGCCACAGGGCCGGGCCTATCGCGTCCAGAAGCGGACGAGCCATGTCCATATCTATCTCGCCGAAAAGGGGAAATGACGTGGGACAGAAGACACACCCGTACGGATTCCGGCTCGGCTTCAACAAGCCGTGGACGTCCCGCTGGTTCGCCAAGGGCCCCGATTACGCCCGGCTCATCCACGAGGACCTGCGGATGAAAAAGGCCATCAAGGACAAGTACTCCCACGCCGGCATCGCCGGCGTCGACGTCGAGCGGGTCGGCCCGAAGATCCGGGTCATCATCCACACGGCCCGCCCGGGCATCATCATCGGCCGCGGCGGCAAGGAGATCGAGAGCCTCAAGGGCTACCTCGAGACCATCGCCAAGCGCGACGTCTACGTCGACATCCGCGAGGTCGACAAGCCCGAGCTCAACGCCCTGCTCGTCGGCGAGAGCATCGCCGTCCAGCTCGAAAAGCGCATCGCCTACCGGCGGGCTATGCGCAAGGCCGTCGAGTTCGCCCTCAAGATGGGGGCCAAGGGGATCAAGGTCATGTGCGCCGGACGGCTCGGCGGCGTCGAGATCGCCCGGTCCGAGTGGTACCTCAAGGGCCAGCTGCCCCTGCAGACCCTCAAGGCCGACATCGACTTCGCCTTCACCGAGGCCTTTACGACCTACGGCCAGATCGGCATCAAGGTCTGGGTCTACCGGGGCGACGTCGAGAAGCCCAAGATGACCTCCCAGATGGCCGAGGTCGAGGAGATCTGACCATGCTGATGCCCGCGAAAGTCAAATATCGCAAGCAGCAGCGCGGCCGCATGCGGGGCAAGGCCATCCGCGGCGGCACGCTGACGTTCGGCGAGTTCGGCCTCCAGGCCCTCGAGCCGGGCTGGCTGTCCGCCCGCCAGATCGAGGCCGGCCGCATCACCATCACCCGGTTCATGAAGCGCAAGGGCAAGCTCTGGATCCGGACCTTCCCCTGGAAGTCGGTCACCAAGAAGCCGACCGAGGTCCGCATGGGCAAGGGCAAGGGCGACCCGGAGTTCTGGGTCGACGTCATCCGCCCGGGCAAGATCCTGTTCGAGGTCGAGGGCATCGACCACGCCGAGGCCCAGGAGGCCATGCGCCTGGCGGGCCACAAGCTGCCCATCAAGACCCGCTTCATCTCGCGGGGAGAGAGGGAGCTCCGATGAAGATCAAGGACCTCAACGACATGTCGCCCGACGAGCTCCGGCACAAGCACGACGAGCTCGTCGACCAGCTGTTCAAGCTGCGCTTCCAGAAGTCCCTCGGACAGCTGGACAGCCCGATGAAGGTCAAGAACGTCCGGCGCGACATCGCCCGCGTCAAGACGCTCCTGAACCGCCGGCCGAAGGCCACGGAGTAACCCATGGACACCCCCACGCCCACCCGCAAGACCACCAAGGTCGGGACGGTCGTCGCCAAGAAGATGCAGAAGACGGTCACCGTCGAGGTCGAGCGCCAGGTCCGCCACCCGCTCTACCGGAAGACCATCCGGCGGAAGCAGACCTTCCTCGTCCACGATGAGACCGAGAAGTGCAAGGTCGGCGACATCGTCCGCATCGTCGAGACCCGGCCGATCAGCAAGACCAAGCGCTGGCGCGTCCTCGAGATCGTCGGCCTGGCCGCGGCCCTGACGGCCAGCCCGATCGTGGACAACCCGATCGAGCCCGGCCCCGGAGGATCCCGATGATCCAGATGCGCACGATGCTCAAGGTCGCCGACAACTCCGGCGCGCGGCGGATCATGGCCATCACGCCGCTCGGCGGCAGCGTCGGTCCCATCGCCCGGATCGGGGACGTCATCTCGGCCACGGTCAAGGAGGCCGATCCCGAGAGCAAGATCCCGAAGGGCAAGGTCATCCGGGCCGTCGTCGTCCGGACCCGCAAGGAGCTCCGCCGCAAGGACGGCTCCTACATCCGGTTCGAGGACAACGCCGCGGTCATCATCGACAAGACGGGGGAGCCCGTCGGCACGCGCGTCTTCGGCCCGGTGGGGCGCGAGCTCCGCGAGCGCAAGTTCATGAAGATCATCTCTCTCGCCCCGGAGGTCCTCTGATGCCTAAGATCGCGCTGAAAAGGAACGACCTCGTCGTCGTCATCCGGGGCAAGGACAAGGGCAAGCAGGGCAAGGTCCTGAAGCTCTTCCCCGAGACCAACCGCGTCATCGTCGAGCGGATCAACTTCGTCAAGCACTTCGTCAAGGCGGACCGCAGCCGGAACGTCCAGGGGGGGGTCATGGAGAAGGAGGCCCCGATCGCCGTCGCCAACGTCATGCTCTACTGCGCCGAGTGCGGCCAGGGCGTCCGGGCCCGGACGAAGCGCCTCGAGGACGGCGGCAAGGTCCGCCTCTGCCACCGCTGCGAGACGACGATCGAACGCCAGAAGTGAGGAACCGCCCATGAGCCGCCTGTCTGAAAAATACCGCAGGGACGTGGTCCCCGCGCTCGAGAAGGAGCTGGGCACCACCAACGTCATGGCCGTGCCCCGCCTGGTCAAGATCATCGTCAATGTCGGCGTCGGCGACGCCATCGGGAACATCAAGCTCTTGGATACGGCCAAGGCCGAGCTGGCCCAGATCACCGGCCAGCTGCCCGGCGTCGGCCGGGCCAAGAAATCCATCTCGTCCTTCAAGCTGAGGAAGGGCCAGCCCATCGCCTGCTACGTCACCCTCCGGAACCGGAGGATGTACGAGTTCTTCGACCGGCTGGTCAACATCGTCCTGCCCCGGGTCCGCGACTTCCGCGGCGTCCCGGCGACGTCGTTCGACGGCCGGGGCAACTACACCCTGGGCCTCCGCGACCAGCTCGTCTTCCCCGAGATCGACTACACCAAGGTCGAGCGGCCGCGGGGCATGAACATCACCATCGTCACGACGGCCCGGACGGACAAGGAAGCCCTGGCCCTGCTCAAGGCCCTGGGCATGCCGTTCCGGGAATCCTGAGAATCGAGGTCCTCATGGCAACCACTGCGCGCATGGCCAAAATGGTCCGTAAGCCGAAGTACGAGATCCGGGTCCGCCGCCGCTGCCGGATCTGCGGGCGCTCGCGGGCCTACTACCGGAAGTTCGACCTCTGCCGCCTGTGCTTCCGCGAGCTCGCCCTCAAGGGCGAGATCCCGGGCGTGACGAAGTCGTCCTGGTGACAATCGGAGAAAGGAACAGACCATGGATTCGCTATCAGACCTGCTCACCCGGATCCGCAACGCGGTGAAAGCCAAGAAGCGGGAGGTCAACATCCCCTCGTCCCGCCTCGGCGTCGAGGTCGTCAAGCTCCTTAAAGAGGAGGGGTACGTCAAGAACTACAAGGTCATCGACGACAAGAAGCAGGGGATCCTCAACGTGACCCTCAAGTACACCGAGGACAACCGGAGCGTCATCAGCGGCCTCAAGCGCGTCAGCAAGCCGGGCTGCCGGATCTATTGCACCAAGGACGCGGTGCCCAAGGTCCTCGACGGGCTGGGCTTGGTCGTCGTCTCGACATCCCGCGGCGTCCTGACCGGGCGGGCCTGCGAGGAGCAGGGGGCCGGCGGCGAAGTCCTCTGCAGCGTCTGGTAAGGCCACAGGAGAGCGTACCATGTCGAGAGTCGGGAACAAGCCCATCGCGATACCGGCGGGCGTCGGCGTCAAGATCCATCCGGACCGGATCGAGTTCGAAGGCAAGAAGGGCAAGCTCGAGACGCCCCTGATGCCGGGCATCGCCGCCGCGCTGGAGGGGTCGAGCCTCGTCTTCACCCGGTCCGACGACACCAAGACCTCGAAGACCAACCACGGCCTCGGCCGGGCGCTGGCCCAGAACGCCGTCCGCGGCGTCACCGAGGGTTACAGCAAGCAGCTCGAGATCGTCGGCGTCGGCTACAAGGCCCGGGTCGAAAAGGGCAAGCTGGAGATCAGCCTGGGCTACTCCCGGCCGATCAGCTACACCATCCCCCCGGGGATCGAGATCGTCGCCGAGAAGCCCACCCTGCTCACCGTCCGCGGCATCGACCGCCAGAAGGTGGGCCAGGTGGCCGACGACATCAAGAGCCTCCGCCTGCCGGATCCCTACAAGCAGAAGGGCGTCCGGTACCTCGGCGAGCGGCTCATCAAGAAAGAAC
>CAYOYQ010000222.1:0-4233 GCA_964408215.1 uncultured Eubacteriales bacterium
CGCCGTAGACCGGGTCGGGTTCCTGCCCGGCGTGGATGACGGTCGTCTCGGGGCTTTGAAAATCGTGTTTCAAGAACATCTCCTTATCAAATCTCACTGTCGTCGCTCGGAAGAAAAGACGCTTTTAGTGATCACAGATATTCTCGCCCGCTTGAAGCGTCCCCGTCAAGTAATCGCCGACCAGGTTTTCGGGTGTCTCAGCGGATGCGCCCACGACCACCTGGATGCCGTGTCCGGCGAACAGCTGCTGGGCACGCTGCCCCATACCTCCGGCGATGATCGTGTTCACTCCCCGCTCCGCCAGCCAGGGGGGCAACAAGCCCGGCTGATGGGGAGGGGCGTCGATGTCCTCCCGCTTGAGGATCTTCTTTTCCGTCAGATCCACATCGACCAGGGCGAAACGCTCGCAGTGGCCGAAATGCACCGCCAGTTTCTCGTCCGCCAGGGGGATCGCGATTCTCATGTGTTCGTTCTCCTTATCCGATTTGATTTCCAGCTTGCCCTCTTCCTGAAGTCGCTTTTTGACCTTCTCCTCCCCATGATGGAAGAAATTGTATTTATTCGCCCCCGGATTCCTCGCCGGGGGAAGTCCCTGCGGTCCCGGGCCCGACGATCCGCTTGATGATTTCGTCCATAGCCCGGGCCATTGGGGAGGTGTGATCCAAATCGATTAAAGTCCTACCGCCATCGCCGGCTTCGGCGATCCTGGGGTCCATGGGAATGGAGCCGAGGAACGGAACGTTCATATCTTCCGCGATGCGCTTTCCCCCGCCGGGAGGCAGGATCTGGGTGACTTCGCCGCACTTCGGGCAGACAAAGCCGCCCATGTTCTCAACAACTCCAAGGACCGGCACTTGGAGCCGCCGGCAGAACGTGATGGACTTGCGCACGTCAACCGCGGCCACCTTCTGAGGGGTCGTGACGATCACCGCGCCGTCCAACGTGCCTATCAACTGGCAAACCGATAGCGGTTCGTCTCCGGTCCCCGGCGGGGAATCGATGATCAGGTAGTCCAGGTCGCCCCAGGCCACATCCTGAAGGAATTGCCTGATGACACCCATTTTCATGGGTCCCCGCCAGATCACGGCGTCGTCCTGATTCTGCAGCAGAAAACCCAGGGACATGATCTTCAGCCCGCCGATATCGATGGGGAGCAGTCCGCCCTCACTTCCCTGGATCTTCTCCCGCTCGAGGCCCAGCATGGTCGGGATGCTCGGGCCGTGAATATCCACGTCCAAGAGTCCCGCGCGCTTCCCCGACAGCATCAAGGCCGTGGCAAGGTTCACGGCCACCGTGCTCTTGCCGACACCTCCCTTGCCCGACAGGACGAGGATCTTGTACTTGATACGGCAGAGTCGTGATCGAAGCTTTCGACGCTCCTCGAATTCCTCTTCACTTTCGTCTTTCTTGCGCTGGGATGCCGAGCCATCCGTTTCCTTGCAGGTGTCGCACGGTCCATTTCCGGCGCGCGTTTCTTTTCGAGGCTCTTCCTGATGATCCATCCGATCCTCGCACGCCGCTTTCAGGGTGTTGGCTGCAAGAAGGGCGCAATGTTCGGATTCCTCGGGCAAGCCGCCGAGCGCCTTAAGGATGTCTTGCTGTCGCAGGCCGGCTGCGTCTTCGACTCGCTTGCCCTCGGCCAAGCACGCGGCCATGCTGCCACAGGCCAGGGACGGCCCGCATCCATCGGTGATGAATGAAACTTGGTCCACTTTGTCGTTCCGTACAGTCAGCCAGAACTCCATGGTGTCTCCGCAGGGTCCGGTTATGCGCGCGTGGCCGTCGAAGGCCTCGAGCGGCCCGTGATGGCGGGGTTTCACGGCGTGGTCCCGTGCCACAGCGGAAAAGCTTTCCAGATCAAAGCATTCCATGTCTGTCGTGGCTTCCTATAAGCCCAGCTCGTTCCAGACGTGTTGAAAATCCTTGACACAAGGGGCTTCGGTCTCCACGACGGCCCGCTCCCGCATCTGGGCCAAGGTGACCGCGCGGTCATACCGGATGCGCCCGACGATGCGTGCCCCCGCCTTGCGGGCTTTATCCTCGATCCGCCCGGTCATTTCTGGATTGAGGTCCCACTTATTCACACAGACGGCCGCCGGAATATTGAAATGCCGCGTCAGAGAGAGGACCCGTTCCAGGTCATGCTCCCCCGACACCGTGGGCTCCGTGACCGCCAGCACGAGCGTCGCGCCGGTCACCGAGGCGATAACCGGACAGCCGATCCCCGGCGGGCCGTCCACGATGACCAACGGACGGTTCTCCGCCTCGGCGATATTGCGGGCTTCCCGCCGGACAAGAGAGACCAGCTTGCCGGAGTTCTCGGCCGCGACACCCAGGCGGGCATGGACCATCGGACCCGAACGGGTTTCCGACACCATCCATTCGCCCGAGAGACGCTCCGGAAAATCGATGGCTTTCTCCGGGCAGAACCGGACGCATGCGCCGCAACCTTCGCAGGCGATCGGATCGATGGCATAGGCGGCCGGACGTGCTTGCCCAGAAGCCTCTCTTATGTCCCCGATGATAGCGTTCGTTCGCGAGTCGCATGATCGCTCACAGTAGGCGCAGTCCGAGCAGTTCATGCGCATCCGGCCTGACATCCGCCATTCGTCCTGAACAGCAGGCGTCAGCACGGCCCCGAACCGGCAATGCGCCAGGCACGCTCCGCAGCCGGTGCAGTCATCCTGCCGGATGACGGCCTCATGCCCGCTGCGGAACTCGTGGCGTTCCTTGACCCGCGGCGAAAGGACGAGATGCAGGTCGGCCGCGTCCACGTCGCAGTCGGCGATAACCGGTCGTTCGGCCAAAACGGCAAACGAGGCGACCAGACTGGTCTTGCCCGTCCCTCCCTTGCCGCTGATGACGACCAGTTCCCGCATCACGCTCGCTTTCCGAGGAGAAGCGGCCCCTGCGCCCGTTTCATGCCGCGGCCTCCCGGTTTTTTGCCAGCCGTCTCATGTAGAAAGTCCGTCCCCCGTACTCCGTTTTCACCAGATCGCCTCGGCCGACCATCCGCTCGACGGTCTCCCACGGGGATCCGACCCGCGCCAGGAGGGCGCGGACGGCCTCCTCTCTCATCGGGTGGACGGCGGTTATGTTCAGGAGGTCCTTCTCGATTTCGCCGGTCGAGGCAAAATCATCACCCTCATAGCCGACCAAATATTCCACCCGCCTCACTTTATCAGCGAGGATCTGATACGCCCCATTGAGGGCCTCTTCATCGGGGCTGCGCACGTCCCTCTCCGCCGGGGGACGGGTGGGAATGCTCAAATAGGCCACATGGGGTTGCACCTCATGAAGAAAATCGGCGACCTCTTTCAGGCCTCCTTCGCCGTCGTTGACGCCCCTGACGAGCATCGTTTCAGAGACGAGCTTGCCGGCAAAAACTTTGGCAAAGGCCCGTATCCCATCAAGAACCGTGGGCAGCAAGATGGCTTTGTGAGGCCGATTGATCCGTCGCCAGGCGACTTCCTGAACAGCATCGATCTTCAGCGAAACCCAATCCGCCTTGGCGAGGTCCTCTTTGACGTCATCGCGCCAGAGGAGCGAACTATTCGTGATCACACCGACGGGGACCTTCAACTCCCTCAAGAGCATGATTTCCGTGCCCAGATTCATGTCGAGAGTGGGTTCTCCGTCAGGCACAAACGTCAGGTAGTCGACTCGCTCTGAGGCCTCTTCCGCTTCTGTCAACCTCCTCTGCACGTCCCGAAAGATGTCTTCGGGCTCAAAGAAGGAGCTGCGATCGTTCAACATCCGAGTGGTACGTCCCACCTGACAGTAGACGCAGGAATACGTGCAGACCTTGGCGGGAATGTTATTGATCCCCAAGCTCTTTCCCAGACGGCGCGATGGAACGGGGCCATAAGAATATCGGACGCCGTTGGCGATCAAGATCCTCCCCCGCACGGAGGCTTGCCGCAGCGATCGTCCCGTCCGCAACACGTTTGGCCGCCTCGTTCCAGGGAACATAAGCCGGCGCGGTGTTCGGCCGGCCTGCCACCCGACCCTTTGACGATGAACCCAACCCCGCCGCTGACCAACCGGCGAACCTCGCCCCCGCATTCCGGGCATTCCGCCAGCGGCCCGTCCGTCATGGGCTGCCGCTTTTCGAACCGCAGGCCGCACTGGCGGCATTCATATTCGTAGGTTGGCATCGATCCTCAGCTCCTCTCTTCGGTGTTCTTTCGCAAGCACGATCACATCGTGCTTATGGCCGCTCAGGCGGGCCTC
>CAYOYQ010000223.1:0-4230 GCA_964408215.1 uncultured Eubacteriales bacterium
AGGTGGCCCGCAAGACGCTCGGCAGCGCCGGTTTCAACCTGTTCATCGCCTTCACCATCGTCATGATCGTCCTGGTGACGTCGTCCTTCCTCAGCGCGACCTCGATCTCGCTGACCTCGCTCTGGCCGCTGGCCAAGATCGGCGTCAGGGAAGGGGAGACCTTCCTCAAGACCGTCGTCCGCGACGGCGTCGTCATGGGCCGCATCGGCGGCATCGCCTCGACCTCGGTCATCGTCATCACGCTCTGCTCGCCGCTGCTCGGGTTCCTGCTCTACAAGAAGGGCCTCAAGACCGTCTTCGCCTATCTCCTGGCCGCCGCGATCTGCGTCGGCTCCGTCCTGCTGGGCATGGCCTATCCGGTCACGCTGGCCCCGACGACCTGGATGATCATCATCTCGATCTATGTCCTCTTCGCCGCGGGCGTGCCGGTGTGGCTCATCCTCCAGCCGCGCGACTTCATCAACGTCCAGATCCTCTACGGCGGCATCGGCCTGATGATCGTCTCGCTCGTGAGCTGCGGCTTCCAGGGCCTCCGCGTCACCATGCCCCGGTTCAACCTGGCCGAGGGGACGCTCAATCTCGGCTTCATCTGGCCGATGATGTTCATCACCATCGCCTGCGGGGCCATCTCGGGCTTCCACTGCCTGGTCGCCGGCGGGACGACGGGAAAACAGCTGGCCAAGGAGCCCGACGCGCGGCGGGTCGGCTACAACGCCATGCTCCTCGAGTCGCTCCTCTCGGTCTGCGTCCTCCTGGCCCTGGGCGCCGTCATGGCCTTCTCCGACTACAAGGCCATCGTCTGGCCGAGCGACCCGGCCGTGAAGTCCAATCCGATCCTCGGCTTCTCGCTGGCCGCCGGACGGCTCTTCCACCAGGGGCTGGGCATCCCGGTCGCCCTCGGCACCGTCTTCGGCATCCTGCTCGTCGAGGGTTTCGTCATCACCACCCTCGACGCGGCCGTCCGCCTCAACCGCTATCTCTTCGAGGAGCTGTGGGCCATCGTCCTCAAGAAGGTCCCGGCCCTGTTCAAGCAGTACTGGTTCAACTCCGGCCTGTCGGTCGTCCTGATGTGGGTCCTGGCTTATTCCAACGCGTTCAACGCCCTGTGGCCGATCTTCGGTACGGCCAACCAGCTCCTGGCCGCCATGGCCCTGCTCACCGTCTCGGCCTGGCTGCTCCTGCGGAAGCGCCGGAACTGGTTCACGCTGGCCCCGGCGGTGTTCATGGTCGCGACGACGCTCGTCTCGCTCGGCATCCTGCTCGTCGGTTACGTCAGGAGAGGCAACGTCATCCTCATCGGGGCCGACATCCTGCTCTTCGCCCTCTCGGCCGGCGTCGTCGCCCTGTCCGTCAAGACCTTCACCGGCCGGGCCAAGGAGACGACGACATGAGCTTGAAAAAAACGCTCCAGGTCTCGTGCGTCCAGCTCGAATGGGCCAAGGACCTCGACCGGAACCTCGATCAGACCCTCCGTTACATCCGCCTGGCCGCGGACGAAGGCAGCCGCGTCGTCCTTTTTCCCGAGGCCAACCTGACCGGCTATTATTTCCCGGACGTCCTCGAGCTCGATCCGCGCGAGGTCAAGCGGGCGCTCGAGCGAACCGTCCACGCGGCCGCCGAAGCCGGGGTCTGGGCGATCGTGGGGACGCTCAAGAAGACCCGCGACCGCTATCTCAACCTGGCCCACGTCATCTCGCCGTCGGGAGGGATCGTCTACGAGTACGCCAAGGTCCATCTGGCCGGCCGCGACGAGCGGAAGTTCTGCCGCGGCGGCGACAAGCTGGCCCTGTTCGAGATCGACGGCGTCTCCGCGACGCTCGTCATCTGCCGCGACGGCCGTCATCCCGAGCTTTACCGCGTCCCGGCCATGGCCGGGGCGAAGATCCTCTTCCAGCCCTCCTGCAGCTCCGACGAGGTCGAGGCCGTCGCCTGGAAGCGCGTCTCGGGCCGGGCCCAGCAGCCGGCCGGGCCGACGACGAAGATCTTCCACTGCGTCGCCAACACCGTCGGCCAGTCGCCCGACGGCAAGCAGACCTCGAGCGGGCAGTCGTTCATCCGCGAGCCCCACGGCCTGCCGCTCGCCGAGGCCGGGCTCTATCAGGAAGAGATGATCACGGCCGTGCTTGACCTCGGCCGGGCCGATCGGTGCTATGCGCTCGCCAGCCTGCAGGCGCCGCCGTTCCTGCGGCCGCACTGGCAGGCGATGATCAAGGACGTCAAGGCCCGGGCCGGCGTCAAGCCCGAATAACGAACGGACGGAAAAGGAAGGCCCATGTCAGAGACACGAGACCTCGTCATCATCGGCGCCGGCCCCGGCGGCTATCTGGCCGCGATGCGCGCGGCCCAGCTCAAGAAAAGGGTCACGCTCGTCGACCAGGACCGCGTCGGCGGCACCTGCATCAACTACGGCTGCATCCCGTCCAAATACCTTCTCCATCAGACCAAGGTCCTGAAAGAGGCGACGGGGACGAAGACGCTCGAAGGGCCCGTCGGCGAGGTCCGCCTGAATTGGGCCAAGGTCCAGCAGGGACGGCAAGCCGTCGTCGACCAGCTCGTCAAGGGCCTCGTCTTCCTGCTCGAGAAAGGCAAGGTCGAGATGGTCAAGGGCGCGGCCCGCCTGCGGCCGGACAGGTCCGTGGCGATCCGGACGGCGGATGGGGAGAGACTGATCGAAGCCGACAAGGTCATCGTGGCCACAGGCAGCCGGGCCGCCGGCCTGCCGTTCCTCAAGGTCGACGGCCAGACCGTTATCAGCAGCACCGAGGCCCTCGAGCTCGCCGAGGTCCCCAAGAGCCTGCTCGTCATCGGGGCCGGGGCCATCGGGCTCGAGATGGGCACGATCTATCGCCGGCTGGGCACGGACGTCACCGTGCTCGAGATCCTGCCGCAGATCCTGCCGGGGTCCGACAAGGAGGCGGTGACGAGGCTCGAGCGGGCCCTGAAGAAACAGGGCCTGAAGATCTCGACCGAGATGCGGATCGAGTCCGCCGAGGTGAGCGGGGCCGGGGTAACGCTGCGGGGCGTCGGTGTCAAGACCAACGCGCCGTTCGAGCACAAGGCCGAGAAGGTCCTGCTCTCGGCCGGCCGAAAGCCCAACACGGAAGCGCTTTTCGACGGGCCGCCGTTCCTGGAGATGGACCGGGGCTTCATCAAGGTCAACGCGGCGCTCGAGACGAGCGTCGCGGGCGTTTACGCCATCGGCGACGTCGTCGGCGGCAAGCTCCTGGCCCACAAGGCCTACCACGACGCCGTCGTCGCGGTCGAGAACGCCGCCGGGATGAGCCGGACCGTCGATTACAGCGCCCTGCCGGCCTCGGTCTACACCGAGCCGGAGTTCGCCACCGTGGGCCTGACCCAGGAAGAAGCCGCGGCCAAGGGCGTCAAGGTCAAGTCGGGCGTCTTCCCGCTCCAGGCGAGCGGCCGGGCCATGACCATGGAGGCCCCGGACGGCCTGGTCAAGGTCCTGGCCGACGGGACCGACAAGGTCATCGGGGCCCACATCGTCGCGCCCGGGGCCTCTGACCTCATCCCCGTCCTGACCATGGCCGTGGCCAAAGGGATGAGCCTCAGGGAGCTCGACAGCATCATCTACATCCACCCGACCCTGTCCGAGATGATCGGCGAGGCCGCCCTCAAGGCGACGAACGAGGCCCTGCACATCCTGAATTCTTAAGGGGAGCAGTCTCCGATCGGGGACGCCCCGCGGATGCGTGGAGGACGGCCCGGATGGCCCGCCGTTTGAAAATCCGACGGCGATTGGCTACAATCGCACCGTCCCCGGGTCCATTATGCTGGAACTCGCGCTCGCTTTCCTCGTCTTCGGCCTCCTGTCCGCCGTGATGATCCTCATCAACTTCGTCCTCGGGCCGCGCCGGCCCAACCCGGCCCGGGAGAAGCCGTTCGAATGCGGCAGCCCGCCGCTCCAGGCCTCGATCGGCCCCGTCAACATCCCGTTCTTCCTGGTCGCCCTGCTCTTCCTCCTGCTCGACGTCGAGATCGTCTTCTTCTATCCGCTGGCCCTCGCGTTCCGCGGCCGAGGATGGGGCGGCTTCGCGGCCGTCGGAGCGTTCATGCTCGTCCTGGGCCTGGGCTTCGTCTACGCCTGGAAGAAAGGGATCTTCCGCTGGTCATGAGCGGCTTCGATCACCTGACGACGCGCCTCGAGACGGCCCTCGGCTGGGGCCGGAAGTTCTCGCTCTTCCATTACCCGTTCATCACCGCCTGCTGCGG
>CAYOYQ010000224.1:0-3704 GCA_964408215.1 uncultured Eubacteriales bacterium
CCGGGATCCTCCCCCACCACACCAAGTGGATCAAGCTCTTCGAGAACCTCAAGTACGTCGTCATCGACGAGCTCCACAGCTACCGCGGCATCTTCGGCAGCCACCTGGCCAACGTGCTGCGGCGGCTGCGGCGCGTCGCCCGGTTCTACGGCGCGAACCCGCAGTTCATCCTGTCGACGGCGACGATCGCCAACCCGGCCGAGATGGCCGAGCGGATGATCGAGGCGCCGGTCGCCCTGGTCGACGACAACGGCGCGCCGCGGGGCGGGAAATACATCGTCTTCTACACGCCGCCGGTGGTCAACGCGGCCCTGGGCATCCGCCGCTCCTACGTCAACGAGTCGCGCCGGGTGGCCTCGATCTTCCTCAAGAACGGCCTCCAGACGATCGTCTTCGCCGGCAGCCGCCTCATCACCGAGGTCCTCCTCACCTACCTCAAGGAGGACATCGAGACGACGATCCAAAAGGAAGGGCTCATCCGCGGCTACCGGGGCGGCTACCTGCCGCTGAAGCGCCGCGAGATCGAGAAGGGCCTGCGGACGGGCGAGATCCTCGGCGTCGTCTCCACCAACGCCCTCGAGCTCGGCATCGACATCGGCACGCTCGACGTCGCGGTGCTGGCCGGCTATCCGGGGACGATCGCCAGCACGTGGCAGCGGGCCGGCCGGGCCGGGCGCAAGACCGGGCTCTCGGCCGCCGTCCTCGTGGCTACGAGCTCGCCGCTCGACCAGTTCATCATCAACAACCCCGAGTATTTCTTCTCCAAGTCGCCCGAGATGGCCCTGATCAACCCGGACAACCTGTCGATCCTCGTCAGTCACGTCGAGTGCGCCGCTTTCGAGCTGCCGTTCGAGGACGGCGAGAAGTTCGGCCGGGCCGAGATCGCCGAGATCCTGAACTTCCTCGAGGAGGACAAGCTCCTCCACCACTCCAAGGACAAGTGGTTCTACACGTCCGAGGCCTACCCGGCCGACGCCATCAGCCTGCGCAGCATCTCGTCCGATAACTTCGTCGTCGTCGACATCACCGGCGAGGCCAAGGTCATCGCCGAGGTCGACTTCACCGCGGCCCTGACCGCCCTCCATCCCAAGGCCATCTACATCGTCGAGGGCGAGCAGTATTTCGTCGAAAAGCTCGACTTCGAGGAGCGCAAAGCCTACGTCAAGAGAACCGACATCGACTACTACACCGACGCCATCGACTACACCAAGATCACCGTCCTCGACATCTTCGACAGGAAGGGGATCGAGGCCGGGGCGGGGCGGATCTCGCACGGCGAGGTCCACGTCGCGACCCAGGTCGTCGGCTTCAAGAAGATCAAGTTCCACACCCAGGAGAACGTCGGCGCCGGCGACCTGCAGCTGCCCCAGAACGAGATGCACACGACGGCCTACTGGCTGACCGTTCCGTCGGTCGTGATGCAGTCCGTCCCGTTCCCGGCGGAGCAGCGGATCAACGGGCTCTTCGGCCTGGCCTATCTCCTCCACCACATCTCGCCGATCTTCATGATGTGCGACCTCCACGACGTCGGCGTGTCGATCGGCGACAACACGACCGGCGAGTCGCTGCCTCCGCGGCTCGCTCCGGCCCGGCCGGGCCCGGCGACCCAGGGGCAGGACGAGATCCCCCGGGCCATGGACCCGGACTTCGAGCCGAACATCTTCATCTACGACAACTACCCCGGCGGGATCGGCCTCAGCCCGTCGCTCTTCTCCCTCGAGGGGCGCCTGCTCGAGCACGCCCTCAAGACCCTCGAGGCCTGCCCGTGCCGCGACGGCTGCCCGTCGTGCGTCGGCGCGACCAACGAGAGCGGCAAGGACGCCAAGAAGGTCGCCCGGCTCATCCTCCAGGGCCTGCTCGGCCTTGAGCAGCCACGCTCCCCTCGCGTGAATTAGGAAGAGGGGGTCAAACCCTAATTTTTTCAGTTTCCCGCTGGGGTGAAGCCTGTATTGCCCAGCGCCGCGAACTCTCTAGGCCGGGACGCAGGGAAATTGAAAAATCTAGGGTTTGACCCCTTCTTATTTAACGGTCTTGATGACCCGGATCGGGAGGACGATCGAGGGGATGCCCTTGAACTGCAGGATGCGCTGGATGCTGAAGGCCGTCTGGTTGTGGAGGAAGCGGGTGAAGAGGTTCTCCTCCTCGAACACCAGCTTGCCGACGAAGAAGACCGACTTGTTGTACCTCCGCTGGATCTCCTCGCAGCGGGCCTCGACGACCTCGAGCGTGTCGATGTCGACGGAGTGGATGGACTCGGCGTAGAAGCCGAAGTTCCTCGACATCTCGACGTACTTCTTGAGCTCGGCGCTGATGTGGCTCTCCAGGTTCTTGATCTCCTCGGCGCCCTTGAACGTCGCCCAATCGACGACGCCGATGGAGATGAACACGAAGTTCTTGAAATAGTTGGGGAAGATCCGGTGGATGTTGAGGAACGAGTGGATGCCCAGGCCGCCGAAGTTCCGGACGAACAGGACCGCCGTCGGGGCCGACTCGTCCTTCGCCGGCGCCTCGCGCCGCCCGGCCATGTGCTTGACCTGGACCAGGATGTCGTCCAGGCGCTTCATCATGCCCTTGACCTGGTTGTAGTGCCTCCGGATGAGGATGCAGACCGTGATGAAGACCGCCGTGATGACCAGGGTGACCCAGCCGCCCTCCTTGAATTTGATCGTGATCGTCACGATGAGGATCGACAGGGACATGAGGAAGCCGACGAGGTTGATGGCCAGCTTCTTGCCCCGGTGCGGGGCCCGGGTCCGGATCCAGTGCGTGCACATGCCGAGCTGGGCCAGCGAAAAATCGAGAAAGACGTTGATGCTGTACATGACGACCAGGGTCTGGACCGAGCCCTTGGTGAAGATGAGGATCACGACCGCCGCGGCGCCCATGAACAGGATGCCGTTCTGGACGACCAGCCGCTCCGAGAGGTGCATGAACCGGTTCGGCACCCACGAGTCGATGGCCATGTTGCCGAGGACCCTCGGCCCGTCGATGAAGCCCGTTTGGGCGGCCACGAACAGGATGGCGCCCTCGGAGAGGAGGATGATCCCGAGGAGCCAGACGCCGACCGGGACCGCGCCGATCTTCCAGGTCCCGATGAGCGTTTCGATGAGCGAGGCGTTCAGGGTCTTTCCGGCCACGTGCTGGACGTTCGTCAGCAGGTAGCAGATGAGAAGCCCGCCGGCCGTGAACGACAGCGACGCGGCCATCAGGAACATCGTCTTCTTGCCCGTCTTCACCCGCGGCGGCCGGAGGATCTGGAGCCCGTTGGCGACGGCCTCGATCCCGGTGTAGGTGCCGCCGCCGAGACTGTAGCCCCGGAGCAGGATGAAGGCCAGGGCCCCGAAGCCGAGGCTCTGGATGCCCTGCCGCGTCTCGCGGACGGTGTCGGCGAAGAGGGTCGGCGTCGCGGACAGGTGGGAGATGAGACCGTAAAGGATGAGGCCGACGTGGGAGATGAAGAAGAAGAGGAAGATCGGGGTCAGCACGGCCACCGACTCCTTGACCCCGCGGAGGTTGAGCAGGACCAAGGCCAGGGCGATGACCAAAATGAAGGTCAGCTTGTACTGGAAGAAGCCCGGCGGCAGGAAGCTCAGGACGGCCTCGACCCCGCTCGAGATCGAGATGCTGATCGTCAGCATGTAGTCGACGACGAGGGCGCAGCCCGAGACGAGGCCGAAGCCGGGCCCGAGCAGCTTGGTCGAAAC
>CAYOYQ010000224.1:3714-4207 GCA_964408215.1 uncultured Eubacteriales bacterium
ACGTAGCCGCCGCCGCCCGTCGGGAAGAGCTCGATGATCTGCGAATAGCTGGCCGAGATGGTGATGACAGTAATGGCGGTCATGAGGGCCAGGTAGAGCGCCAGGTGGCGGTGGTCGCCGAGCGACAGGAACGCCTCCTGCGGCCCGTAGTTCGACGAGCTCAGCCCGTCGGCGCCCAGCCCGACCCAGGCGAAGAAGGCGATGAGCGAGATCTTGTGGAAGATGCGCGGGTCGCGGACGTTCTTGCCCCGCCCGATGACGAGCTCTTTGAACCTGTCCCAGGGCCTCACCCTTCGACTATATAACGAAATCCGGCTGAGGCTCAAGGTGATGGACGTCCCGGTTTGACAGAACCGGGGTCGTGTGCTACTTTTTTTTACGGAATATCATGAATATCAATATTTTTCGGATCATCGCCGAAGCCGACATCGTCGTCCAGCTCATCCTGCTCCTGCTCGTTTTCTTCTCCGTTTTCTCCTGGGCCATCATCTTC
>CAYOYQ010000225.1:0-4195 GCA_964408215.1 uncultured Eubacteriales bacterium
GACATAGTCGGCGAACGTCCGCGGCAGCCCGCCCGCGTCGGAGGCCCGCCCCAGCGAATCCGGCCAGCCCGGGAACATCCGGTATTCGGGGACGACCTTCGTGAGCGCCCAAGATTCGATCGGGAAGGCCCTGAGGAGCTCGCCCTTGTACCGGTAGCCCGTGCAGACGGCGACCTCGCCGAGGCCGGCCAGGACGTCCGGCTTGGTCAGCGCGATCCGGTCGACGCCGTTGGTCCGACAGGCGTAGCGCACGGCCACGGCGTCGAACCAGCCGCAGCGGCGCGGCCGGCCGGTCGAGGCCCCGAACTCGTCGCCGCGGGCCGCGATACGCCGGCCGGTCTCGTCGAGGAGCTCTGTCGGGAACGGGCCGCTCCCGACCCGAGTCGTGTAGGCCTTGGTGATGCCGAGGATCCCGTGGATCGTCTTGGGCCCGACGCCGAGCCCCGTCGCCGCCCCGCCGGCCGTCGCGCTCGACGAGGTGACGAAGGGATAGGTGCCGTGGTCGACGTCGAGGAGGACGCCCTGGGCCCCCTCGAACAGGATGCTCTCGCCCCGGGCCATCCGGTCATGCAGAAGCCCCGGGACGTCGCGGAGATAGGGCACAAGCCTCTCGGCCCAGCCCGCATACTCCCCGTAAACAGCGTCGGCTTCAAGAGGCGCGAGCCCGAACGCCCGCAGGACGGGGTTCTTCGCGGCCAGGTTCTCCTCGATCTTCTCGCGCAGGACCCGGAGGTCGGACAGGTCCCCGGTCCGGATGCCCAGACGCGCCGCCTTGTCCTCGTAGGCCGGACCGATGCCGCGGCAGGTCGTCCCAATCCTCTTCTCGCCGCGGCGCTCTTCCGAGAGCCGCTCGACGAGCGGGTGCCACGGCATGATCAGATGGGCGCCGCGGCTGATCGCCAGCCGCGCCGGGCCGACCTCGACGCCCTGGGCGGCCAGGTCCTCCGCTTCCTTGAAGAAGGCCGGGGGGGAAAGGACGAGGCCGTTGCCGATGACACAGAGCGTCCCCGGGCGCAGGATGCCCGACGGGATGAGGTGGAGGACGACCTTGCGGCGCCGGACATAGACCGTGTGCCCGGCGTTGTGCCCGCCCTGATAGCGGGCCACGACGTCGAAGGCCGGAGTCAGGAGGTCGACGATCTTGCCCTTGCCTTCGTCCCCCCACTGGGTCCCGAGAACGAGCAGATTGGCCATGGACGTCCCCCGCCCGCTCAGAAGCTCAGGCCGACCTGGGCCTGGAACTGGTTGTTCTTGAGGACGACGGCCTCCTTTTCCTTGTCCCAGTCGTACTCGAACTTGAGGAACAGGGTCTGGCCGAGGACCCAGCGGACGCCCGCCGCCCACCGGCTCCGATTGAGGTCGATCCCCCCGCCGTGATAGCCGTCGAGAGACTTGATCTTCTGGAAGCTCCCGAACGGCTGAAGGCTCCGGAAGCTCATCGAGGCCAGAGCGTAAAAGCCCTCGGACTCCCCCGGCTCGAAGGGCTGGGGGTTCTCGAGACGGGCCTTCGTGTATTCGCCGCGGACCTCCCACTGCTCGGTCACCCAGGCCAGGTCCGCGCCTTCGAGGACGAGGTCGCGCATGTTCTGCTCGTCGTATTTGCCCGTGTAATAGGACACGCCGGCTTGAAGGCCTTGCCCGAGGAGGAGGCCGATCCGGCCGCCCTTGGCCTTGTCGGTGTTGTTGTCGGAGAATTGTTGCGCCGCGCCCGGCCCGTCGGTCTCGGCCAGGCCGTTGCCGACGTAGGCCGCGTAAGAGAGGACACCGACCTCGCCTTCGACGAGAAGCCCCAGCTCGCGCCAGTAGGGTGGGTACAGGGACTCCAGGTTGAGCGGGGTCCGGACGAGGACCGTTTCGTGAGGACGGCTGGCCCGGTTCCATGACCCGAACGGCACGAGGAAAAGTCCGGCCCGGACCGTAACCGTCTTGGACGGCAGGAACCCGGCCCAGGCCTGGAGGAGATCGAAGCTCGAGACGCCCCGCGCTTGGGCCTCGACGGCGAAGCCGAACTTCTGGCTCGCCGTCCCGGCGACCAGGAACCCGGCCAGCAGGTTCTCGAGGCTGCCCCGCGGGGAATCGCTCTCGGTCTGGCCCTTGACGTATTCGAAGGAGAGATAGCCCCCGTACTTGACCTGGTCCTGGGCCCGGGCGGGAAGCGTCAGGCCGGCCAGCAGGACGATGACGAACGCGGCGCGCGTGGTGTTCATGAGGCCTCCCCGAAATCGAAGGCGTCCTCGACGAGGTCCTTCTTGTATCTCTCGACGTCCTTCTTCAGGGCGACGAAGCGGCCGATCTCGAGGGCCCCTTTCTTCGTCCCCATCCAGATCGCCCCGACCAGGCGTCCCTCGAAAAGCACGAGTTTTTTGTAGAGCCCGGCTTCGGGCTCGGCTCGGACGACCGACTCGAACCCGGGGCCGGCCGCGTGGACCTCCCCGACCGAGGTCAGGTGGAGCCCGGCGACCTTGAGGGTGTTGGCGGGAACGGTCCCGCCATAGGGCAGGTCAAGGCCGATCATGGCGTGGGCCGCGGCCCGGGCCTGTTCGAACGCGGCCGGGATGATGCCGTAGGTCCGCCCCGCATGCTCGGCGGCATCGCCCGCGGCGAAGACGCCCGGGTGCGAGGCCCGCATCCGGTCGTCGACGAGAATCCCTCGGCCGACCTTGAGCCCGGCCGCCCGGGCCAGGCCGGTCTCGGGCGCCATGCCGGCCGCGACGATGACGGCGTCGGCGCCGAGGGTGCCGCCGGACCCGAACCGCAGGCCGCGGACGGCGCCGTCGCCCAGGATCTCCTGGGTCGTCTCGCCGAGCCTGACGCCGATGCCGCTCCGCTCGAACTGGGCCTTGAGGATGGCCGCCGCCTCCGCGTCGAGCTGGCGGGGCAGGAGGCGGTCGAAGACCTCGATAACGTCGACCTCGGCTTCGCGGCTGCGGATGGCCCGGGCGATCTCCAGGCCGAGGAGCCCCCCGCCGAGGACGGCCACCCGCCGGTGCTCGCCGAGGTGCGCGAGGAGCGCGTCGGCGTCGTCGAGCGTCCGCAGCACGAAGACACCCGTCCGTTCTATGCCGGGGATGGGCGGCCGGGCCGCCCGCGCGCCGGTGGCCAGGAGCAGCGCGTCGTAGCGGACCTGGTCGCCCGCCGCGGTCTCGACCAGGTTCTGGTCGGGGCGGATCCGGACAACGGCCCCGCCCAGGCGGACGGCGATCGCCTGTCGTTCCGCCCAGCTCTCGGGAAAGGCGAAGATCCGTTCGCGGGCGAGGCGGCCGGCCACGTATTCGATCAGGTTGGGACGGGGGTAGTACGGGTGCCGCTCCTCCCCCAGGACCTCGATCCCAATGTCGGGGCGGAGCTCGCGCAGCGTCTTGGCGGCGATCGTGCCGGCCAGGCCGCTGCCGACGATGACGGCGTTCACGTCAGGACCGGGGGGCCAGGGACGGCGTCAGCCGAGCTTGACGAAGAGGTCCTTGGGGACGCCGCACTGGGGACAGACCCACGTGTCGGGCAGGTCGTCGAAGCTCGTGCCGGGAGGGATGCCGTTGTCCGGGTCGCCGACGGCCGGATCGAAGATGTAGCCGCAGGCCGTGCATTCGTACTTGTCCATCAGACTCCTTTCAATCCTCCTGCAGCAGGAGTTTTTCGTATTCGGTCTCGAGCTTGAGCTTGTGGTCCCTTTCCTGGCCGGCCAGGAAAAGAAAGAGGTCCTTGAGCTTCGCCTCCCCCGCCGCCCGGGCCAGGGACTCGTAGAGCTCGGCCGCCTTCTTCTCTTTGCGGGCGGCGAAGATGAGCATCTCCTGGACGGTCATGTCGTCCGCGATCTTCTCGTCGGCCAGGGCGTCGACGATGCGGAAGTCCGCGGTGAGGGCCGGGGCGAGCCCCCGCAGCGCCGCTTCCGTCAGGCCCTCGAGGAGGCGGCGATGCCCGTCCTCCTGGCCCTGGAGGAAGAGGCAGAGCTCCTTGAGCCCCGGGGTCTTGGCCAGGCCGGCCAGGCGGGCGTAGCTCCGAGCGGCTTCGATCTCCCGGGCGACGGCGAACGCGACGACGTCGGCCACGGAGCGGAAGCGGTTCTCAGACATCAGACGCCGTCCTCTCAGGAATGGGGGATCCGGGAACGCGAACATTATCATGGAATGCGCCGGAGAGTCAATCGCCCCGGCGCCCGGTCACGGCGCCGCTAGAGCCGCGAGCTTGTCCCGGACAA
>CAYOYQ010000226.1:0-4148 GCA_964408215.1 uncultured Eubacteriales bacterium
CATCATCATCGGCCGCGACCACGCCGGGGTCGGCAGCTATTACCCTCCGTTCGCCGCGCAGGACATCTTCGAGGATTTCCCCGATCTCGGCATCGCGCCGATGTTCTTCCGCTCGTTCTCGCACTGCCGGAAGTGCGGCTCGGTCGTCAACGAGAAGATCTGCCCCCACCCGCCCTCCGACCACATCCAGTTCAGCGGCACCAAGATCCGCGACCTCCTGGTCAAGGGCGAATGCCCGCCGGCGGAGCTCATGCGGCCCGAGGTGGCCAAGGTCATCATGTCGTTCAAGGAACCATTCAATGAATGACCGGAAGGTCCTCGTCGTCGGGCTCGACTGCGCGCCGCCGGAGATCGTCTTCGACCGCCGCGACGAGCTCCCGGTCCTCAAGGGCCTGATGGAGAAGGGCCTCTGGGGCAAGCTCCGCTCGTCCGACCCGCCGATCACCATCCCGGCCTGGATGGTCATGGCCACGGGCCTCGACCCCGGGCGGCTGGGCCTCTACGGCTTCCGCCACCGCCGCGGCTATTCCTACGACGAGATGTGGATCGCCAACTCCAAGGCGGTCCGCGCGAAGAAGCTCTGGGATTACATCGGCGACGCGGGCGGCGCGTCGACCCTCGTCAGCGTCCCGCCGAGCTACCCGCCGTACCCCGTCGCCGGGAACCTCGTCTCGTGCTTCATCACCCCGCCCGGGCCGGGCAAGGAGACGACCTGGCCGCCGGAGCTCAAGGCCGAGATCGAGTCGCGCTTCGGGCCGTACATCTTCGACGTCGTTTTCCGGACCGAGGACCGCGACCAGATCCTGCGCGAGATCTACGCCATGACCGAGAAGCGGTTCGAGGTCATGGACTGGCTCGTCACGGCCAAGCCGTGGAACCTGTTCATGTTCGTCGAGATCGGCGTCGACCGGGTCCATCACGCCTTCTGGAAGTACATGGACCACGACCATCACCTCTACGAGCCGGGGAACAAGTACGAGAACGCGATCATCGATTACTACAAATTCCTCGACGCCAAGATTGGCGCGCTCATCGCCAAGGCGGGGGAGGGGACGGCGGTCCTCGTCGTTTCGGACCACGGGGCGAAGCGGATGAAGGGCGCCTTCTGCGTCAACGAATGGCTCATCGACAAGGGCTGGCTCGCGGTCAAGGAGCGGCCGACCAAGCCGACGAGCCTCGACGACCTGGCCGTCGACTGGGACAAGACCCGGGCCTGGGCCTGGGGCGGATATTACGCCCGCGTCTTCCTCAACGTGGAGGGCCGCGAGCCCAGGGGGATCATCGCCGCCGAGGACTACGAGAAGGTCCGCGACGAGCTCCTGGCCGAGATCCAGGGCGTGCGTGGCCCGGCCGGCGAGAGCTGGGCGACCAAGGTCATCAAGCCGCAGGAGCACTACGAGGAGCTCGAAGGCGAATATCCCGACCTGATGGTCTATTTCGACGACCTGTACTGGCGCTCGGCCGGGACGCTCGGGTACGGGACGATGTACCTGCCGGAGAACGACACCGGCCCGGACGATGCCGTCCACGCCCAGCACGGCATCTACATCCTGAGCGACCCCGGGCGGAGCGGCCTGAAGGGGAGGCGCGACGGCGACATCCTCGACATCGCCCCGACCGTCCTCGACCTGATGGCGATCGACGTGCCGAAGACCATGAAGGGCCGGGTCCTCCGTCCCTGAAAAGAAAGGATAGATCCCGAATGTGCGAAGAACGCGAAGGCTTCACGCTCTGGTTCACCGGGCTGCCGTGCTCGGGGAAATCCGCCGTCGGCGACAAGGTCGCCGAGATCCTCAAGGAGAAGGGGCACCGGGTCGAGCGGCTCGACGGCGACGTCGTCCGCAAGGACCTGACCCGCGACCTGGGCTTTTCGAAGAAGGACAGGGACGAGAACATCCGCCGGGTCACGTTCGTGGCCAAGCTCCTGTCGCGGAACGGCGTCGCCGTCCTGACCTCGTTCATCTCGCCCTACCGGGAGATGCGCGACCGGGCCCGCGCGGAGACGACCAACTTCGTCGAGGTCTACGCCAAGTGCCCCGTCGAGGTCTGCATCCGGCGGGACGTCAAGGGCATGTACCAGAAGGCCATCCGCGGCGAGATCAAGGAGTTCACGGGCGTCTCCGACCCCTACGAAGAACCGCTCAATGCGGAGATCGTCCTCGAGACGGACAAGGAGACGATCGACGAGAGCGTCCAGAAGGTCCTCCGCCGCCTCGGCGAACTGGGCCTTGTCTAGGTCCCCATTTTCAGCGGGCTTGACCGACTAAATGAACTCCGTATAATCAACGTTTTAGGAACCGATAAGATGGCGCGATACCTGGTCACCGGCGGGGCGGGCTTCATCGGCTCCCATATCGCCGAGGCCCTGGCCCGGAGAGGCGACGAGGTCCGCGTCCTCGACAACCTCTCGACCGGCAAGCTGGAGAACCTGGCCGGGATCGCCGGGCGCTTCGAGTTCGTCGAGGGCGACATCCGCGACCTCGAGACCTGCCGCCGGGCCGTCGACGGCGTCCGGGCCGTTTTCCACGAGGCGGCCCTGGCCTCGGTTGCACGCTCGGTGGAGGACCCGCTCCTGGCCAACGCCGTCAACGTCACCGGGACGCTCAACCTGCTCGTCGCGGCCCACGCCGCCCGCGTCCGGAGCTTCGTCCTGGCCTCGTCCTCGGCCGTCTACGGCGACGACATGGCGCTGCCCAAGGTCGAGGGCCGGGAGGGCCGGCCCGTCTCGCCTTACGGGGCCAACAAGCTCTTCGACGAAAAGTACGCCCAGACGTTCCACATCCTCCACGGGATGAACACGGTCTCGCTGCGCTACTTCAATGTCTACGGGCCGCGCCAGGACCCCTATTCCGAATATTCCGCCGTCATCCCGCTCTTCGCGACCAAGGCCCTGCGGGGCGAGCGCCCGACGATCTTCGGCGACGGCGAGCAGTCGCGCGACTTCATCTTCGTCGAGGACGTCGTCCGGGCCAACCTCCTCGCGGCCGATTCCAAGGACGCCGCCGGGGAGGCCATGAACGTCGCCTGCGGCGTCGGGACGACCGTCAATGGGCTGCTGGCCGCCGTCAACGAGGTCCTCGGGACGCGGATCGAGGCCCGCTACGTGCCGCCCCGACCGGGCGACATCCTCCACTCGACCGCCGCGATCACCAAGGCCGAGCGCCTGATCGGATTCACTCCGGGCCGCTCGTTCCTCGACGGGCTCCGGGCGACCATCGACTGGTACAAGAAAAGGAGTTGAACCACATGAACGCCGAAGCGACCAAGCTGCTGAAGAGGATCGAGTCGAAACAGGCCATCGTCGGGGTCATCGGCCTCGGCTACGTCGGGCTGCCGCTCGTCAAGACCTTCCTCAAAAAAGGCTTCCGGGTCAGGGGCTTCGACATCGACCCCAAGAAGGTCGAGATGCTCAACCGGGGCAAGAGCTACATCCGCCACATCTCGGCGGCCGAGCTCAAGGACTTCCTGGGCCGGAAGATGTTCAAGGCCTCGGCCGACTTCCGCGGCCTCCGCGGCGTCGACGCCATCCTCATCTGCGTCCCGACGCCCCTCGACGGCCACGGCGCCCCCGACCTGTCCTACGTCCTCAACTCGACGATCAGCGTCGCCGAGCACGTCCGCAAGGGCCATCTCGTCATCCTCGAGAGCACGACCTACCCGGGCACGACCGACGAGGAGATGCGCCCGATCCTCGAGGCGGGCGGGTTGAAGGCCGGCCGGGACTTCTTCCTGGCCTTCTCGCCCGAACGCGAGGACCCGGGCAACAAGAGCTTCTCGACGGCCACGACGCCCAAGGTCGTCGGCGGCCTGACCCCCGACTGCCTGCGCGTGGCCAAGGCGCTCTACGATCAGATCATCGTCAAGACGGTCCCCGTGTCCTCGACCCGGGCCGCCGAATCGACCAAGCTTCTCGAGAACATCTTCCGCTCGGTCAACATCGCTCTCGTCAACGAGCTGAAGATGATCTTCGACCGGATGGGCATCGACGTCTGGGAGGTCATCCGGGCGGCCTCGTCCAAGCCCTTCGGCTTCATGCCCTTCTATCCCGGGCCCGGCCTCGGCGGGCACTGCATCCCGATCGACCCGTTCTACTTGACCTGGAAGGCCAAGGAGGTCGACTACCAGACGAAGTTCATCGAGCTCGCCGG
>CAYOYQ010000227.1:0-4101 GCA_964408215.1 uncultured Eubacteriales bacterium
TCTCTCATCCCGAAAAAATAAAATAGCGGTTTAGGGCCGGTTTTTCAACAGCGCCTCGTACAGGGCCCAGACCGCGCCGGGCCGCATGTACTTCATGGCCCGGAACGTCCTCTCGCCGTAGGTCTTGGCGGCGTCGTTCCACAGCGTCTCGCCAGGATCGAGGTAGGCCTCGGGCGTCTTGAAGAAGTACCCCTGGCCGAAGGGGCTGTAGATGACGTGATAGAGCCCGTAGGCCGTGTGCAGGGCCTCGTCGACGAGCCCTTCGAGGACGAGGTCCGCGGCGAAGGCGTAGGCCGTGCCGACCCAGACCTCGTCGCCCTGCTGGCTGCGGAGCTGGCCGCCGCCGGCCTTGCGGCCGTTGACGGCGCCCAGGACGCCCTGCCCGTAGCCGAGGACGTTCTTGTCGTAGATCGTCCGCAGGGCCCGGCCGACGTTGGCCGGCGCGACGAGGGCCGTCTCGTCGTCGGACTCGATCCCGAGCATGCGGGCGTACCAGACGCCGAAGAGCTGGTCGGTCATGATGTCGTCGGTGGCGGCGTCGATATGGAAATAGCCGGCCTTCTCGTCCCAGAGCTTGGCCAGCGATGCCCGCCCCGCGGCCAGCCAGTTCCGGTACTTCTCCGTCACCGAGGCGATGTCGATCTCGCTCGCGCGGGCCAGGCCGCGGAAGGACAGGGTCTCCCCCATCCGGATGGTCGCTTTGAGGCCGGCCAGCCAGACGAGGCCGACGTAGGCGCTCTCCCCTTTCATCCGCCAGGTGTCATAAGTCTGGTCGGGGATGCCTTCGTTGAGCGGGATGTGGCTCGTCTTGTCGCCGAACTTCTCCTCGAGCGTGTCCATGGCCAGGACCGAGGCCTCGAACATCTTCAGCAGGAAGCCGATGTCCAGGCCGCCGTCAGCCAGGAAATCGCGATAGGCGCGCAGCGGGAACTTGGGGTTGAGGTCCTTCCAGACATTGGCGTTCTGCCAGTCGAAGGCGTTCAGGATCGTCCAGGGCCTTTTGCGCGGCGAGCCGAGGTCGTGGGGCACCATGCCCGGGACCTTGATGGTGTTCCAATAATAGCCGAGCTTGTCGGCCGGGACCTCTTTGGGGAACGTGACCGCATACTGGAAGGCCCGGAAGGTCGAATCCTCGAGCGGGATCGTCCGGGCGATGAACTCCATGTTGCGCTTCTCGAGCTCCGGCCAGAGCTTGAGGACGTGCCAGCAGTAGGAATCGACGTCGGTCGTGCCGTACATGAGGTAGTCGGCGCTCTCGAGATAGGTGTGAAGGTCGGTCACGGCGTCCCAGACGCTTGTCTCGGCGAGGACGTAGAGCTCGTTGAGCAGGGCCTGCTTGAACCAGTCCGGGAGCTTCGGGTCGGCCAGGACGGGCTTCTGCCAGGCGTCGACGGCCTGCTCCCACTCCGCGGCCCGGCCCAGGGCCTCCGAGGCCAGGCCGAAGGCGTTCGTGCCCTCAGCCCCGAAGAAGGCCGTGTATTTCCTCTTCATCTTGGTCCCGGGTTCGAACTCGTAATAGGGGAAGTCCCAGGCGATGGCGAAGGGCACCTCGAGCCGCTCCCCCGGCTTGAGGGTGAACGAGACGGCCAGGGCCGCGCCGGTCTCCCGGCCGGCCGCGGCCGGGGCGGAGGCCCGGACGCCGTCGAGCGAGCCGTCGGCGGCGAACTTCGTCCAGACGTCGGCGCCGTCGCCGCGCGGATCGAACGCCGCCTGAAAATGGACGCGCGTCCGGCCGGGGTTCTCGACGACGGCGACGGCCATGGTCCCGGCCAGGGCGTTGCCGGTCCGGACGTCGAGGCCCTCCCGACGGAACAGGATGCCCTTGTGACGTCCGCTCTCGACGAACTCGTTGACGTTGCCGCGGCTGGCCCGGTCCCAGACGAAGGAGGCCTGGGGCGGGGTACCGGCCGCCGGCCGCGCCTTCACGGCTTCCCAGCCGACCATGTTCTCCCAGGTCAGAAGGATGCTGACCTCGACCGGCTGTTTCGTCGGATTGACGGCCACCCAGCGGTAGAGGGCGACCGGGTAGCTCGTCTCCTTGTAGTTCCCGGCGAGGACGGGCGAGAACTGGACGACGGCCAGCTTGGCCGGAAGCTCGGCGTTCTCCTCGTAGGAGAAGCCGGACTTCGGATAGAGCGCGAAATAGTCGCCCCGGCCGACAGGATAGTTCCAGGCCCAGGCACTGAGCCCGGCGCCGGCGGGCGGCGCGGTCGTCGCGAGCGTCCGGACGACGGTGCGGCCGGCCGAGCGCATAAAGACGTGGAACTGGTCGGCCCAGACGGTGTCCTCGACCATCCAGCCGGGCTTGAGGAACCAGGTGGAGAAGGTCCCGTTCATAAGCCGCTCGAAGCTGCCGGCGCCGATCCCGCCGACCGGGCAGGCGCTCCCTTCGGCCCGGGCCTCGATGTCGCCGGGCGCGATCGTCCGGCCGAAGCTCTCGAGGGTCGTGCCGATGGGCCGGTCGAAGGCGGCCTGCGGGAACCCGGCCAGGTTGGACGCGGAATAGTTCAGGACGTCCAGGGCCAGGCGGACGGCGTCCTTGGCCGACTTGGCGCCCTTGGTCCGGGCGGCGGCGACGAGGGCGTCGAGACGGCCGGCGATCTCGCGGCCGGCCTCGTCGGTGATGCCCTTCTCGGCGAGGAGAGGGGCGTACTTGCGCGCGAGCTCGGCCCTGGCCGCGTCGGCGACAGCGTCGCCTGACGCCGCGGCCGGGCCCGCGAGGGCCGCTGACATGAAGAATACCATCATGAGGGCGATGCGGGTTGTCCGGGTCTTCGATCCGTGCATGTCGGGCTCCTTAAGGATTCGCCTTGTTCGTCCGCCTCGTGACGGCGAGCGTCAGGACGACGATCATGGCGCAGTTGACGACGAGGATGATCAAGCCTTGCCGGAGGCTCGAGGCCTCGGCGATCCGCCCGGCCAGCCAGGGCGCGAGCATCCCGCCGACGAGGCCGACGGCGATGGCCACGCTGAAGGCCGTGCCGGTGAGGGCGGCGAACCGGCCGCCGACGATGGCCAGGGTGGTCGGGTAGATGGCGGCGAAGCCGAGGCCGAGGAGGACGGCCCCGGCGGCCGCCGCGGCCCCCGAAGGGGCCAGGGCCATGAGAACGGCCGCGGCCAGGGCCAAGGCGGCGCTCCCCAGGATGAGCGTCTCGTTGCGGAGGCGGCGGACGAGGCGGCTCGAGAGGAGCCGGCCGGCCATGATGGCCGCCCAGTAGCCGGCGAGCACCAGCGCCGCCGCGTCGGCGCCGAGGCCGTGCGTCCGCTGGAGGTAGGTCGAGATCCAGCCGCCGGCCGTGAATTCGTTGCCGGACTGGAAGAAGAGGATGAAGGCGCAGAGCCAGAGGAGGGGGCTGCGGGCGATCCGGGCCGCTTCCTTGATCGGGAATCCCTGGGCTTGCTTGGCCCGGGGGAAAGGCAGGACGATGTAGATGACGACCGGGAGGAGGCCGAGCCCGGTGGCGATGAGGAGGATCGTCGGCACCCCCAGGAGCTCCCGGAGCGTGCCGATGAGGAAGGGGATGGACAGGGCGCCGAAGCCGAAGAAGATGCCCAGAACGTTGAGCGCCGTGCCGCGCTTCTCCCCCTCGTGGAGGTCGCTTGTCAGGGCGTTGGCGCCGCCGTTGAGCCCGCCGCCGCCGAGCCCGAGGACGACCGCGGCGGCCAGGATGAGACCGTAGCTCGCGGCCCGCGAGAGCAGGAAGAAGGCCAGGGCGACAAGGAAGGCCGATACGGCCAGGAGCGACTTGAACCCGAAGCGGTCGACGAGCGGCCCGAAGAAGACCGTGGTCGCCAGCATGGCGAAGTTCATGGTCAGGAAGAGGTTGCCGGCGGCGCCGGCGCCGAAGCCGACGCGCTCGAAGAGCGAGGGCAGGATGGCCCCCAGGATGGCCATGACGATGCCGAAGACGAAGATGCCCGCCCAGGCCGAGGCCTGCAGCCGGGCCGCGGCGGAGGGAGCCGGGCGATCGGGGGCGCTCACGCTCACCGCCCCTTCGCCGGCTTTCGCGCGGCTTTGCGGGCCGTCGTCTTGGCGGCCTTGAAGGGCCGGGCGTAATAGAACTCGGTGAAGGCCTGATAGACCTTGGCCATGTGGCCCGG
>CAYOYQ010000228.1:0-4081 GCA_964408215.1 uncultured Eubacteriales bacterium
GCGTCAGGCCGCTCCAGTAGAACTTCCAGTCGAAGCCCGTCGTCGCGCTCACGGTGGCCTTGATCGGCCAGCCGAGAAGACCCGACTCGACGACCTTCTTGATCGGCCGGACGTCGGTGCCGAAGCCGTAGAAGCCCCCGTTGAACCGGAACCAGGTGTTGACGCGGAAGATCCGACCCGTCCGGCGGAAGGCCTCGACGACGGCCCGGCCCTCGCCGATCGTCCGGGTCATGGGCTTCTCGCACCAGACGTCCTTGCCGGCCTCGGCGGCCGCGATGGAGATGAGGGCGTGCCAGTGAGGCGGCGTCGCGATATGGACGATGTCGATGTCGGGGCGAGCCAGGACCTCGCGGAAGTCCCTGTATCCGGCGACGCCCGGGCCGGCCAGCTCCAGGGCGGAGGCGAGGTGGCCCCCGTCGACATCGCAGACGGCCCGCAGTACGGCGCCCGGGTAGCCGAAATGGCCCCGGCCCATGCCGCCGACGCCGACGACCGCGCGGGTCAGGGTGTCGCTCGGGGCGAGATAGCCCTGGCCGCCGAGGACCCGGCGGGGGACGATGGTCAGGGCCGCGGCCGCGGCGGCTCCGGTCTTGAGGAACCGGCGGCGGGAGAGCGTTCTATTACGCGACATGGGACCTTCCCTCCGGAGAGTCGTTTTCGGGACATTATAGTACAATTTCGCGGAAGAATAGGGAATGACGCGAGTCTAAAGGAATGCATGGCTGAGTTCTGTTCGTTCCCCGCGAACGCCGTCCCCCCGGAGGGGCGGACTTGTCCGATAACCCCGATCCGCTGAGGAGGTGCCCGTGCGCTTTTTTCAAGCCAAATCCTCTCGGCCGGCGCTCGTCCTGCCGGTCCTCATCGTCCTCGGGCTCGCCCTGGCCGGTCTTCCGGCCCGGGCCCAGGACGCCCCGAAATACCGCGATGCCGCCGCGCTCGGCTCGGCGCTCCAGGCGCTGGCGAGCTCGAACAAGCCGGCCGCCCGGCTCGAGTCGATCGGCAAGTCCCGCGGCGGCCGCGACATCTGGGCGCTCGAGATCGCCAATCCCGGCCCCGTCCCTCCGGACAAGCGCCCGGCGCTGCTCATCGCGGCCGGGCTCGAAGGCGACCATCTCGTCGGCGGCGAGATCGCCCTGGCCGTGGCCCGGGCGCTGCTCGACGGCCGGAGCTCCGACGCCGCTATCAAGGACCGTCTCGACGCCGCCACGATCTATATCCTGCCCCGGCTCAACCCCGACGGCGCCGAAGGCTTCTTCGCGGCCGTCAAGACCGGCCGTCGGACGAACGGAACTCCGCGCGACGACGACAACGACGGTCGCGTCGACGAGGACGGGCCCGAGGACCTCAACGGCGACGGGCTCATCACCGTCATGCGGGTCAAGGCGGCCGGCGGCGAGTACATGATCGACCCCGACGAGCCGCGCCTGTTGAAGCGGGCCGACCCGAAGAAGGGCGAGACCGGGACCTACCGGCTCTACACGGAAGGCGTCGACAACGACGGCGACGGCTTCATCAACGAGGACCCGCCGGGCGGCGTCGACCTCAACCGCAACTTCACCCACGAGTATCCCTACAACAAGCCCGACGCGGGGCCGCACATGGTGAGTGAAGGCGAATCACGGGCCCTGATGGATTGGGTCCTCGGGCACCGCAATATCGCTGCGATCCTGACCTTCGGCGAGAGCGACAACCTGATCGTCGCGCCGACGAGCGCCGGCCGACTCGGCTCGCCGCGGGAGCTCGACCTCGTCCGCTTCGCCGAGGCCGCCGCGGCCGGGGCCCGGACCTCCGGGTTCATCCAGACCGGCGGGGGCTTCGGCCGGGGCGGCCGCTTCATGGGCGGCGAGTTCTCGATCGAGATGCTCATGGGCGGCGGAGGCGGACGGCAGGGCTCGCGCCAGCAGGCTTCCCAGCCGGCGGCCTCGGGCGGCCGGATGATGATGCCCGACCGGCGTCCGGCGACGACCGTGGCCGCGGCCGACTACGACTATTTCAAGTCCGTCTCGGACAAGTACATCGAGCTGACGGGCCTGCGCCAGCCGCTCTATGTCCGCGAGCCCCAAGGCGCTTTCTTTCAGTACGGCTACTTCCAGTTCGGCGTGCCGTCGTTCTCGACCCCCGGCTTCGGCCTGACAACGGCCGAATCCCCCGGCGGGCGGCGGATGGGCATGATGCCGCCGGGCGCGGGCGAAGCGGGGGCGGCCGGCGCGGGCGGGCAATCCGGCCGGCCGGCGGGCGCGACAGGCGGTGTTAACCCGGAGATCGCCCAGATGATGCAGATGGGAGGCGGCGGCGGCCAGGCGTTCCGCCTCGGCCAGGGCCAGACGGGCGCCTCCGCCGAGACCGCGGCCCTCGCGCCCGGGATCGACCGCCAGGTCCTCCGGTGGATGGACGCCGAGAAGATCGACGGTTTCGTCAAATGGGCGGCCGTGAAGCACCCCGAGTTCCGCGAGGTCGAGGTCGGCGGCTTCAAGCCCTACGCCGCCACCAATCCTCCGGCGGAGAAGCTCGCGGACCTCGGCGCTTCCCACGCCAAGTTCGCGGTCTATCTCGCGTCGCTCTTCCCCCGGGTCAAGGTGGCCAGCCTCGAGTCCGTCGCCCTGGGCGGCAGCCTCTACCGGCTCAAGGCCGAGGTTGAGAACGCCGGCTTCTGGCCGACCTCTCTCGCCCAAGGCCAGACGGCCCGGGCGGTCAAGCCGACGCTGGTCCAGCTCGGCGTCGATCCCGGAGACGTGCTCTCGGGCAGCGCCAAGACGAATTTTCTGCCGACCCTGGCCGGCTCGGGCAGCCGGGCCAAGTACGAATGGCTCATCCGGGGCAAGACCGGGGAGACGGTCGAGCTCCTGGTCCGATCCGAGAAAGGCGGGTCGGCGACGGCCCGGGTCACCCTGAAGTGAAGAGGAGGACCACGATGAACACACGCAAGATCCTGTCCTTCGTCCTGGCCGGATGCGCCGGCTTGGCTCTCCTTGCCTCCTTGGCCCCGGCCCAGAGGGCCTCCGACCCGGCCTTCAAGGTCAAGCTCGACTGGAACCGCTGGCACGACACGCACGAGCTCTACGCCGACATGAAGACGCTCCAGGCCGCCTTCCCCAAGTTCCTCAAGCTCGAGTCGATCGGCAAGAGCCACAACGGCCTCGACCTCATGCTCATGACCATCAACAACCCGGCCACGGGCCCGGAGAAGGGCAAGGCCGCCATGTACATCGAGGCCAACATCCACGGCAACGAGATCCAGGGCGGGGAGGTCTGCCTCTACACGATCTGGTACCTCATGGAGAACTACGGCCGCATCGCCGACGTCACCCGTCTCGTCGACGAGCGCGTCTTCTACATCGTCCCCACGGTCAATCCCGACGGCCGGCAGTTCTTCATGGAAGGCCCCGGCGGCAACGCCCGGTCGGGGCACGTCCCGGTCGACGACGACAACGACGGCCTCTTCGACGAGGACGCGCCCGAGGACATCAACGGCAACGGTGTTGTCGAACAGATCCGCAAGTTCGTCCCCGGCCAGGGCAACTATCGCATCAGCCGGACCAATCCGCTGGTCCTCGAGCCCGTGCCCTTCGGCGAGACGGGCGACTGGATCATGCTCGGCCAGGAAGGGCTCGACAACGACGGCGACGGGATGGTCAACGAGGACGGTCCCGGCAGCTATGACCAGAACCGGAACTGGGGAGCCGACTGGCAGCCGAACTACATCCAGAGCGGGGCCATGGACTATCCCTTCCAGCTGCCCGAGGCCCGGGCCGTCAATGACTTCCTCATGTCCCACCCCAACATCGCCGGCGTCCAGACCTACCACAACAGTGGCGGCATGATCCTCCGCGGGCCGGGGGCCGAGGCCACGGGCGAGTACCCGATGACGGACGCCCGGGCCTACGACGAGCTCGGCCGGACCGGCGAGCGCATCCTGCCCTTCTACCGCTATCTCGTCATCTGGAGCGGCCTCTACACCGTGCACGGCGGGGTCATCGACTGGACCAACGACGGTCTGGGCATCCTGTCGTTCTCGAACGAGCTTTGGAACGGCGAGCAGTACTTCACCAGCCCCGAGCTCAAGGAGCAGCAGGCCGACCCG
>CAYOYQ010000229.1:0-4037 GCA_964408215.1 uncultured Eubacteriales bacterium
AGGAGCTCGGCCGCTTCCGGGCCAACGTCTTCATGCAGAAGGGCGCCGTGGCCGGCGCCTTCCGCCGCTTCCTGCCGTCGATGTGGAGCTTCGCCCAGCTGGGCATCCCCCAGCGGATCCAGCAGCTCTGCTACCTGCCGCGGGGCCTCATCCTCGTCACCGGGCCGACCGGCTGCGGCAAATCGACGACCCTGGCCTGCATGATCGAGCACATCAACGCCGAGCGGCCGGTCCACATCGTCACCATCGAGGACCCCATCGAGTACTACCTCACGCCGCGCAAGGCCATCATCAACCAGCGCGAGCTCTACGCCGATACCCAGTCCTACGGCAACGCCCTGCGCTCGGTCCTGCGCGAGGACCCGGACGTCGTTCTGGTCGGCGAGATGCGCGACCTCGAGACGGTCGAGGCCAGCCTGCGCGTCGCCGAGACGGGCCACCTGACCTTCTCGACCCTGCACACGAACTCGGCCGTCGAGTCGATCAGCCGCATCATCGACATCTTCCCCAGCCAGTACCAGACCCAGGTCCGGATCATGCTCTCGATGTCCCTCGAGGCCGTCATGACCCAGGCCCTGCTGCCGCGCATCGACGGCAAGGGCCGCGTCCTGGCCATGGAGATCCTCATCCCCAACCCGGCCATCCGCAATCTCATCCGCGAGAACAAGATCCACCAGATCTATTCGGCCATGCAGATGGGCCAGGAGAAGTTCGGGATGCAGACCTTCAACCAATCCTTGTCCAACCTGTATTTCCGCAAGCTCGTCAGCCTGGACACGGTCATGTCCATGACCTCCTTCCCCGAGGAATTGACCGACATCATCCAGCGCCGCGAGGGCGTCAAGGGGACGCCGTCCGGACAGCAGGGAATATCCCGGAAATAGGGGCCGCCCCCGACGAGGTGAACGATGCCGACTTACGTTTGGAAAGGCAAGAACCGCTACGGAGACACCGTCGGCGGCGAGCGGGTCGCCGCGTCCAAGGAAGAGCTCGGCCGGCTCCTCCAGAAGGACCAGATCCAGGTCCTCAGCGTCGCCCCGGCCAAGGCCGGGTTCAAGATCCCGTTTCTCAAGCGGGAGAAGGTCCGGTACAAGGACCTGGCCGTCTACAGCCGGCAGCTGTCGGTCCTGATCGACGCCGAGCTGCCCCTCATCCAGAGCCTGGGCATCCTCGAGGAGCAGCAGAAGAACCCCTACTTCAAGAACGTCATCAAGACGGTCAAAGAGGACGTCGAGGCGGGCTCGACACTGAACCAGGCCAAGCGGAAGCACCCCAAAGCCTTCGACGACCTCTACTGCAACCTCATCGCCTCGGGCGAGCAGTCCGGCTCCCTTGACATCATGCTCCGCCGCCTGGCCGAGTTCATCGAGAAGAACGTCCGCCTCCGGGCCAAGGTCAAGCAGGCCATGGTCTACCCGGTGGCCATCATCTGCTTCGCCGTCATCGTGGCCGTCTTCATGCTCTGGAAGGTCATCCCGATCTTCGCCTCGATCTTCCGCGACCTGGGCGCCGAGCTGCCGGCCCTGACGGCCTTCGTCATCAAGATGAGCGATTTCGTCCAGAACTATATCTTCTTCGTCTTCCTCGGGCTCATCGGCCTCGTGCTGGGCTTCCGCTATTACCGGAGCACGACGGCAGGCCGCTGGTCGACCGACAGCCTCCTGCTGAAGATGCCTCTCTTCGGCAGCCTCGTCTACAAGGTGGCCATGGCCCGGGTCACCCGGACCCTGGCGACCCTCATCTCCGGCGGCGTGCCGATGCTCGAGTCTCTCAAGATCACCTCGACGACGGCCGGCAACGTCGTCATCGAAAAGGAGATCGTCGACGCCCGCAAGCTCGTCTCCGAGGGCAAGACCATGGCCGAGTCCTTCAAGACCGCCGGGCGCTTCCCGACGATGATGCTCCAGATGATCAACGTCGGCGAGGCCACCGGCACGCTCGACGAGATGCTGAACAAGCTGGCCATCTTCTACGACGAGGAGGTCGACACCACCGTGTCGGCCCTCCTGTCCATCCTCGAGCCGGTCATGATGATCTTCGTCGGCGGCATCGTCGGCGGCCTGGTCATCTCGATGTACCTGCCGATCTTCAGCCTGATGAAGGCCCTCTAGGGCGGGCCCGGGGAGGCAAGGGCAGGCTCGCATGAAAACCGGGAGAGGATACGGGGAGGCCGCCGTCGAGCGGCGCAACGTGTTCCTCTACAACATCTACCGGCTCGTCGTCCTGACCTCGCTCCTCGCCGCGGCCTTCATCATCCAGCTGTCCTCGCCCGAGGCCCAGCCCAATCTCCCGTTCTATTACCTCATCCTCGGGGCCTACGGTTTTTCGGCGGTCTTCTTCGCCCTCTACGCCGGGGGGCGCGGCCTCCTGGCCCAGGCCTACGCCCAGGTCGTCTTCGACCTTTTCCTGATCACCGCCTTCGTCTACATCTCCGGCGGCATCGCCTCCTCGATGTACTTCCTGTACCTCTTCCCGATCATCGCCGCCGGCCTGGTCATCTCGGGGCGGGCCGGCTTCCTGGCCGCCTCGCTTTCGGCCATCCTGTACGGGGTCCTGGCCGACGGCATCTATTTCGGCTTCATCCGCGTCTTCCGGCCCGAGCAGGCCGTCCGGACGACCCTGGGGTCGATGCTGGTCACGATCTTCATCGCCTGGGGCGTGTTCTTCGTCATCGCCGCCCTCATGAGCAGGCTGGCCGGGGGCCTGCGGCGGACCCGCGAGGCCCTCCGGGCCGCGGAGAAGGAGCTCCTCGTCCGGGAGCGCCTGTCCGAGGCCGGGCGGGTCTCGGCCAGCCTGGCCCACGAGATCCGCAATCCTCTGGCGGCCATCTCCGGCTCGGTCCAGGTGCTCAAGAAAGAGCTCGCGCTCACGCCCGAGCAGCGGGAGCTCATGGGCATCGTGCTCAAGGAATCCGAGCGCGTCTCGCACAGCCTGGAGCAGTTCCTGGACTTCGCCCTGCCCGCGAAACAGGTCTTTTCGCTGATCAACCTCCGCGACCTCCTCGACGAGACGGTCAAGATCCTCCAGGCCGGCGGCGAGCTCAACGGCAAGGTCGAGCTCCTCGGGAACTTCCGGACCGCCGACGTCCCGTACTTCGGCAACGCCGGCCAGTTCAAGCAGATCTTCTGGAACCTCATCAAGAACGCCGTCAAGGCCATGCCCGACGGCGGCCGCCTGACCCTCGAGTTCCCCGAGCCCCGGAAGAAGGACCTCCGCATCCTGGTCGCCGACACGGGCCGGGGCATCCCGGAGAAGGACAAGGAGCATCTCTTCGAGCCCTTCTTCTCGGGTTTCGAGAACGGGCGCGGCCTGGGCCTGGCGATCGTCCGCAAGATCATCGACGATTACGACGGGCGGATCGAGGTCCGCTCCGAGCTCGAGAAGGGCACGGAGGTCCTGATCACCCTGCCGCTGCGGAAAGCGGCGCCGCAGGCGAGCTGACGAACATGGAAACGATCCTGATCATCGATGACGAGGCCAGCCTCCTCGAGCTCCTGACGGTCGTTTTCAAGAAGGAAGGCTACGGCGTCAAGACCGCTTCGACCGCGGCCGGGGGCTTCGAGGCCCTGGCCAAGGAGGAGATCGACCTGGTCGTCACCGACATCAAGATGCCGGGGGCCGACGGGATGGACATCCTCCGCTACGCCCGGGAGAACCTGCCCGACCTCCCGGTCATCCTCATCACCGCCTACGGCAGCATCGCCCAGGCGGTGGAGGCCCTCAAGGCCGGCGCCCTCGACTACGTCGTCAAGCCCTTCGACGTCGAGGAGCTCAAGATCATCGTCGGCCGGGGCCTGGCCTCGCGGCGCCTGAAGCAGGAGAACCTGCTCCTCAAGCGCGACCTCAAGGACCGCTACGGCTTCGAGCAGATGATCGGCAAGAGCCGGGCGATGCAGGAGATCTACATCCTCATCGAGAAGGTCGCCTCGACCGATTCGACGGTGCTCATCACGGGGGAGAGCGGGACGGGCAAGGAGATGGCCGCCCGGGCCGTCCATCTCCAGGGCGCGCGCCGCGACCATCCCTTCGTCTCGATC
>CAYOYQ010000230.1:0-3977 GCA_964408215.1 uncultured Eubacteriales bacterium
TTTGGGGGGTTGACTTTTCCGGAGGACCGTGCTAATCTTTTCCCCGCCAAGGAGGCGCCAAGTCCATGATCAGGAAGAGCCTGCCGTTCCTTCTTGTCTTTTCGCTGGCCGGGGCCCCCGCCGCTCTCAGGGCGGACCTTCGATTCGAGCTGGGATTCGGCTGGACCCTCGTCGGCCCGTCCCTGAACGCCCGGTACGTCAACCAGTACCAGCCGCCGCTCACCCCGCAGCCCAACTACATCGCCAGCTCGGCCGAACAGCACGTCAGCTTCAAGGGCAAGACGACCTACGGCATGAACGGCTTTTTCAACGTCTTCTTCACTGAGAACGTCGGCCTCCAGGTCCTGGCCGACTACCACCGCCCGGGCATCGGCGGGTCGACCGCCCCTTATGACGTCTCGGTCCAGTTCCAGGCCTTCCAGCCCGAGACTCACATCACTGAGCTCCCCGAGCTCGCCTCGAAGGGCAATCTGACCGAGACGGCCTTCAGCCTCAACGCCCTGGCCCGCTTCCGCGTCGCCGACAACCTGTCGATCGGCGCCTCGGCGGGACCGAGCGTCTTTCATTTCGAGGGCAAGGCCGGCTTCATCGACTACACCTCTTACGACCTCGTTTTTGACGCCGGGGTCTATACGCTGACCGGGAGGACCGTCCACATGGTGGCCGCGTTCGGCCCCCAGACGAAGTACGGGTTGAACGTCGGCGTCGAGGCGGCCTACGAGGCGACCCGGAACATCATCCTGGCCCTCGACCTCCGCTGGTACGGCGCGGCGAAGTCCAACCTCCAGATGCACCTCCTCGAGGACGAGCTCATCACCCAGCCCCTCGACGAGATCGAGGCCGCGATCGGCCTGGGGACGCTCGAGATCAACCCCTCCTACTTTCGGGCGGGACTCGCGCTGCGCTTCGTCTTCTAGAACCGTTCTCCGGATCCCTATCTTGGCCCTCTCGAGGCGGCGAGAGGATTTGCCTCGAAGATCCCCGTAGCGGAGGGGGACCGGCAGGGAGCGGAGTCTTCGAAGCGACCATCAGCGCCGCCCCGGAGATACACGCAGGGGCGGTGCTGGGAGGAAATATGAAAAAGAACTTTCTCCCGATATTTCGCAGAAGTCCTGTTCCGTGTATCTCCACTGGACTTCTGCCGTCCGCTCACATCCGTTCGCTTCCGTCGGATGGAGCGAGAGGCAAATCCCGAGCAAAGCCGGAGAGAGGGCCTAGATGCGGGCGCGGCGGAGCCGCAGGGAATTCGTCACGACCGAGACGGAGCTCATGGCCATGGCCGCCGAGGCGATCATGGGGTTGAGCAGGACCTTGAAGAGCGGATAGAGCGCCCCGGCCGCGATCGGGATGCCGACCACGTTGTAGACGAAGGCCCAGAACAGGTTCTGCCGGATCGTCCGGATGGCCTTCCGGCTGAGCTCGACCGCCGAGACCACCGCCCGGAGGTCCCCGGAGATGAGAGTGATCTCCGCCGAGGCCATGGCCACGTCGGTTCCCGTCCCCAGGGCCAGGCCCACGTCCGCCTGGGCCAGGGCCGGGGCATCGTTGATGCCGTCCCCGACCATGGCCACCCGCCGGCCCTCGCCTTGAAGCTTGCGGATGACCTCGGCTTTGTCGCCCGGCAAGACCTCGGCCCGGACGTCCTCGATCCCCGCCCCTTCGGCCAGGGCCCGGGCCGTCTGGGCGTTATCCCCCGTCAGCATGACCACCCGCCGGCCGGAACGGTGGAGCGCGTCGACGGCCTCGCGGGCGCCGGCTTTGAGCGTGTCGGCCAGGCCCAGGAGCCCCGCGGGGCGGCCGTCGACCGCGACGAAAGCGACGGTCTTGCCCGACTCGGCCAGCTTGCGCGCCGGCCCGGCCAGCTCCGACGCGTCGATGCCCTCGGACCCGGCCAGGCGAAGGCTGCCGATAAGGACGCGCTTCCCCGCCACGACGCCCTCGACCCCCATGCCTTCGAGGGCCCGGAAGTCCGCCGCCTGCTCGATCGCGGCGCCCTCGCTCCGGGCCAGGCGGACCACGGCCTGGCCGAGCGGGTGCTCGGACCCGTTCTCGACCGAGGCGGCCAGCGACAGCACCCCCGCGCGGTCGAAGCCGGCCGCGGCGATGACGTCGCTCGTCTCGGGGCGGCCGTTGGTCAGGGTGCCCGTCTTGTCGAAGACGAAAGTATCGACCCTATGGACGGTCTCCAGGCTCTCGCCGCTGCGGACGAGGATGCCCCGCTCCGCGCCCCGCCCCGTGGCGACCATGATGGCCGTCGGGGTCGCCAGGCCCATGGCGCAGGGGCAGGCGATGATCAGGACGGAGACGAAATTGAGGAGGGCAAAAACGATCCGCGGCTCCGGGCCGAAGAGGACCCAGACGAGGAAGGTCACGAGGGCGACGGCGATGACGGCGGGCACGAACCGGGCGGCGATGAGGTCGGCCAGGCGCTGGATCGGCGCCTTGGAGCCCTGGGCCTCCTCGACCAGCCGGATGATCCTGGCCAGGGCCGTGTCCTCGCCCACGCGGACCGCCCGGAACCGGAAGCTCCCCCATTTGTTGAGGGTCGCCCCGACGACCGCTTCGCCCGGGCCCTTGTCGACGGGCACGCTCTCGCCGGTGATCGTGGATTCGTCGACCGATGTTCTCCCGTCGACGATGACGCCGTCGACCGGGACCGTCTCGCCCGGGCGCACGATGAGGATGTCGCCGGCTTTGACCGCTTCGATCGGCACCTCGCGCTCGACGTTCCCGTCGAGAACACGGGCCGTCCGCGGCCGCAGGCCCATCAGCCGGCGCACGGCGTCGGACGTCTTGCCCTTGGCCCGGGCCTCGAGCATGCGCCCGAAGAGGATGAGGACGATGATCACCGCCGAAGTGTCGAAATAGACCTGGGGCTCATCGACGACTTTGCTGAAGAACCCCGGGAAGACCGTCACGACCGCGCTGAACAGGTAGGCGGCCGTCGTCCCGACGGCGACGAGCGTGTTCATGTTGGCCGAGCCGTGCCGGAGGGCGCTCCAGGCGGCACGGTAGAACCGGAGGCCGAGGACGAACTGGACCGGCGTCGCCAGGGCCCAGAGGACGTAGAAATCCTGGAGAAACGCCGGCATCCAGGGGAACCAGTGGCGCATGCTGCCGAAAAAGATGAGCAGGGCCAGCGCCCCGCCCCAGAGGGCGGACGTCCGGAGCGACCGGTAGTCCTTGTCCGCCCCGGCCCCGGGCTCCTCGGGCTTGGCCGCGACGCCGTAGCCCGCGTCCCGGACGGCTTTGGCCAGCTCGCGCCGGCCGGCCAGCCGCTCGTCATACAGAACGGTCGCCCGGCCGGTGGCCAGATTGACGACGGCCTCACGGACGCCGGGGACTTTCCGGAGGGCCCGTTCGATGGCGGCCGCGCAGCCCGCGCAGCTCATCCCCGTCACCGAGAACTCGAACCGGTCCGGCGGGCGTTCCTCGGCGGACATGATATTCTCCCGGGCTGGAGCTTTCATCTCCTCCTCCCCTTCGTGCGGGCCCCGTCTCCGGGGCCGCGGTCCCCTCAGCTCAGACGTCGATCCGCGACGTGCCGCCCTTCGCCTTGGGCTTGGTCGAAATGCCGAGAGGCGTGTAGAGCGGGCAGTAACCGGCAAAGGTCGTGATGACGAAGATCGCCGCGACGATGGCCATCACCACGGCGACCGTCCCCTTGAGCACGCCGGCGATGAGCAGTATGGCGATCGCCGCCGCGGCGACAAGCCGGAGCGTCTGGTCCAGCCGTCCCATGTTTCTCTTCATCGGAGCCTCCTCTTCGAAGCCGCAATTTCCGTATCCTCACCATTCTACCATAATCCCTACTGATCCTGTAGTGATTTCGCCGAGGTTGCGGAAAAGCCCCCTTTTGTGCTACACTTTTGGGGCTCTCGGAGACAAGGAGAAGACCATGTCCGGACATTCCAAGTGGGCCTCTATCAAGCATAAAAAGGCCGCGACCGACGCCAAGCGCGGCAAGATCTTCACCC
>CAYOYQ010000231.1:0-3963 GCA_964408215.1 uncultured Eubacteriales bacterium
CGAAGCTCGAGAGGATGACCGCCTCGGGCGTGTCGTCGACGATGATGTCGACGCCCGTGGCCATCTCCAGGGCCCGGATGTTGCGGCCCTCGCGGCCGATGATCCGGCCCTTCATGTCGTCCGACGGCAGGTCGACGACCGACACGGTCGTCTCGACGACGTGCTCGGCGGCCGACCGCTGGATGGCGTTGGTGATGATCTCCCGGGACGAGACGGCCGCCTTCTCCCGGGCCTCCTCCTCGATCCGCCGGACCGTGGCGATGGCCTCGAGCTTGGCCTCCTCCTCGATCCGCTTGATCAGCTGCGCCTTGGCCTCTTCCTGGGTCAGGCCCGAGACCCTCTCGAGCTCGGCCACGGCCTTCTGGACGGCCTCGGCGATCTTGACCTCCTCGGCCTCGAGGCTCTTCTCCTTCTCGGAGAGCTTGCGCTCCTTCTGGGAAAAGTCCCTCTCCTTGCGCTCGATCGACTGGAAGCGGCGCTCCAGGTTCTCCTCCTTGCTGAGGAGCCGGCGCTCGGTCTCGTTGATCTTGCGCTGTTTCTCCCGGGTGTGGGCCTCGAACTCGTTCAGGCGGGCCAGGTCCTTCTCGCGGGCCTCGATGGCCGCCTCGCGCTTGACCTTCTCCCCTTCCTCCCGGGCCTTGTCCAGGATGACGCGGGCCTGTTCCTCGGCCTCGGCGGCCTTGCGGGTGCCCTCCTGGCGCTTGAGCAAAAGGACGACGACAACCGCCGCCAGGATCACGGCGGCGGCGATCGCGGCGTAAGTCACCGCATTCATGGGATAACCTCCTCATCTATTCGAATGAGGAGACGCGAGGCGAAGCGTGGAGGCGTCAGACGCCCCGGAGACGTCCGGGATCGGCCCGCCCGGCCGTGAAGCCGCGCGGCGCCCGTCCGTCACGACGGGGATTTATCGGCGTCCGGGAATGTATGGTCATCTGGCAAAAGATGAAGCTCCAGGCTTTCGATCTCCGTCTCCATGTGGCCCAAGGCCTCGTTCAGCTGATCCAGCTTCTTTTGGCTGACGAATAGCTCGTCCGCGATGTTCAAGGCCGCCAGCACGGCGATCTTGGTCATGTCCGCGGACTTCGATTTCACAGCCACTTCGTGCATCTTCTGGTCAACGAGCGAGGTCAAGTGGCCGATATATTTCTCATCCTCCTCTCCTTTGACGCGGATCTTGTAGCGTTGTCCGAAGATCTCGATCTCGAGGATGCGGTCGGTCATAACCCCAGCTTGTCGATCTGGCCGATGATGGCCTCGATCCTGCCCGTGATCGCCTCGCGCTCGCCCTCGTACTTCTTCATCTCCTCGTCCATGCGGGCGATCTTGCGGGCGTTCTCCTCGATCTCCTTGCGTTCCGCCCGGGATTCCTTGAGCTGCTGCTTGAGCTTGTCGTTCTCGGCCGTCAGCTTGTGGATGTGATCGACGACCAGCCCGATCTTCCCTTCGAGTATCTTAATTCGCTCGAGTTCTGATGTCAATTTTCCCCTCCCTCAGCTGGATGTTCAACGCCGACCGGAGCTGGCCGACGATCTCCTGTTCGACGCGGTCCACTTCCTCGGCCACCAGCGTCCGCTGCGGGTGGCGGTAGCGGAACCGCAGGGTCAAGCTGACCTTGTCCGCGGGGACCGGGCCGCCGGAGAAGCGGTCGCGGAGCTCGAAGCCCTCGAGGAGCGGCTGGTTGAGACGGCCCAGGGCCCGGACGACCTCGCCGTAGGGGACGGCCCGGTCGAGAAGGAACGACAGGTCGCGGACAACGCCCGGGAACCTGGGCACGGGGGCGACCTCGAAGGCGCGCGGCGTCTTCTCGAAGAGCGCCTCGAGGTCGATCTCGGCGGCGTAGGCCGTCCGCTCGACCCCCAGGGCGGCGGCGAAAGAGGCGCGCAGGGCGCCGAGGCGGCCGACCTCCTGGCCCTTATAGACGAGCGCCATGGCCCGGCCGGGCTCGAACGAGGGGTGGTCCCGCTCCTCGAAGGCGGCCGGCTCGAAGCGCAGGGCCTCGGCCAACGCCTCGACGGCGCCCTTGAGGATGAAGAAATCGGTCTCGCCGGCCGGGTCGGCCCAGCTCGCGCCGGGAAGCAGGCCCGTGGTGAGCAGCCCGAGGTGGAGGTCCTCCCGGTGCTTCTCCTCCTCCCAGGCGTAGACGTTCCCGAGCTCGAAGACGTGGACCCCCTCGAGGCCGCGGTGGAGGTTGCGGGCGGTGTTCTCCAGCAGGCCGGGGAGGAGCGTCGTCCGCAGGACCGAGGCCCGCTGCGAGATCGGGTTCTGGACGGCCACGGCCTCGCGGCCGCCGCCGGCCGCGCTCTCCCGCTCGGGGTCGCCGAAGCTCCAGTTGATGACCTCGTCGAAGCCCTGGGCCAAGAGCGTCTCCCGGACCCGGGCCAGCCGCTCTCGCGTCCGGTTGACGCCGAGGTCGAACGAGCCGACCGGAGTGACCTCGGCCGGGATCTTGTCGTACCCGTAGAAGCGGGCGATCTCCTCGATGAGATCGGCTTCCCGGGCGATGTCGATCCGGAAGGTCGGGACGACGACGTGCCAGGCGTGCCTGGTCGCGCTCTCGACGCCGAAGCCCAGCCGCCCGAGCGTCTCGACCACGAAACTCTCGGGAACGTCGACGCCCAGGAGCTCGGCGACCCGGCGCAGGCGCAGCCGGACCGTCCGCGGCTTGGGCGGGCGGGGGAAGCGGTCGATGAGGCCCCGGGAGGCCCGGCCGCCCATGGCGCAGAGGAGCGAGGCGGCCATCAGGGCGCCCTTCGGCGCGAACGAGATGTCGGCCCCGCGCTCGAACCGGTAGGACGCGTCGGTCTGGAGACCGAGCGCTTTCGCGGTCTTGCGGATCGAGACCGGGTCGAAGTTGGCGCTCTCGATGAAGACGTCGCGGGTCGACTCGGTGATGCCCGAGGCCTGGCCGCCGATGACGCCGGCCAGCGCGACCGGCCTGGACTCGTCGGCGATGACCAGCATGTCCGGCGTGAGGTCGAGCGTCCGGCCGTCGAGGTCGACCAGCTTTTCGCCCCTCTTGGCCTTGCGGACGACGATGCGCCCGCCGCCGATCCGGCCGAAATCGAAGGTGTGGATGGGCTGGGCCGTGCCGAAGCAGACGTAGTTCGAAACATCGACGACGTTATTGATCGGCTTGAGGCCCATGGCCTCGATCCGGCGCCGCAGCCAGTCGGGCGACGGCCCGACCTTGACGCCGCGGACGACGAGGCCGCAGTACCGCGGGCAGAGCGCCTCGCTCTCGATCTGGACGTCGGCGATCTCGGCCGTGGCCTCCGCGAGGTCGACGAGCGGCCAGTCCCGCTCGAGGAGGGGCAGGCCGAGCATCGTCGCGACCTCGCGGGCGAGGCCGAGGTGGCCGAGCGCGTCGGGCCGGTTGGCGTAGCTCTCGAGGTCGAAGACGAGGTCGCCCGCCTTCTCCTCGACGGTCTCCGGCACCCAGCCGATCATGGTCAGCCGGTCGGCGAGCTCGGCGCGCGGGAGGTCGACGGCGACATGTTCGCGGAGCCAGTCCAGACTGATCTTCATTTCGTCCCGAATTGCCTGAGGAACCTCAGGTCGTTCTCATAGAAATAGCGCATCTCGGGAATGCCCAGGGCCAGCATGGCCGTCCGGTCGATGCCCAGGCCGAAGGCCCAGCCGGAGTACTTCTCCGGGTCGATGTTGACGTTCTTGAGGACCTGGGGATGGACCATGCCCGAGCCCAGGATCTCCTTCCAGCCGGTGCCGCCGCAGACGCGGCAGTCCGGGTCCCGGCCGCCGCAGACGAGGCACTCGATGTCGACCTCGGCGGACGGCTCGGTGAAGGGGAAGAAGCTCGGCCGGAAGCGGACCTTGACCTTCTCCCCGAACAGGGCCCGGAGGAAGTAGGCCAGCGTCCCCTTGAGATGGGCGAAGGTGACGCCCGTGTCGACGACCAGGCCCTCGACCTGCAGGAACATCGGCAGGTGGGTCGGGTCGGGC
>CAYOYQ010000232.1:0-3940 GCA_964408215.1 uncultured Eubacteriales bacterium
GGTCCGCTCCGAAGACTCCGCTCCCCGCCGGCAGCGAACGGAGCGGATCCCCGAGGCCCCTCCGCGGCCGCCCGGAGGATGAGGGCTTCGGGCGTTTGGCGGCCCCGGGGGGTTCCGATATAATGGACGTATCCTTGAAACGGGAGGCCCCATGAACGCCTATCGCTCTCCGCGAACAAGAATATCCCCCCGCCGGCTGGCCGCGCTCACGGCGGTCCTGGCCCTGGCCGCCGGGCTCGCTCTGACCCTCTCGGCCCAGTACCGCCAGAGCATGCAGGATCGCCCCGACCGCAGGGCCCTGCCCTTCATGCCGTTTGAACGGACCGTCAACTTGAGCGAGCTCTGGAACATCCAATCGTCCGAGAAGGTCAAGGGGACCGGCGAGGAGATCTCCAAGCCCGGCTTCAAGATCGAGAACTGGTACCCGGCGGTCGTCCCCTCGACCGTACTCGGGACCCTCGTCCAGAACAACGTTTATCCCGACATCTTCTTCGGGCGGAACCTCGAGAAGGTCCCGACCGAGCCCTTCCAGGTCGCCTGGTGGTACCGCAAGGAATTCACCGTGCCCGTCGGTCCCGGCGTGACGGTGACCCGGCTCGAGTTCGACGGCATCAACTATCGGGCCAACGTCTGGCTCAACGGGAAGAAGGTGGCCGACGCCTCGACCGTCTACGGCGCCTACCGCCGTTTCTCCATCGACGTCACGGCCGAGGTCAAGACGACCGAGAAGAACGTCCTCGCCGTCGAGGTCATCCCGCCGCGCAAGGGCGAGCCGACGATCGGCTGGGTCGACTGGAACCCCGCTCCGCCCGACAACGCCATGGGCCTTTTCCGCGAGGTCCGCGTCCGCTCGACCGGCCCGGTCTCGATCGAGAACCCGTTCGTCGTGACCAAGCTCGACCTCGCCGCGTTCAAAGAGGCCCGGCTGACCGTCTCGGCCGAGGTCGCGAACCACGGCGACAAGGACATCACCGGGACGCTCGAAGGGCTGCTCGAAGGGGCCCGCTTCTCCCGCGAGGTCACCCTGCGCCCCAAGGAGACGCGGAAGATCGAGTTCACGCCCGAGGCGACCCCCGAGCTCGTGGTCAAGGACCCCCGGGTCTGGTGGACGCACGACCTCGGCAACCCGGAGCTCTACCGCCTGGCCCTGTCGTTCACCCTCAAGCGGGACAAGGCCGACGAGGCGGCCGCGGCGCCGCCCGAGGAGCCGCAAGCCAAGGCCCGCGAAAAGGAGCTGAAGCGCATGCCCGGCGCCCCCCGGACCATGCCTTCCGACATGCGCCTCGTCCGCTTCGGCATCCGCGAGATCGCGGATTACCGCACCGAGCAGGGCTTTCGCGGCTTCCTGCTCAACGGCCGCAAGATCCTCATCCGCGGCGGCGGCTGGGCCGACGACCTGCTCCTCGACGTCAAGCCGAAGAAGCTCGCCGCCGAGGTCCTCTACGCCCGCCACATGAACCTCAACGCCCTCCGGCTCGAGGGCTTCTGGGGCACGAGCGAGGCCCTCTACGACCTCTGCGACCGCGTCGGCATCCTGGTCATGGTCGGCTGGAGCTGCCATTGGGAGTGGGAGAATTACCTCGGCCGGCCCGCCGACGAGCCCTACGGCGGCATCGTGACCCCCGAGCTCATCGACCTCGTGGCCGCGTCATGGAAGGACCAGGTCCTCTGGCTCCGCAACCATCCCTCGATCTTCGTCTGGGCCCAGGCGAGCGATATGGTCCCCCACCCCGACCTCGAACGGCGCTACATCGAGATCCAGAAGGAGATCGACCCGACCCGGCCGACCCTGGTCTCGACCAAGGACAAGACGAGCGAGATCACCGGGCCGTCGGGCGTTAAGATGCGCGGCCCTTACGATTACGTCCCGCCCGTCTACTGGTACGTCGACACCGCGAACGGCGGCGCCTACGGCTTCAACACCGAGACCGGCCCGGGGCCGCAGGTCCCGCCGCTCGAGAGCCTGCGCAAGATGCTGCCCGAGGACAAGCTCTGGCCCATCAACGACTTCTGGGACTTTCACTGCTGCCGGGGCATGTTCAAGACCCTCGACCGCTACAACGAGGCCATGGACCGGCGCCTCGGAAGACCGGCCGACCTCGAGGACTATCTGCGCAAGGCCCAGTTCCTCAACTACGAGGGGATGCGGGCCATGTTCGAGGCCTTCGTCGCCAACAAGCACAAGGCGACGGGCGTCATCCAGTGGATGTACAACTCGGCCTGGCCGAAGCTCTGGTGGCAGCTCTACGACTACTCGCTCCAGCCGACCGGCGCCTTCTACGGCGCCCGCAAGGCCGGCGAGCCCGTGCACATCCTCTACAACTACGGCAACCAGGAGATCGTTACGGTGAACAGCGGCGCGACGCCGTCGCCCAAGCTCAAGGCCACGGTCAAGGTCCTCGACTTCGGCCTCAAGGAGATCGTCTCCAAGACCGTGGACTTCGGGCTCGCCGCCGACGAGGTCAAGACGGTCGACGTCCTGCGCCTGCCGGCCGGGCCCTCGCCGACCTATTTCCTCGACCTGCGCGTCTTCGGCGAGAAGAACCGGCTCGTCGACGCCAACTTCTACGCCCTCTCGTCCAAGCCGGAGACGCTCGACGAGGCCAGCTCGACCTGGTACGTGACCCCGGTCAAGGATTACGCCGACCTGACCGCCCTGGCCGGGCTGAAGCCGGTCGCCCTCGCCGTCAAGTCCAAATTCGACAAGACCGGCCCGCAGACCAAGGTCAGCGTCGAGCTCACGAACCCGTCGCCCGACCTCGCCTTCATGATCGAGATCCTGGTCGTCCGCGCGGCGTCGGGCGAGCCGGTCCTGCCGATCTACCTCGACGACAATTACATCACCCTGCTGCCCAAGGAGACGCGCCGGATCTCTGGGCTCTTCGTCACCGACGACCTCTTCGGCGAGGAGGCCAAGGTCAAGGTCCGGGGCTGGAACGTGACGGAAGCGGCCAAATGAGACGGGGCCTCCGCCCGGCTTGGCGGGCCGGGGCCGCCGGGCTCGCCGTGGCCCTGCTCTGTGTCGCCTGCAAGGACATCCCCTCGGCCCCGGAGGCGCCGGCCGCGGGCGATCCCTGCGCCGGCTTCACCTGCGACGAGGGGGCCATCGTCCGCGGCGCGACGTCGGCCCGCCGCCTGGCCCTCGTCTTCACGGGCGGGTCCTTCGGCGACGGCGGGGAGGCCATCCGCCGGGCCCTCGGGGAGGCCGAGGTCAAGGCGGGCTTCTTCTTCACGGGCGATTTCTACCGGACGCCGGAGTTCGCGGCGGTGATCCGGGGCCTCGCCGCCGACGGCCACTACCTCGGCCCGCACTCCGACCGCCACCTTCTCTACTGCGATTGGAACGACAGGACGAAGACGCTGGTCAGCGGCGAGACGTTCCGCGAGGACCTCGAGGCCAACTTCCGGGAGATGGAGCGCTTCGGCGTCGCCCGCGAGAAAGATCACCTCTTCATCCCGCCCTACGAATGGTATAACCGCGACATCGCCGGCTGGTCGGGGGAGCTCGGCCTCCGGCTCTTCAACTTCACCCCGGGGACGTCGTCCAACGCCGATTACACGACCCCCGACATGCCGGGGTATCTCGACTCGAAGACGATCTACGGCCGGATCCTCGCCTACGAGGAGAAGGACCCGGCCGGTCTCAACGGCTTCATCCTCCTCGTCCACATCGGCACCGACCCGGCCCGCACCGACAAGTTCTACCTGCTGCTCCCCGACCTCATCCGCGAGCTTAAGAAAAGAGGCTATTCCTTCGTGCGCATCGACGACCTGCTTCGTCTGCAATAGCTGATATCCTGATCTGCGAACATCCCCGCGGGAAGCCTGGAAGAGCCCGGCATCCGATATCCCCCGACGACCCCCGTAGCGGAGGGGGTCCCGCGCAGAGGCTGTGTCCTAATACGTCCCGGGATATCCCGGATTCCTCTTGTTTCGGATC
>CAYOYQ010000233.1:0-3910 GCA_964408215.1 uncultured Eubacteriales bacterium
CGCTGATTTAATGAGAGCGGATTTTTAAGATGGCCTCACAACTGTCGAAAATGAGCTTCACCGTCAACCTGATCAACTCGTCGGGGTCGATGGTCTTCTTTTTCCTGTCGCTCTATCTGACCCGTAAGATCGGGCTCACGCCGGCGCGGGCCGGGCAGGCGTTGAGCCTCTACGGGTTCGGATCGCTCGCCGGGGCTTATGTAGGAGGCTGGCTGGCCGACCGGATCGGCTCGATCCTCGTCCAGAAGATCAGCCTGGCCCTGTGCGGAGTGCTCCTTATCGCCTTGGGCCAGGTCAAGACGTTGGCTGGGATCCTGCCTCTGCTTTTCGCCATGGCTCTTGCCGCCGGCACGCTCTTCCCGGCCAACGCGACATCGATGTCGAGGATCTGCCCGCCCGATCTCCAGGTCAAGGGCTTTGCGCTGAACAGGCTGGCCAACAACCTGGGCGCCACGATCGGGCCGGCCGTGGGAGGCATCCTGGCCCTTCGCAGCTACGGGCTCCTCTTCTGGGCCGACGGGCTGACGTCGCTCGCGGCGGCGGCGGTGTTCGCACTGCTATGGACCGGAGCGAGAGTCGAAGGGGAAGGGAGGCAGAGGCCGGCGGGAGCGGGCGAATCAAGCGCGCACGAGACGCCAGCCCGGGTCGTTGAGGGTGAGGCGGCGAACGCGCCCAAGAGCCGATCCCCCTGGCGCGATATCCCCTTCCTGCTCATGATGGTCATTTTCTTCGTCTGGAGCGTCGTCTTCATCCAGGTCCTGACGACCCTGCCCATCTATATGCGGAACGTCTACGGCCTGGCCGAGAACAGGATCGGTCAGCTCTATCCGATCAACACGATCATGATCGTCGTCCTCGAGATGATCCTGATGGAGAAGATCCGGAAGTATCCGCTGGCCCGGACGATCAACATCTCGTTCGTGCTGCTGGGGATCGGCCTGGGGCTGATGCCGCTCGGCCGAGGGTATGCGTTCGGCGCCCTGACCGTGGCCATCTGGACGTTCGGCGAGATGCTGAGCATGCCGCTGGTGACGGCCCTTATCGCGGAGCGGGCCGACGACTCGAACCGCGGCCGCTATATGGGCTTAAACAGCTTCGCTTTCTCGTTGGCTTTTATTGTCGGACCGGCGGCCGGCACGGCCATCTACGACGGCCTGGGCCCCGACGCCGTCTGGTATGTCTGCGCGGCGACGTGCGTGGTCATAACTGTAGCCTTTTCCTTATTGCGCCCCCATCTCGCGAAGCCGCGAACATAAGATGGTGTCAGACCTACCTTTTACCCAAAACGGGTAAAAGGTAGGTCTGACACCATCAGGAAGACGAAGCTTTGTTTCCTTTTCAAACTCGCGCCCTGACGCCTTATCGGCCCTAAACCCCTCCCTGCCCCCCCCTGTCCCTATTAAGATCGAATTAGTGCCTCTGGCGCCTTCCTGAGCGCAAATTCGCCTATGTTTGATGTGCTGCGCGGCGATATTCCCGCGCCCTGTGCCCTCCATGAGAATCCGCATGAGTTTTTGCGTCTTTTTATATGAACCATAAGAATCGCCAGAGGCACATAATTGGGAAGACCTATAAGGATCGAATTTTCCGGAGCCTTTTACCATGTCTTCTCGAGGGGCAACCAAAAGCACCCTATCTTCTTTTCAGATGAAGACAGATGTTACTTTATCGATTGCCTAAGATCGGCATGCAAGAAGTTCGGCGTCGTTGTTCACGCTTATTGCCTGATGCCAAATCATTTTCACCTATTTCCGGAGACCTCAATGGCGAACCTGTCGGGGATGATGCAATACCTGATTACCAATTACGTCCGGTATTTCAATAAAAGGCATGAGCGTTGTGGTCATCTATTCCAAAGCAGGTTCCGTTCAGTCCTTGTTGATGCTGAAGGCTACGCGAAGGAGCTATCCAGGTACATCCATCTGAACCCCGTGCGATCAGGCATCGTCGAACGGCCCGAACTCTACGCATGGTCATCCTATGGATATTACGTTGGCAAAGCGGAGCCTGAACGATGGCTGGAGACGGCCCGAGTTCTGAGGCTCTTTAAAGGACGGCGGAGAGAGGCTCAAGCAGCCTACTCGGAGTTTGTCAGAGACGGCATTGGAAAGAATATCGCCGTCCCGATTCAAGAATCAGTAAAGTATGGGATTCTCGGAGACCAAGAGTTCATTAATAAGATAAAGAGCGACCAACTCGGGGACGACCTTAGAAATCCGGACAGGGAGAAGCCTCAGTTGAATGAACTCCGCAAGAAGCCCGACCTTCAGCGGATACGAGCCAAATGCGAAAAAGTTCTCGGGGCCGGAAACAAGTGGACGATGCCAATCGCTATCCTTATCGGTCATAGATGCACCGCGGCCAAGCTCAAGGATCTTGGAGCTCTGTATTCCTTGAGCGTGTCTGGAGCCTCGAATGCCTGCGCGAGAGCACGCGAGGCTATTACCAACAACGAGACGCTTTCAAGGGCGGTTCGCGAGATCGAGAAGGAAATCGAGGCAGGTTGACGGTGTCAGACCTACCTTTTACCTTTTTTGGGTAAAAGGTAGGTCTGACACCGTCTTGCTACATGTTCCAGCGGTACGAGACCTTGAGCAGGAAGATGTTGTCGCCGGGGGCGGAGAACAGGGCGCCCAGGTCCCGCCCGAGCCGCAGCTCGCCCGGGTTGGCGTAATCCGCGCGGTTCTGCGTCCAGACGAGGTAGAGCAGGCTGCCCGGCCGGTACTCCCACCTCAACACCACCGTTCCTCTTAGCGACTTGTAGTTGAAGTCCGGGTTCCAGATCGTGAACGGCGCGGCCGCGCCCGCCGCCCCGTCCGGATCGACCGTGTAGGCGTCGCTCTCCGCGTCATAGCCGATCGTCGACCCGTTCGCGCCGCCCCCGCCCGCCGGCACGTCGCCCCACGCGCCGCCGCCGTAGAGGTTGTACAGGAACGACTTCGGCGCGGCCAGCTCCTTGAAGGCGTCGTAATGCCCTACCGCTAAAAACGGCTGCAAATAGGCCTGAAGCGTCAGCCTGGGCGTGAACGTCCAGTCGACCCTCAGCTCGGCCCCCAGCACCTTCTGGTCGATCCTCCCGAACACGTATCTCCGGCCGTATGTAGCCGTCATCAACGGGTCATCCACCCGCTCGACCCATTGCTGGTGGTTCCGGTCCAACGCGAACGTCGGCCCGAGCGACACGTTGATGTTCGTCGCCGGCTTCCACCGCGCCGAGAGCGACGCCTCCCATTCGTTCCTGACCGCCGGCCGCTGGTACGTCGTGCCCTGGAACTCGAACACGACCGGCTTGCGGCTGTCGGTCGCCAGCATCAGGTCGAACTGGTACCCCGCCGGCGTCACCGCCAGCGGCCCGCCCCGCGTCAGGTTCTTGCTGACCGTGTCCGGGTTGTAGGCGACCATGACCTGCGTCTGCCAGAAGTTCTTGAGCTGCCCCTGGAACATGGCCAGCCCGCCGTCCCAGTTCTTGTTGCCGTCGAAGTCGTAGCTCCTGAACACCCCGCCCGCCACGAGCGCGTAAAGGAACGTCTTGCCCGGCTTCGTCCACTGATACGCGGGCACGAGCTGCATCTGGATGATGTCGGACGCGCCGTACTGGAAGCCGGTGTCGTTCGGGTCGAACCCGGGCGACAGCACGCCCACGCTGGCCAGAAAGAGCACGCTGCCCTGCTGCTTGGCCAGGTTCAGCCGCCCGCCCCAGCCGCTCAGGCTCGTCGCCGTCGGGTCGACTGAGAGGTGGACCGCGTCCGGCCTCTGGAAGTAGTGCATGGACGACTGCTGCAGCCGCAGGATGTCCTCGACGCTCCCCGCGACCCGCGTCGCTCCCACCCATCCGCCCAGCACCCAATCTTTCTTCTTGTCGAACCCGATCCATCCGTCCATGCCCATCGTGAGGGCATTCTTGTTGAGG
>CAYOYQ010000234.1:0-3889 GCA_964408215.1 uncultured Eubacteriales bacterium
CAGGTTCTGGGCCACGGCCTCGACGCTCTCGGCGAAGGCCACCGTCGAGCCCTTGTAGATGTAGGTGAACATGACCATCCGCTCGAGGACGTGGGACAGCGGCAAGAAGGACAGGGCCGTGTCCTCGGAGGAGATCTGGATGATCTCCGCGGACGTCCTGATGTTGCTGACGAGGTTGTCGTGGGTCAGGATGACGCCTTTGGGCACGCCCGTCGTCCCGGACGTATAGATCAGCGTCGCTTCGTCCTCCGGCTTGACCCTGGCGACGAGCGCTTCGTAGAGCCCGGGCTGGGAGGCGGCCAGGGCCCTCCCCTTCTCCTGCACGGCCTTGAGGGTCAGGACGCCGGCCGGGGCCTCGTCGGCGAAGGTGATGTAGTGCTGGACCCTGGCCAGGCCGGGCCGCAGCGGCTCGACCTTCTTCCACTGGTCGGCGTTGGACACGACGACCACGGAGGCGTCCGAGTCGTCGATGATGTAACGGACCTGCTCAGGAACGAGCGTCGTGTAGATGGGCACGGTCAGGCCGCCGGCGCAGAGCGCGGCGAAGTCGGTCATGGTCCATTCGGGCCGGTTCTCCGACAGGAGGCAGAGCCTCTGCCCCGGCTCGAAGCCGAGGGCCCTCAGCCCGAGCGCCAGATGCTTGACGCCGTCCCCGAAGTCCCGGGCCGAGATGGGCGTGTAGGTCCCGCCCTTCTTGACCAGCATGAAGTCGGGTTTGGGAAAGGACGCCACCGAATTGACGAAAAGTCCCGCCAGTGTTGTGACCATGTCTCCCTCTTTTCTGTCCGGGATCCTGGTTAAGTGGCCTGATTGTAGTTTCCGCGCGTCGGACTGTCAAGCGGAGCGGACGCGGCCGTCGCGGAGCTCGACCGTCCGCTGGGCCAGGGCGGCCAGCTTGAGGTTGTGGGTGACCAGGATGACCGTCAGTCCTTCCCTGGCGTTGAGCTCCCGGAGGATCCGGCCGATCTCGTCGCTCCGGGCGCTGTCGAGGTTGCCCGTCGGCTCGTCGGCGAGCAGGATCGCCGGCCGGTTGACCAGGGCCCGGGCGATGGCCACCCGCTGCATCTCGCCGCCCGAGAGCTGGCCGGGCAGGTGGCCGGCCCGCTTGTCCAGGCCGAGGACCTCGAGCAGCCGCAGGACGTCCTCTTCGGCGCCGGGCTTCCGGTAGAAGGTGAACGGCAAGATGACGTTCTCGAGGACGGTCAGCGTCGGGACCAGGAAGAACTTTTGGAAGATGTAGCCGAAGATCTCGCGGCGGACGACGGTCAGCTTGGCCTCGGACAGGCCTTTGCAGTCGGCGAAGATCTCCCGGCCGCCGAGCCGGAGGGTCCCCGAGGAGGGGTTGTCCAGGCAGCCCAGCACGTTGATCAAGGTCGTCTTGCCCGAGCCCGAGGGGCCGACGATCGAGGTGAACGAGCCCTTCTCGACCCGCAGGGAGACGTCGTCGACGGCGGCGATCTCCTCGGGACCGCGCCGATAGACCCGCCGCAGGTGTTCCGCCTCGATGGCCGCCACGGCCGCCGCGCTCATGACTCGACCTCGCTGCGGATCGTATCGAGCGGCCGCATCCGGGCCGCCTTCCAGGAGGGGTAAACGCCGCTGGCCAGACCGATCGCCGTGACGACCCCGAGGGCCATCGCGACGAGGCCCGCGTCGATGGCGACCAGCCCGCCGCTCGGCGAGTACGGCAGAAGCCGGCGGACGAGGACGTCGGTCAGCCGAGCCGTCACGAGTGCGAGGCCCGTGCCGAGAAGGCCGCCGGCGAGGCAGAGGAAGATCGTTTCGAGCCAGACGAGCTTGAAGACGTCCCCGGCCATGGCCCCCATGGATTTGAGGATGCCGATCTCCTGGCGCCTCTCCATGACCGACATCAGGACCGTGTTGACGACGCCCATCATGGCGATGAGGATGGCGATGAGGGCGATCGAGAAGACCATGACCCGGGCCGTCGCGACCAGGGTCATGATCGTCGTCTTGACCTGGGTCAGGCTGACGACCTGGACGTCGGGCAGCTTGTACATCTTGTCCTCGAAGGCCTTCATGTCGGCCTCCTTCTTGACCTTGATGCCGATCGACGTCAGCTGGTCCACCCCGAAGATCATCTGGACGGTCTTGAGAGGCAGGAAGATCGTGCCGTCGTCCTGGGTCCCGGTCCGTTCGAGGATACCGACGACCTTGACCTCGACCTCCTTCTCCGGGATGAGATAGAGGTCTCCGACCTCGCGCTGCTCGAGCTCGGCCACCTCGTAGCCGAAGACCGCCTCGGCCGCCTCGGGTTCCTTGAACCAGCCGCCGGCCTTGAAGGGCAGGGCGCTCTTCAGTTTCGGGTAGGAGGCGGGGTCGACCCCGAGGAACGCGGCCAAGCCGCCGCTCTCGCCCTTGTTGGGGTCGAAGACGACCTGCATGAGCATGGGCGTCACGCCCTCGACTTCCGGCTCGGCCTCGACCTCCGCGGCGATCTCCGGGCTCATGTACTTGAGGCCCGTGCCGCCCTTGAGCATGAGCGTCGCCGCTTCATAGGGACAGCCTTTGGCCACGACCAGCATCTGGAAGCCGAGATTGTCGATGTCCCGGTTGAGCGAGGTCTCGTAGCCGCGGTTGAAGCCGAAGAGGCTGACCAGGACCCAGGCGGCCATGGCGATCCCCATGACCGTCAAGAGGCTCCGCGCCTTCTTGCGCAGGAGGCTCTTGTAGGCAACTTCGAACACGGAGAGTTTTTTCATGGCTCCCGCCCTTTGAAGAACTCGAGATGGGCGTTGCCGAGGAGGAACTCGTCGGCCAGGACGAGATTCTTCTTGGTCGCCCGGAGGGCCGCCCGGAAGTCCTTCTCGGACGAAGGATCCGGGTTCTTGATCCGGCCGATCGGCCCGGGGGGATCTTCTTTCCCCGACGCGACATCGTACCGATAGAAATCCGCGAGGCTCAGGCCGATGAACTGCGCGCCGAAGGCCGGGTCGCGGAAGGCCTTGGCCGCCCGCGAGGTCAGCTTCTGGAAATAGAACCCCCGGATCGTCCCGGCCCGGTCCAGGGCCAGGAAGACCTGGAGGCCGCCGTAGGTCCCCTTCTGGTTGACGCCGTGGATGTAGCCGATGAGGTCGGCGCCCTTATAGATCTCGTACATCGTGTAGGGGACGTCGGCCGTTTCATAGATCCCGGTGAACGGATCGCCCAGCCGGGCCTCGATCTTCTTCAGGAGGTCGTCGCCGCCCTTCTTGGAGATGGAGACATAGAGCGTCTTGTAGCTCGTCGACTCGGGGAAGAGCCGTTTGACGTCCCGGTCGGGGTCGTTGAGGTCGCAGCCGACGGCGGCGTAGAGCGTGAGGGCGGCCGCGGCCAGGAGGCCGGCGGCGCCGACGGCGAAGAAGGCGTTCCGAGCCGTTCTGTTCATCGAGGCCTCCTCCCCTGCCCTCACAAGCGCTTATAATAGTAGAGCTGGAACACGAACCGGGCGTCCCGGCGCTCGCGGTCGTAATAGACCATGAAGCGTCCGGCCAGATCCGCGTTCGCGAGATAGGTCAGGCCCGCGCCCAGGGAATAATGCCAGGCCCCGGCCTGGCGCGTGACGACCGGCTGGGCCTCCGCCTTGAGCCGGCCTTCGTCGAGGAATCCCAGTCCGGCGCGCCAGAAGGCCAGGAACGTCCCGGCGCCGTCGGCGCGACCGATAAGGACCTCGGCCCGGTTCTCCAGGTTCCGCCAAACATGGGAGACATCGAAGCCGACCGAATCCCAGCCGAAGGGCTCGGCCGAGATGAGCGCATAGCCCATCGTCTCGAGGAGCCGGCCGTGACCGAGCGACAGCCCGAGGCTGTAGTTGTCACGGGCCAGGACGCCCTTGAAGACCCGGGCTGCGGCGAGGTAATTCCCTTTGAGATAGAGCGGCATGCCGCTC
>CAYOYQ010000235.1:0-3877 GCA_964408215.1 uncultured Eubacteriales bacterium
GGGCTAGGACAGGAGCGAGGCCAGGGCGATCGAATAGAACTTGGTGTCCTCGGAATCGCCGCGCGACGTGAGGACGCACGGACAGGCCGCCCCGGTTACGACCGCCCCGAGCTCGCCCTTGGCCAGGTAGGTCGAGGCCTTGAAGAAGATGTTGCCCGCTTCGATGCTGGGGAAGACCAGGATGTCGGCGTCCCCGGCGACCGGCGAGACGATGCCCTTGATCCTGGCGCTCTCTTCGCTGAAGGCGACGTCCAAGGCCAAAGGCCCGTCGACGACGGCGCCCTTGATCTGGCCGCGGTCGGCCATCTTGGCGATGATGGCCGATTCCGTGGTCGACGGCATCTTGGGATTGACCTTCTCGACCGCCGAAAGGAGGATGGCCTTGGGCTTGTCGATCTCCAGCTTGTGGGCGACATCGATGGCGTAGTTCAGGATGGCCACCTTCGCTTCGAGGTCCGGGGCCGGGATGACGGCGACATCGCCGCAGATGATCAGCTTCTTCCAGGCCGGGACCTGGATGACCGAGACGTGGGACAGGAGCTTGCCGGGCGGGAGCAGGCCTTTCTCTTTGTCGATGATGCCGCGGATGTAGAGCGAGGAATCGAGCAGGCCTTTCATCAGGAAATCGGCTTTGCCCTCGCGGACGAGTCCGATGGCCAGGGACAGGGCCTTGGCCTTGTCGGGCTCGTGGACGATCTCGAAAGAGCCCGGGTCGATCTTGTTCTCGGCGGCGACCTTCTTGATGGCCTTCTCGTCCCCGGTCACGAGGGCCTTGACCAGTTTCTCCTTGACGGCGCGGCCTACGGCCTCGATGGTGTGGGGATCTTCCGCGACGGCCACGGCCAGCCGCTTGATCGGCTTGCCTTTCACCCGTTCGACGATCTGGTCGAGAGTCGTGATCATGATGGCTCCCTTCGTTCCGGCTTGGTCTAGGACGGATAGGTCCGGGCCTCTTCCTGTCCCCGCAGGACGCGCAGCCCGGCCTGGGCCAGGGCGATCATCTCGTTCTCGCCGGGGAACACGAAGACCCGCCCGAGGAACCGGATGCGCTCCTTGATCCGGTCGATGAACTCGTTCGCGTAGGCCAGCCCGCCGGTCAGGACGATCCCGTCGACCTCGCCCTTGAGGACGGAGGCGCAGGCCCCGATCTGCTTGGCCACGGTCGCGGCCATGGCCGTGAAGACGAGCTCGGCCTGCGCGTCGCCGGCGGCGACGCGCTTGAGCGTCTCCCGCATGTCGTTCGTGCCGAGGTGGGCGACCATGCCGCCGCGGCCGGTCAGCATCTTCTTGAGGTCCTTCTCCGCGTACTTGCCCGAGAAGGCCAGGGCGACGAGGTCGCCCGCGGGCACGGTGCCGGCCCGCTCCGGGGTGATCGGGCCTTCGCCGTTCAAGCCGTTGTTGACGTCCACCACCCGGCCCTTCCGGTGGGCGCCGACCGTGACGCCGCCGCCGAGGTGGCAGACGATGAGGTTCAGGGACTCGTAGCTCCGGCCGAGCTCGCGGGCCGCCAGCCGGGCGGTATACTTGTGGTTCAGGGCGTGGAAGATGCTGCGGCGCCGGATCTCCGGGACGCCGCAGAGGCGGGCCCAATCCTCGAACTCGTCGACGACGACGGGATCGACGATGAAGGCCGGGAGGCCCAGGGGCCGGGCGATCTCGTCGGCGATCAGGCCGCCGAGGTTCGAGGCGTGCTCGCCCTGGACCCCCTGATAAAGGTCCGCGAGCATGCGGTCGTTGACCCGATAGACGCCGCTCGGGATGGGCACGAGAAGCCCGCCGCGGCCGACGACGGCCGAGAGGTCCTTGGGCTCGATCTTCTTCGCCTTGAGGGTCCGGAGGATGATGTCCTTGCGGAAACCCTTCTGGTCCACGATCTTGTTGTAGGGCGCCAGCTCTTCGGCCGAGTGGGAGATGTTCTCCGAAAGGACCTCGCGCTCGTCCTCATAAACGGCGATCTTGGTCGATGTGGAGCCGGGATTGATGATCAGAAGGAGCATGGTTCACCGCGGGTCATGGATTGAAATGAGTCGGAATCTTACCTTTGGGGAACGGGGCCTGTCAAGGCCGCCGGCGGCAGCCCGGCTCTCTAGGGGCGGGCCCGCCGGCGTGGTATAATGACCCGAAATGCGCATCCGCAAAGTCGGTCCGGGGGAGGCCGTGCCCGCTATCGAGCTGGCCCGGAAGCTCGACCTGGACTACCCGGGGATGGAGGCCGACGAGCTCTGGGTCGCCGAGGACGGCGGGCAAATCGTCGGCCTTGTCGCCCTCAAAAGGCACCCCGACTGCCTCGAGCTCTGCGCTCTCGGCGTCGATCCGGCCCGACGGGGGAGGGGCGCGGCCAAAGCGCTGATCGAGGCCCTGATGGCCGAAGCGCCTGGAGATGTCCATTTGGCCACCGTGATCCCGGCCTTCTTCGAGACCTGCGGCTTCGTCCGGACGGCGGCGCCGCCCCGGGCGTTCGCCGAGAAGCGCAAGACGAGCTGGTGCGAGGGATGCGACCAGAGCCGGTGCACGGTCATGCGGCGGAAGGCGCTATGAAGGTCCCCGCCTATCCCGAATTCAAGCCCGTCGGGCTCGAGGACCGGGAGGTCTTCGGAGGCTATCTCGCGCGGGAGCCGTCCGAGGTCTGCGAGCTCAATTTCGCCAACATTTTCATCTGGAAGGATTCCGAACACCCCCGTTGGACGGTCCTCAACGGCAGCCTGTGCGTCCTCGTCGAGCCGAACTTCGAGGACCCCTATTTCCTGCCGCCCCTCGGCGGCGAGCGGGTCCCGGAAACGGTCGCGGTCTGCCTCGAGCACGCCCCGCGCCTGTCGCGGGTGCCCGAGGACTTTGTCGCCCGCTACGGCGCCGGGTTCAAGGCCGAGGAGGACCCGGGCAACTTCGATTATGTCTATCTCCGGCAGGACCTGGCCGAGCTCAAGGGCAAGAAGTACGACGGTAAGCGGAACCGGATCCGGAAGTTCGAATCGACCTTCGCCCACGAATACCATGCCCTGACCCGGCCCGACGTTCCCGGGTGCTACCGGCTCCTCGAGGACTGGTTCGAGGAGAAGCGCAACGGCGACCCTTACATGAAGGCCGAGAAAGTGGCCATCATCCAGGCCCTGGCCTCCTTCGAGCGCCTGGGGCTCAAGGGCGGGGTGGTCAAGGTCGGCGGACGGGTCGAAGCCTTCACTATGGGCGGCCGCCTCACCGCGGATGCGGCCGTCATCCCGATCGAGATCGCCAACCCGGGCCTCGTCGGCCTGGCCCAGTGGATCAACCGCGAGTTCGTCTGCCGGGAATGGGGCGATCACGCCTTCGTCAATCGGGAGCAGGACATGGGGATCGAGGGCCTGCGGAAGGCGAAGCTCTCCTACCAGCCGGATCACCTGGTCAAGAAATACAACCTCTTCCGCTAAGCCATCAGGCTGCAGATCGCCGCGACATTGACCATGTCGTCGGCGGAGCAGCCGCGGCTCAGGTCGCAGTAGGGCCTGTTGAGCCCCTGAACGATCGGCCCGACGGCCTCCGCCCCGGCCAGCCGCTCGGTCAGCTTGTAACCGATGTTGCCGGCGTCGAGGTCGGGGAAGATGAGGACGTTGGCCTTGCCCGCGACCGGGCTGCCCTTGCACTTGCGCTCGCCGATCGAGGCGACGAGGGCGGCGTCGGCCTGCATCTCGCCGTCGAGGAGGAGGTTCGGGGCCTTCTCCCGGGCGATCTTCGTGGCGCTCACGACCTTGTCAACGTCGGTGTGCTGGGCCGAGCCCTTGGTCGAGAACGACAGCATGGCCACCCGCGGCTCCTCGCCGGTCACGGCCTGGAAGTTCTTGGCCGAGGTGATGGCGATGTCGGCCAGCTGGGCGTCGGTCGGGTTGGGAACGACGGCGCAGTC
>CAYOYQ010000236.1:0-3829 GCA_964408215.1 uncultured Eubacteriales bacterium
TGTCGAACCCGCCGTCGAGCGCGAGATCGTATCTCCCCGATTCGACGGGGTCGAGGGGGTCCTTGACGGCCGAGGACAGCCCATAGGGCCGGAAGGTGATGCCCAGCCCCTGCTTGATGCCTTCGATCCCGGGCAGGGGCGCCGCTTCGTTGGGATTGTTGAAATTGCTGTCCCGGGTCGTCCCCGAGAGCCGGTTCGTCTCCTGCTTGCGGGCGATCGTCCGCTCAATGTTGATCCCCCAGACCGACAGCCCCGGCCTGAACGAGATCGTCTTGAAGGGGATGCGGATCTCGGTCGACCAACCCTGGTCGATACGCCGGCTCTTGGCCTCCCAGATCCCATCCCAGTTGAGGCTGGAGCTGCCCGCGTAGATCAGGCCTTCGCCCCGGGCGCCGCGCGGATTGACGAAGAAGAGGTAGGCGTTGCGCTTGTCCTGGAACGGGTCGAGCAGGACGCGCACGACGTCGTCGCTCGAGATCGACGAGCCGTGGTGGCCGTACCCGCCGTAGCCCCCGTACCCGCCGCCGCCCCCGCCGCTGTCGTGGGCCATCGAGTTGGCCGAGATGTGGCCGGGCTCGCTGTCGAAGCAGACGACGCCGATGTAAAGGTTGTGATCGTCGTAGAGGACGCGAGCCTCGGTCCTTTCGCTCGGGTCCTCGCCGGGCCGCGGCTCGACCATGCGGAAGCCGTCGACCGCCGCGACCCCGGTCCAGGCGGGATCGTCGAGGAGGCCATCGATCTTCGGCGCCTGGGCGCTCCGGACGGCCTTGATCCCGCCGCCGGCGCCAGTCGCGGCCGGCGCGGCGATCGCGGCGCCGGCGGCCAGGAGCAGCGCGGCCGCGAGCCAAGCGGTCATCGTTCGGCGCGCGGGCGAGGTCGGGTTCTCGTGTCTCGGCATTCTATCGTCTCCTCGGGTCGCCCGCGCGGGCGGGCAGGGACCGGCATAAGAACATTAGACGCGGATCGCGCCAAAAACTTCCCCCGCCGGACCGCCTCCGCCGCGGCCGGCCCGGCTCGGGGCGTCCCGCCTCACTGCGGCAGCCAGCTCGTGATCTGCCGCGAGGTCCGGCCGGCCGTTGGCGGATCGAAGTTCGTCAGGACAATGACGATGTTGCCCGTGCGGGCGTCCCACTCGACAACCGAGTTGATCCCCGGGGCCCCGCCGGCGATGCCCAGGCCCGCCGCGGTGTCGGGCAGGAAGATCCTCTTGTCCTTGAGCGCCAGCACGTACTTGAGCAGGTCCTCGGCCGTGGAATAACCGCCGCCCGCCGACGAGCCCCGTCCCGGCAGGGTGGCGTGATTGAGGACGCGGCCCGGACCTTTCCCGTCCTCGAGGGTGTATCCCTTGGCCAGGTTGGCGACCTTGGCGTCCCGGGCGTACCAGTCGGAGCTCAGCATGCCGCAGGGCTTGAAGACATTGTCCCGGACATAGGCGTAGTAATCCTGGCCCGCGGCCTTCTCGACGACGAGGCCCAGGACGATGTAGCCGCCGTTCGAATACCTGTTGCTCGTCCCCGGCTCGAACTCGAGCGGCAGGTCGGCGAAGAGCGCCAGGTAGTCCTTCAGGTTCCGGATCTTCTCCTTCGGGGTCGCGTCGTAGCGGCTGCCGAAGAAGTCGCCGATGCCGGAGGTCATGTTGAGGAGCTGGCGGACGGTCACCCTGGCCGCCGCGTCGGCGTTGGGATAGTCCGGCAGGAACCTCTGGATCTTGTCGTCGAGCGCGAGCCTCCCCTGCCTCGCCAGCTGGTAGATCGCGACGCGAGTGAAGCTCTTGTTGATCGACCCGAGGTTGAACTTGGTGTCTTTCTTGTTGGGGACCTTGGCCTCGCGGTCGGCGAAGCCGTAAGCGTCCTCGAAGACGATCCGGTTGTCCCTGGCCACGAGAACGACGCCGGAGAACTCGTCGGCCCGGGTCCGTTCCTCGAGGAAGACCCGGACAGCCTTGACGAACTCCGCCTCGTTCGCCTTGGGGTCGGGAATGGTGATCTCGGACGGGTCATCGACCTGCTCGAGCATGATGGCCAGGAGCTTGAAGGGCGCGGTTCTCTCGACCGTCCCCCGCAGCAGGACGCTCCGGCCAGTCCCGGTGACGGCCAGCACCGCCGTCTGGGATTCGAGCTCGGCCACGATCCGGTCGATCTTGAGCGACTGGAGCTGAAGCTTCCCGTTCTGATACCTGATGACCCTCTGGCCGACCGGCGTCTCTTTCAGGGCCGCGGCGGCGAAATGCTCCTCGAAGAAGGCCTTCATCCGGTCGAGGCTGCCGGAATTGAAGGCTTCGATGTAGGCCTTGAGATGGGCCGTGGCCGGTTTGTCCGCCGCGGCGGCCGGCGTCGCCTTCAGGGGGAGGGCCGTCAAGAACAGGGCCCCGGCCGCCAGGGCGGCCAAAGCTATTCGTCCAAACACGCTTCTTCGATGCTCCGTCATGGACCGTCCTCCGGACAGGCTATGTCGCTGCGAGCGAGAGAGGATTATAACACGAGACAGGCCGCGAAAGATGCGGTCGCGACGGATCGAGCTATCGAGGATTCGTAAAGATGAGGAAGGCGCGGCGTTCAGGCAACGACGGACGGGAGGGCGACCTTTTTCCCGTAGAAATGCCTGATGAGGGCCAGGACCGTGTCCGGGATATCGTACCGGAACTCGATGCCGAGATCGAAGCTGCCCCCGTCCTCGCTCTTCCGGCTCCAGATGACCTCGCCGTCGACATCGAGATAATTCGCCCCGTCGAGGTCGACGAAGACGCGGATGACGTAGCCGATCGGAAAGTCCTGCGGACAGCAGATCGAGGCTCCGGTCACGGAGATGTCGTGGGTGTGGGCGGCGATCCCGCCTTCGGGCAGGTTCTTCAGGGCCCGGATCTTATCCTTGATGAAAACGGTGTTCTGTTCCTCGAATCTCTTGTCTTTCCGGTTTTCCATCCGCGGGGCCTCCGGGCGAAGTCTCAACAGGACCGCAAAGGGCCGCCGCCACGGATTCTCGGGCCCATCTCCGGGGAAGTCCATCCCCGGAGGAGGCGAATCGGGGGGTGACTTTCTCAGATCCCGACTCCAAAATTGACCTAACCTTGACAACTTTCGCGCCTGAAGGGCTATAGTAACGGCAGATGAGGGGGAGGATAACATGAGAAAGAATCTTGCCTTTGTCATCTCGCCGGCCTTGGTCATCGCCTTGCTCGCTTCCGGCTGCGCGATGCTGATGGAACAAAAGGCGCAAAAGATCCCCGTGACATCTTCCCCTGCGGGCGCGGCCGTCAGTGTTAACGGTCAGCAACAAGGCGCGACCCCGCTCGAGATCAGGCTTTCTAGAAAGGTCAAGGATCAGGTCATAAGAATAGAATCCGCCGGTTACAATCCGCTCGAGATCCGGGTGAAACGCGGGATCTCGGCAGGAAAGTTGATCATGGATGTCGTGTCGGGTGCGGCCTCCGGGGTCATCGTGGCTTTGCTCTACGCCGGCATAACCGATGAGCCTTTGGTGACGACCCATCCGGCCGGGTTCGATTCCGAGACGGTGCTCGTGATCGCGGTCCCGGCCTTGATGGTCGCCTATCCCCTGATCGGGTCCGCTTCCGGCAGGGTCTATTCATTGCGGCCGACCGAGCTCACCGTAACGCTGACCAAAGTCGACGGGCCGGCCCGGCTCGAGACCGTCCTGGTCGACGCCAAAGACCTCCGGAACATCAAATGGATCCGGGTCCATAAGGACTGAGCGCCAAGATCCAGCCGTTTGTCTGGGGAAAATCGGAGCGCGCCTGGCCCGATTCGAACGGGCGACCTGCGGATTCGAAGTGCCCTGATTAGGGGATCTAACAGGCTCTAGATAAAGA
>CAYOYQ010000237.1:0-3780 GCA_964408215.1 uncultured Eubacteriales bacterium
ATGAGGCCGATCTCGGCGTTCTGCTTCTCGACCAGGTCCTCGCCGGCCTTGCCCCGGACCTCGCGGCTGAAGAAGACCTTGAGCCCCGTATCGAGGGTGTTGATCTGGAGGGCGTACTCGGGGCCGAGGAGCTCCAGGCTCAGGCGCAGGCCGGCGCCGACGTAGCACCAGCTCGTCGTCGTCTCGACGACCAGGAGCTTGCCGGCCTTGTCCTTGTATTCGACGAGCGAACGGGCGAAGTCCTCGGCCGGGCGCTTCAGGTAGTCCGTCTTGCCGCCGCTGTTCTCAGCCAGGATGGCGGCGTATTTCGGCTCCTGCCACTTGAGGCAGTTCGTGTAGGCGGTGACGCTCACCGGCGTCAGGACGTCGCGCGGGGCGGCCGGCGGCGTGAGCATGAAGCGGGCCTCCTCGACCGAATGGCACATCATGTCGTTGAGGACGCCGCCGCCCTGCAGCGTCCCCTCCCAGAACCAGGGCATGTGGGGCCCGCTGTGTTCTTCGGCCGCCCGGGCCAGGTAGGGAGGGCCGGACAGGGCGGCGCCGCGGGCCCAGACGATCTCCTTGCCCCGGACGACGGCCGGGGAGAAGACCTGGTTCTCGAGGTAGCCGTCCAGGAGCTTGGCCTTCTTGGCCAGCTCGAGCATCCGGCGGGCCTCGCGGACGGTCCGGCCGAGCGGCTTCTCGCAGGTGACGCCGACGAGCTCCGCCTTGCCGGTGACGACCGCGTGGGCGATCTCCTCCATGACCTCGCCGCGGGTGTAGTTCGGGGCGCAGATCCAGAGGGCCCCGATGCGCGGGTCGGCGGCCATCGCGGTGATCGAGGCGTAGGGCTTGGCCGCGCCGACGCCGAGCGCCTTGACCAGGGCGCAGGCCTCCCGGGCCCGCCGGGTGTCGGGATCATAGATGCCCAGGATGTCGGCGTCGCGGACGCCGACCCAGGACCGGATGTGGAAGCGGGCGATAAAGCCGCCGCCGATGATTCCGACGCCGAGGGCCGATTTCGTTTTAGCCATGGATCGATCCTCCTCTAGAGAGAAACGCCTCGGGAATTCCTCGAGGGGTCTCTACATAACCCAAGTGCCGACGGATTGTCAATTTGTCAGGGGGCCGCCTCGAGCCGGCTGACGATCGCCCGGTTCTGGGGATTGACGATGTCCTTGCCCTCGGGCGTGAAGAGGGTATCGAGCCGGCTGCGGTAGTGCTCGGCGATCCGGCCCCGGACCATCTTCATGGTCGAATTGAGGAACCGGTTCTGCTCCGTGAAGCCCTCGCCGAGCACGGCCACGGCGGCCGGCAGCCATCGGGGCGGGAACATCCCGGCGTGGCGGCCGCCTTCGCGGAAGGCGGCGATATCGCTTTCCATGAGCCTCAAAGCGGCTTCCTGCCCCTCCGGCGTCCGCGGGCTGAGGCCCTTCTCGTGGAGGGCGCGCAGCAGGGCTTCCTTGTTCGGCACGACCAGGGCGACCGTGTAGGGCGACTGATTGTTGTAGAGCATGATCTGGTCGATGAACGGCGACGCTTCGGTCAAGGCCTCTTCGACCGATTCCGGGCTGTATTTCTCGCCGTCGCCCGCGATGAGCAGGCTCTTCATCCGGCCGAGGACATAGAGGAACCCGTCCGGGTCGAGGTGGCCGAGGTCGCCGGTGTAGAGCCAGCCGTCCCGGAGGACCTCGCGGGTGGCCCTCTCGTTCTTCCAGTAGCCGGCCATGACGTTCTCACCCCGGATGACGATCTCGCCGCTCTGTCCCTGTGGCACGTCCCGGCCGTCGTCGTCACAGATCCGCAGCTCGATGCCCGGCGCGACGCGGCCCGACGACCCGAGCTTGTGGACCTTGAGGCTGTTGGCCGAGATCATGGGCGCGGCCTCGGTCAGCCCGTATCCCTGGAGCATGGGGATGCCGAGAGCGTAAAAGAAACGCTGCATGTCGATATCGAGGAGGGCCCCGCCGCCGACGAAGAGCTCGAGCCGGCCGCCGAAGTTCGCCCGGACCTTGCTGAAGAGGATCTTGTCGTAAAGGGCGAGGAGAGGCTTTTTGAGCTTCTTCCGGCCGCGGCCCTTGTCCCAGCCGTTGCCGTTGTAATCGATGGCCAGGGCCAGGGCCCTGTTGAACAAAGCCTCCACTTTGGGCCCTTTCTCCCGGATGCCCTTCTCGATGTTCTTGCGGAAGCCCTTGGCCAGGGCCGGGACGCTCAGGAGGATGTGCGGCCGCGTCTCGCGGATATTCTGGGGGATGTTGCGCAGGGTCTCCAGGCCGGTCCGGCCGGTCTCGACCACGGCCATGGAGGCCCCGCTCTTCATCAGCGTATAGATGCCGCAGGTGTGGGCGAAGGCGTGGTCCCAAGGCAGGATGAGCAGGCAAACATAGTGCTCGGGACAATCGACCACCGCCCGGGACTGCTCGATATTGGCCGTGTAATTCCGGTGGGTCAGGATGATGCCTTTGGGATCGGCGGTCGTCCCCGAGGTGTAACAGATGTTGGCCGGATCGTTCTCGCCGACCGCCGCCCGGGCCGCCTCGAATTCGGGCCGGCGCGAGGCGAGGAAGGCCTCGCCGCGGCGGAGGACCTCGGACCCGGTGAGCTCGTCCGGTTTTAAGTCGTCGACCTCGTCAAGGACGATGGTCAGGCCGAGGTCGGGAAGATCGCCGCGAACTCCCCGAACCTTGCCCGCCTGGCCGCGGGAGACGATGGCCATACGGCATCCAGAGTGGGCCAGCCGGAACTTGAGGTCGGCGAGCTCGTCGAGCTTGATCGAGATCGGCACGTCGATGGCACCGATCGTGAGCAGGCCGAGCTCCGCGACGACCCAGTCGCGCCGGCCTTCCGCGATCAGGGCCGCGCGGTCGCCCTTCCGCAGGCCCAGGCTGAGGAGGCCCGCGGCGAAGCGCTCGACGAGAAGGCGCATCTCCGCGTAGGTCGTCGGCTCGTAGCGCCCGGCCGATTTCTCCCAGATCAGGACGTTCTTGGGGAAGCTCTTGACGCTCGTTTCGAAGAGGCCCGGCAGGGTCCTTTCGGACATGTTCTCCCTCCTTGTCCGGGGGGGGGCGGACCCTCGAATCCTACGTCCGTCCCGGGCAAATGTCAAAGTTCATTCCCGGCTCTTCCGGGACGACTAATCCCACGGGCAAAGCTGCGTGGCGCTCTGCAGGAGGACCTTGATCGACTTCCCCCGGTCCCGAGGAAGCTGCCCGTGAAGGACAGGCGTCCGGACGTCCGTATCGTCGAGGAGAACAAGGTCGTGGTGTCCCTGATGACGGGGGATATCAAACCGGGCCTGCCGACCGTCTATCACTCCCTGACCCGTGACGTTTCCATGAGCGGTGTCCGCATCATGACCGTGGCGCCGCTCGAGGCCGGGAACCGGGTGCGCCTGGACATCACGCTGAGCCGGTCGCGCCGGAGGATCAGCGCAGTGGCCGAGGTCCGCTGGGTGCGCGACTTCTATGGGCGAGAGGTTTTCGAGGCCGGCCTGAGGTTCGTCAGGCTCGATCCCGACGCCGAGTTCGCTCTGATGGACCATATCTTCGGCGGCAAGGACGAGTTCCGGGCCTGACCCGTCGCGGCTTGCATTTCTCTCTTCCCTGGGCTAAAAATGGGGGACCGTGCGGAAAGGAGGTCCCATGTCCAAAGTGCACATGTGCGCCGCCCTGCTTCTCGTGGTCGTCCTGGCCGCGGCGGCCGTCCTGCCGTCGCGGACCGAATCCGAATCGGACCGGCGGGCTCGGATGAAATGGTGGACCGAGGCCCGCTTCGGGATGTTCATCCACTGGGGCCTCTACG
>CAYOYQ010000238.1:0-3736 GCA_964408215.1 uncultured Eubacteriales bacterium
CATCATGGCCGGGACGCATCTTATCACGCTTGGGTTCACGGGAAAAGCAAGAGTTGCAAAAGGGGCGGTCCGGATTCATAATCGTCACGACGGGGGTCTGAAATGAAGCGACGAGGCCCATCCTTCCTTCTGGCGAGCCTTTTGATGGGCGGATGCTTGGGGATCGTTCCGGCCGGGGCCGCCCAGGACCGGCCCCGGGACGCCCAGGCGCCGATCCAGCACAAGGTCACCGTGACCTTGAAGCTCATCCAGGTCTTCGTCGCCGACCCGGCCGGGAAGCCGGCCATGGACCTGGAGAAGAGCGATTTCGTTCTCTACGACAACGGCAAGCTCCAGACCGTCACTGATTTCGAGAAGCACGTCCTGGCCGCCCCGGCCGCCGCCCGACCCGCGGCGCCGGCGCCGGCCGTGGCGCGCGAGCCGTCGTCGCTCCTGGCCCGCAAGTTCATCTTCCTCCTCGACTACCAGAGGAACGACCTCGAAGGCATCCAGAAGGCGAAGACCTCCGTCCTCGAATTCATCGACACGAAGACCCAGGCTGGGGACGAGATCGCTCTGTATTCGTTCTCGGCTTCGGGCGGATTGAAGCTTCACACCGACCTGACGGCAGACAGGGCCAAGGTCCGGGCGACGGTCGAGAAGCTCAGGGACGTTCCGGGCATCACGCCGCAGTCGGATGAAAGCCTCTCTCCCGATCACGAACCCATGGGCATGGAATTGATGAACTTCCAGATCTTCGGCCGGATAGGCAGTTCAACGGGAGCGGCGGTCCGGAGCCTGTTCGGCGAGGTCACGAAATGGGCCAAGGTCCTGAGGACGGTCCCCGGCCAGAAGAACATCCTGCTCTACTCCCGCGGCTTCGGGCGGGGCGTTGTCCGGCCCGGCGATCCCAACTATTTCGTCTTCCAGGCGATGACGAGGGAATTGGCTACGGCCAACGCCAGGGTCTTTCCCGTCAACACGACGACGGATCTGGCCGCCAGGATCGCCCTCGGCGTCTTCCCCGAGGATTCTCTGGACCATCTGGCCAGGACGACCGGCGGAAAATACTTCGCCGATGTCAACTACACGACCGAGATCGCCTCGGGCATCCAGGAGGCCACGGCCAGCTATTACGTTCTCGGCTTCGTCGTGCCGGCGCTCTGGGACGGGAAATACCACGACCTCAAGGTCGAGGTCCGGCGAAAGGGCTACGAGGTCCGGGCCCAGCGGGGCTATTTCAATCCCGTGCCGTTCGCCAAGCTCTCGGACCTCGAGAAGCACGTTCATCTCCTGGGCCTCATCTCCGGCGAGGAGGCGGCGGCCCGGCGCGTCCTCGAGTTCCCGCTGGCCGCGAGCCCGTTCGCGGGCGGGATCCCGGTCGCGACGGCCGGCGCCGCGAACACGCTCGTGCTCGCGGACCTCGCCGTCGCAGCGATCCGCGAGGCGGTCGGCGAGCGCGTGGAGTTCGTGCTTCTGGTCCTGAATCCCGACAGGGCCATCGTCGACGGCAAGCGGCTTCTGATCGACTGGAAGGGCTTGGCGTCCGAGCGCGTCTTCGAGTTCGCCGGGATCGCCTTGCCCTCCGGCCGGTACGATTGCCGGGCGGTCATCCGGAACCTCGACGACGGCAGGGCGGCGGTCGGGGCCTGCGCCGTCGAGGTCCGCGAGCCGATGGCCGAAGGGCCGACGCTCTACCCGCCGCTCTTCTTCGTCCGCGGCCCGGCCGCCTCGTACGTCAACATCGAGTCCGAGAAAAGGGCCGAAGGCGCCGAGCCGTTCTCGCTGGCGCGGGTCTTCCCCTTTCCGTCCAAGGAATACGTTCCCCTGGTCGGGGCCATGGCCCGGGGGACGGCGCTTCTCGGCGCCGTTCTCAGATGCGACTGGCGGGGCGACCGGAGCGGCGAGATCGACCTCGAGGTGCGGCTCTTCCCCGAGGCCGGCGGCGAGGAGATCGAGATCACGGCGGACCTCCACGACATGAAGAGCGAAACGGCGACGGACCTCTATCTCATCAGCGTCGATCTCCCCGAGCTCCCGCCCGGCCGCTACCGGCTCGAGATCGAGGGCGTGAACGCCGCGACCGGCTCGACCGTCCGCACCTCCGGCCTCTTCTCGATCCGCTAAGAGAGGGTCAAACCTACAGAACAAAGACTTGATTAAGATATCTCCCAGAAGTTCGGCTACGTGTATCTCCGCCTCACTTCTGGCGGTCGCTCCTCAGAATCCGCGACCGGATGTAGGTTTGACCCTCTCTGTTCTCAGCGGCGTTGGATGCGGAGCGTCTTGATCTCGTAGGGCGCGAGGGGGACGACGATCGAGGTCCCGGAGCCCAGCGCTTTCCCGGACGGACGCTCGATGAGGTCGGCTTCCTCGGCTGTGACCGGCCAGGGGAACTCGAGCCTGGCTTCCGTCTTCTGGCCGTTCGTCTCGTAGACCCTGACGATGTTCCCATAGGCGTAATAGCCCATCTCTTTCTTGAGCGTCGAGAGGATGACGTTCGACGGCCCGACGCGGACGAACGAATGGACCGCGGGAAGCGCCCCGGCGTGGACGAGCGGCGCGCAGGCGATGAGCGGCGCGTTGAGCTCCAGGCCCCGGCGTGTCACCTCCGCGGCTTTCCAGTCGCCGCGATGGGGGAGGAGCGAGTAGAGGAGCTCATGGCGGCCGCGGTCGGCCTCCGGGTCGGGATAGGTCGCGCCGTGGACGACCGACATCCGCAGGACGCCGCCCTTGACGTCGAAGCCGTACTTCGAATCGTTGAGAAGCGCCGCGCCGTATTCGCCGGACGATTCCGAAACGTCCACCCAGCGCAGGGCCGGCACTTCGGTCCCGTCGGCCGGCCGGACGATCGAGCCGTAGGGGATCTCGAACCGCGCCGCCGGCGCCTTCAGCGCGAGCGGGAAGGCGGCCTTGATCATGATGTTGCGCTCCCGCCAGTCGAAGCGCATCCGGCAGTCGAGCCGTGGCAGTCCGGCGTAAAGGGTCAGGCGCTGCTCGAAGGTCGAATCGCGGAAGCGGGACTTTACGCGCAGGACGGCCCTGACCGGGCCTTGCTCGAGCCCGTCGAGCTCGATCGTCGCCCCGTTCTCGCCCGCTTTTCCAGCTAGTCCCTTGAGTCCCAGCTCCCACGCCGACATATTCGCCGGCTCATCGACGATGGCCTCGAGGACGTTCCCGGCGCCGCTCAGGACCTCGCGACCGGCCCTCTTGTCGTAAAGGCTCGCGATCCAGCCGGTCTTCGGATCGAGCCGGACCTTGAGGAATTCGTTCTCGAGCTCGTTCGGGCCGACCTTGACGGCGCTCCCACTGGCCTCTTCCGCCTCGGCCGGAATGAGGTGATAGAGCTTGTAGCCGAGCGAGGGCACGCCCTTAGCCAAGAATACGACAAGAAAGGACCGGCCGTCGCCTTCGGCTGATTCTTCGAGCACTTGGACGGGAACGTCTTCGCCGCTGCTGTCGGTCAGGCGCACCGGGACCTCTCCGCGCCATGGCCGCCGCGCCTTCGGGTCGGGCGGCACGACGACCTCGGCCAGGACGGCGTCCGTCCGCTCCCACGCCAGCGGGTTGTAGACGACGACCGGGACGCCTTCGCCCCGCGTGTCGATCTGGGCCGAGATCGTCTCGAGCGAGAAGTCGAGGGCCCGCTCGGCCCGCGCCCGGGCCTGGCGGTAGAAGCCGGCCACCTCATCATAGACGGGGCCGATCGACGAGCCGTCGAGGATGTCGTGGAACTGGTTGCGGAGGACGATCTTCC
>CAYOYQ010000239.1:0-3733 GCA_964408215.1 uncultured Eubacteriales bacterium
GCCCGGTACCCCCAACCGCCGTCCGGGTTCTGGGAAACCTCGAGAAAATCGAGAGTCCGAGAGCGCAGGCCTGATAAGGTCATCGTTTTGAGCCCATTATAGCGGCCTGCCGGGGCGTTGCCTAGCCGCCCTAGCGGCCGGCCAATTCGTCGCCATAGTAGGCTCGCAACCCGGCCAGGAGGTCCCGGAGCACGTCCGCGTGCTCGGCCGCGACGTCGGTCCGGCAACCCGGGTCGCGGCGGACGTCGAAAAGGGAGATCCGGGAGCTCTCCCGCCCGTTGCGGATAAGGACATCGTAAGCGAGCATCCAGTCCGGGGTCAGGACGGCGCGGTTCCGGCGTCGCACCAGGAGGTCGTGGAGGTTGTCGCGGACGGTGACGAGGCCGCTCCTGTCGAACTCGTAGAACCGGCTGCCTTCGTCGATATAGGCCCGTAGGGACTGCCCGATCCCGCCCGGCGTTTCGAGGGAGAATTCGGTCTCCAGGTAGACGGAATCGGGGGCTTTGGCGCCGGCCTCCGCGCCCGTCCCGATCCAGGGCTTCAGGCTCTGGCCGTCGAACGGGTAAGCCTTCGGGTCCTGGCCCAGGATGTCGAGGATCGTCGGGGCGATGTCGATCGTCCGACTCAGGATGCCGGCCTCACGGGGGACGGGCGGGCCCGGAGGCTTCCAGGCTAGAAGGACGCGGTTCTGGGCCCGGTCGCGGAGATCCGACCCGTGGCCCTCGGCCGACTCGCCGTGGTCGGAAAAGACGACGATAAGAGAATCATCGTAGAGGCCGTTCGCCTTGAGGGCCGCGACGATCCGGCCGAACTGACCGTCGGCCTTGGCCAACGCCGAATCGTAGAGCTCCATCAGCGGGTCGGCCCCGGCGACATGGCCGAACGTGAGCGGCGAGGCGTGGATGTAGGGCCAGTGGGCCAGGCAGAGGTGAACAGCCAGAAGGAAGCGGGGCTCGGACCGCAGCTCTCCGATCGCCGTCACGACATCGTTGAGGAAGTAACGGCCGTCGTAGGTCTGGGCCACCGCGCGGTTCACGTCCGAGAACGGGAAGAGCGCGTAGCCCAACCGGTTGTTGAAGAAGACATTGGTCAGGCTGAAATCGTGGACGCTTCCGAAAAGAAAGTCCTTGACGCCCATCGGGGGGTGACGAAGGCGGTCGAAGCCCTCCTCCTTGGTGATGTTGCTGAAGCGGACCTCGTCGGTGAAGTGCAGGGTCTTGTAGCCCCGGCCTTTGAGGATCCAGGCCAGGCCCTGGCCGGCCGACCGGATGTGTTTCCTCTTGATCAGGTTGAAGCGGACCCCGCTCGTCCGGGGATATTGCCCGGTGAGGATGGAATACCAGGAGGGGAAGGTCCGGGCGATGGGCGTGTAGCATTCGTTGAAGACCGTGCTCTCGGCCAGGAACGCATCGACGTTCGGTGTCGTCTTGAGAGGATAGCCGGCATGGCCCGTGTGGAGGGGGTTGAGCGAATCGAGGCCGATCAGGATGACGTTGGGCCCGGCATTCGCGTCGCGCGGCTTCGCGGCGATGAGCCGGCGCACGAGATAGCCGGGATCGAGCGGCGCCACGAGAAGGACGACCCACGCGGCCAGGGCCAGGACCCTGGCGGCCTTCCGGGCGTAAAGCACGTTCAGGACCGCGAAGACGAGCAGAAAAAACCCGAGCAGGACCGCGGCGGCGATCTTCAGGATCGCCATGGCCCCGGGGTGTTCTCTCAGGAAGCCCAGGATGCCCAGGCCCGAGTCGGGGTAGAGAGTGGAATTCAGCAAGTAAACGGCGACGAGGAAGGTCCCGTTGATGGCCAGGAAGGAAAGGCCCGACGCGTTCCTCTCCCAAGCCGGGCCGAGCCGTCGGAGCCGCCCGGCGGCCAGGCGGGCATAATGCCCGTTGAGAAGCGCGAACAAGACGTAGATCGCGATGAGAGCCAGGGCATAGAGGAACGCGTCGAAGCCGAAGAGCTTCAGGGCCTCGCCGACCTGGGTCAGGATCGAGGAATTGGCGGCGTCCACGGCGAATTCCCTCCGGACGGCGGTGACCTTGGACAGCAGCTCGGCCAGCCAGAGGACGAGATAGAATCCGATCGACAGGAGATAGCCATGCCTTTTGAAGACGCTCTCCCGCGGCCCCATGGCCGGCATTATAGCACCAACGGCCCGCGCCTGTGCTATAATCGGGCCCGCCTTGGTCGCCAGCGCGTTCCTTGCCGTCTTCTACGCCGTCCTCATCCTCCTGCTCGCCCCCGTCATCCTTCTCTGCATGGTTGTCGGGGTGCGCGACCCGCTCATCGCCATCGGCCTCTGGGCCGTGCGGGTCGGGCGGCGCGTCCTCGGGATCAAGGTCGAGGCCGAGGGCCTGGACCGCGTCGCGCCGGGGACGCCGTACGTCTTCATGCCCAACCACTCGAGCTTCATGGACGGGCCCCTGGTCATGATGCTCATCCCGGGGACCCCGCGGGTCATCCTCAAGAGATCGATCCTGCGCATTCCCTTCCTCGGCCTGGGCATGCGCCACGTCGGTTTCGTGCCCGTGGACCGGAAAGGGACCGAAGGCGGGAAGAGAAGCATCGCCCGGGCCGCGGCCCTCGTCCGCGAGCGGGGCTACTCCTTCCTGATCTTCCCGGAAGGGACGCGCACGCGCGACGGGAAGCTCCAGCCGTTCCGCCGGGGCGGTTTCTTCCTGGCCCTCGCGAGCGGGGCGCCGATCGTCCCGGTGACCATCCGGGGGACGTTCGCGCTCATGCCCAAGGGCCAGTGGCACGCCCGACGCGGCCGGGTCCGGATCATCTTCCACGAGCCCGTGCCCGTCGCCGGCGTCGCTCCGGAGACCATGGGTCCGCTGATGGAGGCTGTGCAGCGGGCCGTGCTTTCGGGGATGGAGTCGGAGGCGTCCTGACGGAGGCTTCTCCCGGAACGGCCGCGGAGACGCGGCTCAGCGCTCGATCTCGCCCGGGGCTTTCCCCGCCGCGGCTTTCTTCGCGATCTGGGCCTCGATGCGGGCCTGCTGGGCCTGGGCCTTGAGGAGCCGCTGACTGGTCTCGTCGAGCTGCTGCTGGATGACGTAGCCCGGGACCATGGCGTCCTGGGATTCGAACTGCTGGCGCAGGGCGTTCATCTTGGTGGTCAGAAGGTCGACCATCTCCTTGGACGCCTTGAGCTGGGCGTCGAGGGTGCCCGTGCCTTCCGCCTGGTCGCGGTCGGCCTCGCCCGTGATGAGCGGGCCTTCCTTTCCGACGCGGGGGACATTGCGGTAGGACGGGGCCCCGGAGCCGGAGGGCAGGGTGCCGACCTCGCCTTCGGTCCCCACGGCCTGGTCGTCGGCGACCGTCTCCTCGCCCGTCCCGGCATCGCTCATCTCCGGTTCGGGCGGGGTGACCACGACCGCCTGGGTCTTCCGGACCTTCAGGAGGCTGGCGTTGGTGACGACCGCGGCGTGCTTCCCCTTGAGGGCCTCCCGGCGGGCCTTTTCCTTCTTGGCGAGATCGGTCAGGCTCTGGGCGCCGAGGGAGGCGGCCAGGCCGAGGACCGCGATGAACAATAAAGCTCTCTTCATGATCGTCATGGCTGCTGATCCTGCCCTATTATGGCCCCCCGCCCGCCCCCTGTCAAACGGGACGGGCGGGAGGCCCGGAATGCTTTACCAGATGATCCTGTAGATCTCGCGCCAGGATTTGATGCGGAGGAGCGAGCCGATGGGCTGCTCCATCTTTTCCAGAGTCGAATCGTATTCCTGGA
>CAYOYQ010000240.1:0-3714 GCA_964408215.1 uncultured Eubacteriales bacterium
GTCGAGGAGGGCCCAGGCGAAGGTCTTGTAGGGCTGGGCCATCTTGACCACGAACGAGCCGGCGTTGTAGAACCGGCCGCCGGCGATGAAATCGGCCTTGGCCTGGTGGATCTCGACGCCGCCCGTCTTCAGGACCTCGAGCATCTTGAGCATCGTCGGAAAATCCCGCTGGACGGCCGGGATGACGAAGGCGTAGGGCTGGCCCTTGTCCACCTGCTCGATGGAGTTCTTGTACATCTTGTAGAAGTTGAAGAGGATGTCCTCTTTGTGGAGCGACGCGGTCTTGATCAGGCTCTGCGACAGGACGAGCTCGTAGTCGACGAGGTCGCGCAGGCGCCACCAGCCGCCCGGCCACGGATCGACGAAATCCATCCTCTTTTCGGTGAAGCCGGACTGGACCTCGTTCGGCTCGATATAAATGGGGGTGGCCCCGCGGACGGAGGCGACCTCGCTGAGGCAGCTCAGGACGTTGTGGAGCCACCCGGTGTCGTCGCAGGCGCCGATCCACCAGGCCGTATAGGAGCGGCCGTTGACGATGCCGCTCAGGCCGTGCTTCTGGAGGTCGTAGCTCATCTCCGTGCCGATGAGGTTGACGCCGCGCCAGACCGAAGGCTGGATGTTCGGCAGGGGCGGGTCCATGAACGGGGGCACGAAGAGACGGGCGCCGTTGGAGCCCTGCTGGTGCTCGTCGAGATGGATCTGCGGCAGCCAATCCTCGTAGAGGACCTTGGTCACGGCCCGGGTCTCGGGCAGGTTGAACATGTACCAGTCGCGGTTGTTGTCGTGCCCGGCGTAGACGTGATAGAGCCAGGGCATATTGCCGCCTTCGTACTGCGTCCCGACGTATTTCCTGTACCAGTCGACGACCATCTGGTTGCCGTCGGGATTATGGGTCGGGACGAGCAGGAAGACGACATCGTCGAGGACCTTGGCGGCCTCGAAGAACGTCTTGCCGGTGACGAGATCGTAGGCGAGCTCCATCGACATCTGGGAGGCGGCGATCTCGGTCGCGTGGAGGGAGCAGGTGATCAGGACGATGGCCTTGCCCTCCCGGGCCAGCTTCCGGGCCTCGTCGACGGAGGTCGCGCGCGGGTCGCGCAGCTTGTGGGTGATCTCCTTCCAGCGGTCGAGCTTGGCCAGGTTCTCGGCGGTCGAGATCGCGGCCATGATGATCGGCCGCTTCTGCACCGATTCGCCGATGGTGAACAGCTTGAGCTTGTTCGTCTCCTGGGCCAGCTTCTCGAAATAGCCCTTGATCTGGGTGTAATCGGCGAGCTTCCTGTCCTCGCCGACCTTGAAGCCCAGGAACTTCTCCGGCGGCGTCTGGGCCGCGAGCGTCCCGGCGGCGAAAATGAGCCCGGCGATAGCCAAGATGACCACGGCACGGAAGGGGGATCTGTTCACGGACGACCTCCTGGGAAAGATCGGAAAGGTCTATCTATCACCGGCGTCAGAGCGTGTCAAGACGACCGACCGGCCGCCTGGCGCGGCTCAGGGCAGGGTCAGCATGTCGTGGGCGAGGAGGAGCATGCCTTGGACCGGGACGCCGTGCGGGCAGGCCGCTTCGCACGGCGCGGAACAGTCGCGGCAGGCATCGGCCCGGGCGCCCGGGATGGCGGCGTAATAGCCCATGGCTTCTTTCTCTCTCCGCTGGCCGGCGAAATACTGCTGGTAGCGGAGGATGGTGTTGACGGGGACGCCCCGGGGGCAGCTCGGCTCGCAGAGGCCGCAGGCGTGGCGGCAATAAAAGCTGCCACAGCCCTCCCTGTAGGCCTCGAGCTTGGCCGTCTCGGCCGCGGCCAGCCTCGTCCCCGAGAGCCGGACGATGGTGTTGAGGGCGTCGTAGGTCTGGGTCTGATAGCAGACCGTGTGGACGTCCGGGTGGCCGAGGACGAAGCGGATGGCCGCGTCGCGGATCTCGTCGGGGTTCCGGAGGCCGTGCGCGGCGATGAACGTCTGGGCGGCTTCAAACTTCTCCTTGTAACGGGCCAGGCCGTCGGCGTAGAGGGGATGGACGGGCTTCTTGTCCTTTTCGAGGCCCTCGACCCGCTCCTTGAGCGTGTAGTAGATGGCGACCGGGGCGGACTTCATCAGGGCGACGCCGATCCTCTTGGCGCGGCAGGCCTCGAGGACCGCCTCGGCGTTGTCGCGGCGGAGGAAGTTGTAGGCCATGAGAAAGACGTCGAAGCGCCCGTCCTCGGCGGCGGCGAGGAGGATCTTTTCCATGGTCTCTTCGGGATCGCGGAACCAGAAGGTGCCGTGCTGGGAGACGCCGACGTGGCGGACCCGGCCCTCAGTTTTTAGCTCGGTCATGGCCGCGTGGAACCCTTCGGTCTTGAGGGTCTCGGCCTTTTCGGGGCAGTGCATCATCAGACAGTCGACGTAATCGAGCCCGAGCTCCTCGAGGGCCTTGCGGGCCCGCTTGAGGAAGCTTTCCTTGGACTTGTCGTCGAGGACCTCGAGCTTGGTCGTGACAAAGACCTTGCGGCGGTCCAGGGACTTGATGGCCCGGCCCAGAACGCGGTGATGGCCGGGATACTGCTCGGCCGTGTCGAAGTAGTTCATCCCCGATTCGTAAGCCGCCCGGATGACGCCTTCGTCCATGATGAAGCCGCAGGAGATATCGGAGACCCGGAACTCCGTCCGGCCGAGGGTCCGGTACTCCTTGATCTTGGGGAGAGGGTCCGGAGAGGGCTTCGTCGCCGGCGGGGCCGGAGACTGGGCCGGGGTCAAGGTCCGGCCGCCGGCGAAGCCGGCCCCTAAAGCGCCCAGGGCGGACGTCTTGATGAATTGTCTGCGGCCTTTGGCTCTGGTCTCCATCGCTCCTCCGTTCGGGTCCGGGACGGACCGGCGCGTAGCATAACAGGGGAGGGAGGCGGATTCAAGGACCCCGGAGCCGACCCGGACTCAGTCGCGGGACGAGCGCAGCACGAACATGCGCAGGAGCTGGATCGCGGCCATGGCCGTCGAGGCGACATAAGTCAGCGCCGCCGCGCCCAGGACCTTGCGGGCGCCGACCATCTCGTCGGGTGTGAGGAAGCGGCGCTCCTCGAGGAGCGTCAGGGCCCGCTTCGAGGCGTTGAACTCGACCGGCAGGGTGACGACCGAGAAAGCGACCGCCCCGGAGAAGAGCAGGATGCCCAGGTCCATGAGGGTCTTCGACCCCGAGCCGGTGATGAAGCCGATGAAGAAGAGCGGGAAGGCCAGGGTCGACCCGAGGCTGGCCACCGGGTAGATGAGCGACCTTAAGTGCATCGGCTGATAATGCTGATGGTGCTGGATCGCGTGGCCGGTCTCATGGGCGGCGATGCCCAGGGCGGCGATCGAAGGGCTGTCATAGACGCCCTGGGACAGACGCAGGACCTTCTTCCGGGGGTCGTAGTGGTCGGTCAGCTGGCCGGGCGTCTTCTCGATCGTGACCTCGCCGGCGCCGGCCTGCTGGAGAAGCTGGGTGGCGGCCTGGGCCCCCGTCAGTCGTGACGCCGAGGCGATCCGCCCGTATTTCGAGTAGGCCCCCTTGACCTTGGCCTGGGCATACAAGGCCAGGATGAAGGCCGGGATGAGCAAAAGGAATGTCGGGTCTCCGAAGAACATGACGCTGCCTCCTTGGGACAGATCTCTATCTTACCGCATTCTCGGGAAAAAATGTATAATGGGGCCGACCGTGCTAGACGGGGAGCTAGCGGTGCCCTGTAGCCCACAATCCGCTCCAGT
>CAYOYQ010000241.1:0-3696 GCA_964408215.1 uncultured Eubacteriales bacterium
GAGATCGACCAGACGTGGGCGCCGGCGATCTCGGCGGCCCGGACGAGGATCTGCTGGACCTTCTCGACGCTGCCGATGATCTTGGCGTCGCAGCCCGACGCCTCGACGATATAATGACGGCCGATCGGGGAATGGGTGATCTTGACCATCGCTCTCTCCTTCACGCGCTCAAAAGCTGATTATGGCACAACCCCGCGTCCTGTCAAGGACGGGGGCCGGGAGGCGGGCCCGCCGCTCACACGGGGACGCGCGGCTCTTCCTTGACGACGTTGAGCACGAGATGGGTGACCGTGCGGTCGACGTGCGGGATGGCCAGGAGCCCCTTGACGAAGCCGTTGAGGTCCTCGCGTCCCGTGAAGCGCCCGATGATGAACGAGTCCCAGTCGCCGGTGACATCGTAAACGGCGGCCACGTGGGGGTCCTGGGCGATCCGCTTCTGGGTCTCGATCAGCTTGCCCTTGGAGATGCGGACGGCCACGACGGCCGCGAGGCCGAAGCCGAAATATCCCGGGTCGACGACGGGGGCGTAGCCGCGGATGGCCCCGGCCGCTTCGAGCGCCTTGACCGTGTGGATGACCGCCGTCGCCGACGTCCCGACCTCCTTGGCGATCTCGCGGAAGCTCTTGCGGGCGTTGACGTTGAGAACGCGGACGATCTTGCGGTCCAGCTCGTCGATCATGGGCGGCGCCTCCAATTATCCACTACTCTGCCATAATTGCGTTCAATTGTAAATATATTGATAAAATATATTGACAATCGTCATTGTTTTGTTTTAATAACTTGACATCCAATGATGCGCCACGGAGGGCCCGAAAGGAGCGGATCAATGGCCAGAGCGGCCCACACGACGGTTGCGAGAACGTTCGGGACGCGGGACGCCAAGGATGTCCTCGCGGTCCTCGGCGGACCGGCCAACGACGTCCAGTTCGTCCGGCTCTTCTTCCCGGACATCCTGGGCCGGCAGATGGACTTCACCATCCCCGCCTCCGAGGTCGCCGCGGCCTTCGCCGAGGGCAAGGGCTTCGACGGCTCGTCGGTCGCCGGCTTCGTCCGCATCGAGGAGTCGGACCTGGTCATCAAGCCCGATCCCCGGACCTTCCGGGTCCTGCCCTGGACCTACGAGGGCTTCGCGCCGGCGGTCCGCTGGCGCGAGGCGGTCATGTTCGGCGACATCCTGACGCCCGACGGCGCGGTCTACCCGGGCGACAGCCGGGCGGCCCTCAAGCGCGTCCTGGCCCGGGCCCGCAAGGAGATCGGGACCGACGAGCTCAAGTGCGGCCCCGAGCTCGAGTTCTTCATCTTCCCCTCGAGCGAGGCCCCCGCGCTCACCGACCGGGGCGGCTATTTCTTCAGCGGCCGCCACGGCGAGATCCGCAAGGAGATCCAGCTCCTCCTCCACCGCATGGGCATCGCGACCGAGTACGACCACCACGAGGCCGCCCCCAGCCAGCATGAGATCGACCTCCGCTTCCTCGAGGCCGTGGACATGGCCGATACGGCCATGATCTTCCGCTACATGGTCAAGAAGGTCTGCCGCATGCACGGGCTCTACGCGACCTTTATGCCCAAGCCGGTCAACGGCGAGAACGGCAGCGGCATGCACGTCCACCAGTCGCTCTGGAAGGACGGCAAGAACGCCTTCTTCGACAAGAACGGCCCCTACCACCTGTCGCTCCTGGCCCAGCGCTACATGGCCGGGCTCATGACCCACGCCCGGGAGATCTCGGCCGTCCTCAGCCAGTGGGTGAACTCGTACAAGCGCCTCATCGAGGGCTACGAGGCCCCGGTCTACATCGCCTGGGGCCAGAAGAACCGGTCCGCCTACATCCGCGTCCCCGAGTATCAGCCGGGCAAGGAGAGAGCGACCCGGATCGAGCTCAGGGCGGCCGACCCGGCCTGCAACATCTATCTCGCCTTCGCGGTCATGCTGGCGGCGGGGGCCGAGGGCGTTCGGCGCAAGGCCGAGCTCGTCGATCCGGTCGAGGAGAACATCTACCGGATGAGCGGGACGCGGCAGCGGAAATTCGAGATCCGGACCCTCCCCCGCTCGCTCGAGGAGGCCGTCGAGGTCATGGGCCGGAGCCTCGTCGCCCGCGAGGCGCTCGGGGACCACATCTTCGACAAGCTCATCGCCAACAAGCGCCGGGAGATCGAGGAATACGGCCGGGGCGTTTCGGGCGAGTTCGACAAGCAGGTCAGCGACTACGAGATCCGCCGCTATCTCCCGGTGCTTTGACGGGCCTTGCCGTCCGCGCGGCCCGGGCCTATAATGAGCCGCGTGCGTCCGTCGTTGAGCGAGTTCGAAGCCCTGACCAAGCGCTCGAAGGGCCGCAAGCGCGCCCTCATCCAGGTCCTCCAGGACGTCCAGGACCGCTTCCACTGGCTCCCTCCTGAGGCCCTCGAGCACGTCGCCGAAGCCCTCGGCGTCCCGCTCGTCAAGGTCTACGGCGTCGCCACCTTCTACAAATCGTTCAGCCTGACGCCGCGGGGCCGCCACGTCTGCACTGTCTGCCTCGGCACGGCCTGCCACGTTCGGGGCGGCGCGGCCGTGCTCGAGGAGTTCGAGCGCAAGCTCGGCGTCGCCGCGGGCCGGACGACGCCCGACGGCCGGTACACGCTGGAGCGGGTCAACTGCCTCGGCGCCTGCGCCCTGGCCCCCCTGGCCGTCGTCGACGGCCGCTATCACGGCCAGATGAGCCAGGCCAAGGTCGCGTCCGTTCTGGCCGAAGCGGAGAAGGACGAGGCCCCGTGACGACCACCCGGGCCCACCTGCTCGTCTGCGCCGGGACCGGCTGCGTGTCCTGCGGCGCGTTCGACGTCCGCAAGGCCCTCGAGCATGAGGTCAAGCGCCGCGGCCTCGAGGGCGAGGGCCTGGTCGTCACGACGGGCTGCAACGGGTTCTGCGAGAGGGGCCCGATCCTCCTCGTCCAGCCGGACGGGGTGTTCTATCAGCGGCTCAAGCCGGCCGATATCCCCCACCTCGTCGAGGAGCACCTCGTCAAGGGCCGGCCGGTCCAGGCCCTGATGTACGTTCCCCCCCGGGAACGCGAGCCGGTGCCGCGCATGAAGGACATCGAGTTCTTCAAGCACCAGCGCCTGATCGTCCTCAGCAACCGGGGCCGGATCGATCCCGAGCGGATCGACGATGCCATCGCCTACGACGGCTACGCCGGGGCGGCCAAGGCCCTCGCGGAGATGACGCCGGAGGCGATCATCGCCGAGGTGACGCGCGCGGGGCTGCGCGGCCGGGGCGGCGCGGGCTTCCCGACCGGCCTGAAATGGGCCGCCGCCCGCCGGGCCGCGGGGGACCCGCGCTACGTCGTGTGCAACGGCGACGAAGGCGACCCCGGGGCCTTCATGGACCGGTCGGTCCTCGAGGCCGATCCGCACGCGGTCATCGAGGGCATGATCATCGGGGCCCGGGCGGTCGGCGCGGCCCGCGGCTTCCTTTATATCCGCCACGAATACCCGCTGGCCATCCACCGCATCGGCCTCGCCCTCGACCAGGCCCGCGCCTACGGCCTCCTCGGCAAGAACATCCTCGGCACGGGCTTCGACTTCGACCTCGAGGTCGTCCGCGGCGCCGGCGCCTTCGTCTCCGGCGAGGAGACGGCCCTGCTGGCCTCCATCGAGGGCGGCCGGGCCTATCCCCGCCAGCGCCCGCCCTACCCCGCCGAGCGCGGGCTCTGGGGCCAG
>CAYOYQ010000242.1:0-3685 GCA_964408215.1 uncultured Eubacteriales bacterium
GCTTCATGCCGTGCGAATAGCTCTGGATCGGGTTGGTCACGACCGGGGCGAGCTCGAAGATCTCGAGCCACTTGTCGATGCGCTCGAGCCGGTCCGCTTTCGGCACGCCGTAGACGTCGCCGATGAAGTTGAGGTACTCGAGCCCCGTCAGCCGCTCGTAGATCGCCGGGAAGTCCGGGACGTAGGTCGTCACCTGCTTGGCCGCGAGAGGCTCCGTCTCGACGTCATGCCCCTCGACCGCGATCCGGCCCGCGTCCGGCCGCAGCAGCCCCACGATCAGCTTGATGGTCGTCGTCTTCCCGGCCCCGTTCGGCCCGAGGAAGCCGAAGATCTCGCCCGGCTTGATGGTGAGGGTCAGGTCGTCGACGGCCCTGACTTTACCGCGGTTGTAGCTCTTGGAAACGTGCTCGAGTGCGATCATCCGCCCTTCTCCTTTACCTCACCCGCCGGTACTTGACGACGAGCGAAGCCGGCTCCTCGGGGATCTTGAGCGTCAGCCCGTCGGCCAGCTCCTTTCCGCTCTTGATGACCACGACGCCGTAGTCCACATAATCCACTTCGTAATCCGCCCCCGGCTCGAGCCCGTTGAGCTTGACCACGATCGACGCCTGCGGGGCCATCGGCCGCCTGAAGGCCACGACGATCCCGTCGCGCTCCTCGGGCCGGTCCCACTGGAAGGCCGCCCAGACGTCGTCTCCCGTCCCGTACTCGGTCAACGGATAATAATCGCCGTAATAATAGTCCCGGAGGCTGCGGAACTCGGCCATGTCCTCGACGGCCGCCCGGACATTGAACGCCCCGTTGAGCTCCCAGCCCATGACCACGGCCGCGCCCGCCGCCGCGCCCCGGAACCAGTATTTCCGCGGGTCGCCGTTGCCCGTGCCGCTCGCCGGGATGAAGAAGTGGAGCCCGTAGGTGTGGCACTGGTAGCCGTTCGGCTCCCAGTAGTTGTAGTCCGTCCGCCAGAGCGGGATGCTGCGGCTCGTCGTCTCGAGGTCGATCCGCCGCCCGCCCGAGGCGCAGTTGTCGATGAGCAGGCCCGGGTTGCGCTCGAGTAAAGCGTCCCAGAACTTGTAGAGCCCCTCGATGTGCTTCATCTCCGCGATACCGACGCGGTCGGGCGCGTCCGCCGCCGCCCAGTAGGGCCGCGGGTCGAAGTTGAAATCCTGCCGGTAGATCGTCACGCCCTCGTCGCGGATGAAGTTCGAGATGTGGTCCGTGAGCCAGGCCAAGGCCTTGGGATTGCCGAGATCGAGCAGCCGGTTCGGGTTGCCCGCGAGAGCGATCAGCCAATCCTTGTGTTCGCGGTCGAGCCAAGTCCCCTCGTAAACGCGCTCGGGCTCGAACCAGACGACGAAGCCCTGGCCGTACTTCCGGGCCGCCTCGGTCACCGGCTTGAGGCCGCGCGGGAAATTCTTTTTATTGACCGTCCACGTGCCGACGCCCGACCACCATTGGCCGGTCGCGTTCTCGTACCACCCGGCGTCGATCCAGCAGGCGTCGGGGGCGAGTCCGAACTGGTGGAGCCGCTCGATCATGCCGATGGCGTAGCTCTCCGTGGCGCAGACGTACTCGTTGCACGGGAAGGGGCCGCCGAAGCCGACGCCGTGGTTGATCGGTAGGGCGACGGGCTTGCCGTTCGCCTGGGGCATGTGGTGGGCCAGGATGAAGCGGCGGAAGAGGTTGTGCCCGGCCATCCGGTCGGCGCCCTTCCAGAACAGGAGCGCGACCGACGGCGTCCGGACCTCTTCTCCAGGCAGGAGCTTGAAGCGCGTCTCGGCCTGGCCGGCCGAGAGGTCGAGCCCGCGGGCGCCCTTGCGCGCGACGGCGGCCTCCCAGCGCCCGCTCCAGCCGATCGCCGCGACGACGCCGCGGTCCGCGGCCGCGATGTTGAAGAACGGCAGCGCGTTCGTGTCGGAAGACCGCCCGGCCGTCGGCCCGAAGCGGACCTCGCCCTTCTCCGGGACGGCCTCGATGATCGGGCCGAAGTCGGACCGCTGGGCGCTGCTGCCCCGGGCCCGATAGAGCATGACCGGAGCCGCCCCCGGCCCCGGCGCGGCCGCGGCAAAATCGGCGAACGTGACCGCGCAGGCTTTGACCTTCTCGATGATGGGCGTCGCCGCCCCGCCCGTGTTCTTGAAGCGCACGACCCACTCGGCGGCCGGGGAATCGGCGAAGATCGTGTGCACCGCCGTGATCCGGAGGCCGGTCGCCGGGTCCGTGTAGACGATCGTCCGGACGGTCTTGCTGCCCTCCGATTTTTCCTCAGAAGTGACGTTCCACTTGCCGATAAAGCCGGAAGAGGGCTTCCCCCCGTAGATAAACGCGAAGGGAGGCGGCGCGGTCTTCTCCGCGTGGGCCCGGACGAAGGCGTCCCGCGCGGCTTTGTCGTGGGCCGAGGCCGCGTCCCAGCCGCTAAGCAAGCCCGGCGCCAAGATCAACGCCCCCGCCAATAAAACCGATCCGAAGACGCTCGTCATGCGACCCCTCGACGTCCTCTTCATGTTCCCCTCCCCTTTTCTTTGGCCAACTTCCGGTTGCCGATCATCCTTATTCTGTAAAAACTGACGACCTTCTTTTTCATCCGTTTATCAATTTTATTATCTCACCATCCCAGACCCGCAATTCGTTCCGTCCTCCCTATCCGGATAATTAACTATCCGTAGTCTTCTTTCCCAGGGCTGATTACTTCTGGACTGGTCCCTCTCCCACGCTGATCATCGCCGGACCGGCCGGCCCGAGATCGGCCGTCGGCAGGAAGCGCGGCGCCCGCCTCATCTTCAGCGCCTGCTCCAACCCATAAGCCAGCTTGATGAGCACGGGCTCGCTCCAGGCCGGGCCGATGAACGAGACGCCGACCGGCATCCCGCGCACCCAGCCGGCCGGGAGGGTGATCGTCGGGTAGCCGGCCACCGCCGCGGGCGACGACGAACTGCCCGAGAACGAGTCGCCGTTGATGAGGTCGGTCATGTGGGCCGGGCCGTTGGTGAGGACGATGAGGGCGTCGAGCTTGTGCTCGGCCAGCGCCGCGTCGATGCCTTTTTCGCGCGTCAGCTCGCGGCATTTAGCCAGGGCGTCGAGGTAGGCTTTCTCCGTGATCGGCCCCTTCTTCGCCGCCTGCTCCAGGATCTCCTGGCCGAAGAAAGGCATCTCGCGCGCCGCGTTCTTCTCGTCGAAGGCGATGAGGTCGGCCAGCGTCTTCACGGCCGCCCCCGGCCGCGACGCGAAAAAGGCCTCGAGGTCGGCCTTGAACTCGTAAAGGAGGACTTCGTATTCGGCCTCGCCGGTGTCGGTCGCGTGGGCGAGCTCGACCGGGTCGACGACCTCGGCGCCCGCCTTCTTCAGGGCCTCGACCGCGTTGTCTAGGATGGGCTCGATTCCCTTGGCGAAATTGAAGGCCGGCGTCCGCAGCACGCCGATCCGGGCCCCGCGGAGCCCGTCGGCGACCAGGAACTCGCGGTAATCCTTGTAGATGCGAACGCCCTCCGCGATCGTGGCCGGGTCGTTCTCGTCCGGCCCGGCGACCGCCCCGAGAAGCGCCGCGGCGTCGGCGACCGTCCGGGCCATCGGGCCGGCCGTGTCCTGCGAGTGGGCGATCGGGACGATGCCCGCGCGGCTGACCAGCCCGATCGTCGGCTTGATCCCGACGATGCCGCAGCACGACGAGGGCGAGACGATCGAGCCG
>CAYOYQ010000243.1:0-3671 GCA_964408215.1 uncultured Eubacteriales bacterium
TCAGGAGGTTGCGGAAGGTCACCGGGTAGCGCTTGTTCTCGCCCTCGATCTGGATCCCCGAGAGGTAGTCGTTGACGCGGTCGTCGAGCTTGAACTTGCCCTGCTCCTGGAGCTGCATCAGGGCCGTCGCGGACATCGTCTTGAAGGTCGAGGCGATGATGTAGACCGTGTCGACGGCGGCCGGCGTCTTGACCCGGACGTTGGCCAGCCCGGCCGAGCGCGTCCAGACGATGCGGTCGCCGGAGAAGCAGACGACGGCCATGGAGGGGATGCGGCCCACCTTGAGGGCGCGCTCGATCTCGGGATCGAGCAGGGCGGCGAGCCGGGCGTCGTCGATCGGCGAGAACGGCCGGGCGGCGTAGGGATCGGAGACGATGGCGGGCCCGGCGAGCGGCTCGTCGGCCGGATCGGCGTCGAACTCGTCGGGGCCGGTCTCGAGGTCGGCGAAGTCGCCGGCCGTGGCCGCGCCGTTCTCGGGTCCGATGGAAGACGCGCCGCCGGCGGTCTTGGACGCGGCGCTCTTTGGAGTTTTGGCCGTTTCCCCGTGGCCGCCGATGATCTTCACGGCCACGAATAGGCCGATAGCGGCGACGGCCAGGACAATAAGGGAGATGTCCGCGGCACGGCGCCACCGTTTGCGCTTCGCCGGCCGGGCCATGCCGCTCATATTCTCATCTCGTTCTCGCCTAAGTCAGTCAATGATTATACCATGCCTCGACACGGAGAGAGACCCTTCGTTGACTTCGTTGTCCTTCTTGGCCCATCATGGGAATGGCGTCGATGATAAAACAGACGGGGGTCATCGCTCTAGCGCTGCTCGCGGGCGCCGCGGCGTGGGGATCCGGGCAGATCCGGCATCAGGTCGCGGTCGTCAACATCGCCGTCCCGGTCCGCGTTTTTAACGGATCCAAGTTCGTCGAGACGTTGGGTCTCGACGATTTCGAGGTCCGTGAGGATGGGCAGCCACAACGGATCGAGGCCGTCTACCTGATCCGGGGCGGGGCCCTGAAGAGGCAGGAAGGGGCGGCCGCCGGGCCCGGACCGGAAACGCGGCGCAATTTCGTCCTGCTCTTCCAGATCGGCGAATACATGCCCGAGATCGACAAAGCAATCGACTATTTCTTCGCCAGTGTCTGCCGGCCGGATGACATCGTGGATATCGTCACCCCCTTGAGAACGCTCCATCTGAAGAACAAGGTCGACTCGCCGGAGCGGGTGCGGAAAGCCCAGATCGAGGTCAAGGACAAGCTCCGCCGGGATATCCTCATCCTGAGCGGGGCCTATCGGGCGGTCATCGATAGCATGCTTGCTCATCTCGGCGCCGGCGACCCGGACTATGCCCAGGTCAATCTCAACTCCTACCGGACCGATCTCGAAAAGCTCAAGGACCTTCGGACGATCGACACCGGAAAGATGGCGGCCTTCGCGGCGGCCCTCAAGGCCCGGCCGGGGTCCAAGCACGTCTTCCTGTTCTATCAGCGGGAACAGGTGCCGCAATTCAACGATCGCAGGATGCTCGAAGCCCTCAACAGCAACGACTCGCAGATCGCCTTCAAGGCGATGGAGCTCATGGCGACCTATCGGGAGGACTCCCCCATCGACCGAGAGGCCGTCCGGCGGGCCTTCTCGGACGCCGAGACGGACGTTCACTTCCTCTATATCACGCGGAACCGGCGCGATCCCCAGCTCGACGTCGAGAACGCCATCGTGCTCGACGGGATCAAGATGGCCGAATCGTCAGCGGCCATCTACCAGATCTTCGAGCAGGTCGCGGCGGCGACGGGCGGCACGGCCGCGGCGTCGGCCAATCCGGCCTTCCTCATGCGCCGGGCGGCCGAATCGTCCGGCGAGTATTATCTCGTCTATTATCGCCCGTCCGGCTACAAGGCCGACGGCAAGTTCCACAGCATCGAGGTCGCCGTCAAGCCCGGCAGTTATAGGATCAGCCATAGGGAGGGCTATGTCGCGACGGACGCGACGGGCCAGCCGGCCGTGGCGCCTCCCGAAGCCGGCCGTGAACCGAGGGAGGAAGCAGGGACGCCGCCGATCCCGGGCGCCATCGTCGAAGAGATCGATCCGGCGGAGCCTTTGCCCGCGAAGGGCGGTCCCGTGCCCGGGGAGATCCTGAAGCGCTCGGCCGAGTATTGTCAGCAGCTCGAAGCCGCGTCTCTCGATTTTGTCTGTCGGGAAGAGGTCAAAGAACGGCTTTCATTCTTGCTATTGGGCCGGAAGCCCACGTTGGTGATTGGAAGCGGCGAAGTTACAGCGCAACCGCGACCGCCGGACCAGGTCTCCGACTGGATCTACGATTATCAGCTGACCCGCAAGGCCGGATGGGCCGCCGAGACGAGGACCCTGCTCGAAGAGAACGGGAAACCGCGGCGCGAGGAGCACGCGGCGCTCGGAACACAGCGGTTCTACCACAAGTTCGTCGTGCTCGGGCCGGTCGGGCTGTTCGGCCCGGAGGCCCAAGCCCGCCACGGCTATCTCTTGGTCCAAGAGACGGAGATGGACGGGGAGCCCGTACTGGTCATCGATGTCCGGCCCAAGGGCGAGGAGACCTCCTCCCTCTACGGCCGGGCCTGGGTCCGCCGCTGGGACGGAGCGGTGCTGAAGGTCGAATGGGAGCCGGCCTCGATGGCGAACTATGCCCGGATCGAGGAGGCCGCAGGCGCATTGCGGGCCAAGCCCCGGCTCAAGTTCAGCTCTGAGTATGGCATCGAAAAGAACGGCTTGCGGTTCCCGAACGCCTATGAAGTCGTCGAGGCTTATCGACTCCCCCGGGGAATCATCACGGCCTCGAAGACGTCCGTCGTCTACAAGGACTATAAGTTCTTCGAGGTCAAGGTCACGACCGTCATTAAATAGGCGGAGCGGCGGTGGGCCTGATTGACTTCGCCGTATTTTGGACCCATAATCTCACATAGGGCCCAAGAGAAGGGAAAGGGGTTTCGGGTCCGGAACGACATCACCATGGCGGCAAGGCCGCCTCGGGTCTTTCCGCCGAAGGAGGAACCCATGGGTCCACTCCCCAAGGTCCTGGGCGCGGTCGCGCTCGTCGGGTGTCTTGTCGGAGCGTCCGCGGGCGGCTCGTCCGCCGCGGCCCCTTCCAGTCAGGCCGCAGGCCAGATCCGCGAAGAGGTCACCGTCGCCCTGAAGCTGCTCCAGGCCTATGTCACGACGAAGGACGGCAAGCCGGTCACGGACCTCAATGCGGCCGACTTCGAGGTCACGGACAACGGCCAGAAGGTCAACGTCAGCCACTTCGAGAACCACATCGTCGGCGGCGACGAGATCGCCCCGGCGGCCCCGCTCGTCGGCCCCCACCTCAACCGCAAGTTCTTCTTTTTCTTCGATTTCGCCTTCACCGATCCGCGCAGCGCCCGCAAGGCCCGGGACGCCGCCCTCAACTTCATGGACACCGCCGTCCGGCCGGGCGACGAGATCGGCGTCCTATCCTATTCGCCGATGCGCGGCCTGACCATCCACGAGTACCTTTCGACCGACCACGCCCACATCCGCAGCATCGTCGACGCCTTCGGGCTGCGGACGGTCGCCGGGCGGGCCGAAACGCTGACGAGCTTCCTCTATGCCGATGAGCTGCGATGGATGCAGGCGGACGGAACCTCCCTGGACGCCAAGTCGGCACGGGAATCGGCCTTCGAAAAGTT
>CAYOYQ010000244.1:0-3670 GCA_964408215.1 uncultured Eubacteriales bacterium
GATCAAGGCGATGGTCTCGGCCAATCCGCTGGTCGCGATGCTGGGCGCGGCGCTGTTCATGACGGTGTGCGGCAGCATCAACGGCACGGCCTCGTCGACGTTCTCGAGGGAAGGAGCGCAGTTCTGGATCTCGCGGGTGATCCCGGTCGCGCCGCGGGAGCAGGCGGCGGCCAAGTTCCTGCATTCGTATCTTGTCGCGCTGGTGGGCGTGGTCACGGCCTCGGTCGTGGCCGGGCTCACCTTTCATCTCGCGGTGGCGCTCCTCGTGCCGGCGGTCGTGCTGTCGCTCGCGGCCGGGGTGGTCCTGACCGCGGTCGGCATGATGATCGACCTGGCCCGGCCCCTTCTCGACTGGACGAACCCGCAGAAGGCCATCAAGCAGAACCTCAACGTGCTCTTGGCGCTGTTCGCGGATATCGGCATCCTGACGGTCCTGTTTTTCGCGGCCAAGGCCTTGATCAAGGCCAAGCTCGGGACGAACGCGGTCCTGGGCGTGGTGCTTGGGGTGCTGGTCGTCTTGGCGGCGGCGAGCTACCTGGCGCTGATGCGCTTCGCCGACAAGCGCTACCCCGCGATCGAATAGGATGGTGTCAGACCTACCTTTTACCCGTTTTGGGCAAAAGGTAGGTCTGACACCATCTTTTATTATGTTGCGCGGTCGGTGTGCAGGTGGATGGGCCTCTCCATGCGCTTGCGGACCTGCAGGTTGAGGAACTCGACGCCGATCGAGAAGCCCATGGCGAAATAGATGTAGCCCTTGGGGATGACCAGGCCGAAGCCCTCCCCGAAGAGGGTGAAGCCGACGAGAAGCAGGAAGCTCAGGGCCAGCATCTTGATGGTCGGGTGGTTGTCGACGAACTCGCCGATCGGCTTGGCCGAGAGCATCATCACGCCGACGGCGATAACGATGGCCGTGATCATGATGGCCAGGTGGTTGGCCAGTCCGATCGCGGTGACGACGGAGTCGAGCGAGAAGACGATGTCGAGGACGGCGATCTGGGCGAGAACGCCGGCCATCCGAGCGGCGGCCTTGGCCTTGAGATGGCCCTCGGAGCCCATCAGGCTGTGATGGATCTCGCGGGTGCTCTTGGCCAGGAGGAAGAGGCCGCCGGCGATGAGGATGAGGTCGCGACCGCTGAACTCGCGGGAGAAGACCGCGAAGAGAGACCTCTTGAGGCTCATGACCCAGGTCAGCGAGAGCAGGAGCAGGATCCGGCTGATCATGGCCAGGGCCAGGCCGAGGACGCGGGCCCGGTTGCGCTTCTCGCCGGGGAGGCGGCCGACGAGGACCGAGATGAAGATGATGTTGTCGATGCCCAGGACGATCTCGAGCGCGGTCAGCGTCGCCAGGGCGACCCACGATTGAAAGTGCGTTATCCACTCCATCTCCGCCTCCTTAGGATGGGGTCAAGGAGAGGGTGTCAGACCTACCTTTTACCCAAACCGGGTAAAAGGTAGGTCTGACACCTTCTGACCCCATCTGGCTCTTCCGGGGATTATGCGTTATTGCGGGCAAAAAGCAAGCCGCATGCCCCACGGTTTGACACCCCGCGCGGGCTGGCATAACATCCGGAAGACTCGGAGGAACGCATGACCAACGGAACGCGCAAATCACCGGCACGGGTCGGCCGGATGCGACGGGACCTCGCCTCGATACTGCTGCTGCTCTTCGTCTTCGTCGCGGCCGCGGCCCTGTCGGCCGTCCCCCAGGGCTATACGACGTTCGAGGTGACGATCGATCCCGCGGTCCGGGCCGAGGCGGCCGACGGCCGCATCCTCGTCCTCCTGTCGCGGACCGATAAGTTCAGTCCCGGGCCGACCGGGACGCCCGTCTTCGGCCTCAACGTCGACGGCCTGAAGCCCGGCGCGAAGGCGGTCGTCGACGAGACAGCCCTCGGCCACCCGGTCCGGAGCCTCCACGATATCCCGCCGGGCGACTACTACGTCCAGGCCTGGCTCAACGTCTACACGACGTTCAAGAGGAGCGACGGCAAGGTCGTCAAGCTCCACCAGGACCAGGGCGAGGGCCAGAACTGGCGCCGCTCGCCGGGCAACCTCTATTCCGAGCCGAAGAAAGTCGTCATCGGGGTCTCGGGCAAGTCCGGCCGCGCCGCGGCCGCGATCGTGCCGATCGTCCTGAACAAGGTCGTGGCGCCGATCCCGCCCTACCAGGACACGAAGTGGCTCAAGCATGTCCGCATCCAAAGCCGTCTGCTGACGGACTTCTGGGGACAGCCGATGTTCCTCGGGGCCAACGTGCTCCTGCCCAAGGGCTACGACGAGCGCCCCGACGTCCGCTATCCCGTGCACTACGTCCAAGGGCATTTCCCGCGCGGGCGGGCCGGGAGGTTCAGCGAGGACGCGTCGGACCCGTTCTTCAAGCTCTGGACGGCCGACGGCGCGCCGCGCTTCATCCAGGTCACCTTCGAGCACGCCTGCCCCTACTACGACGACTCCTACGGCGTGAACTCGGCCAACGTCGGGCCGTACGGCGACGCCATCACGACGGAGCTCATTCCGCATATCGAGAAGACGTTCCGGGCCATCGGCGAGCCGTGGGCGAGGGTGCTATCGGGCGGGTCGACGGGCGGTTGGATCTCCCTCGCGCTCCAGGTCTTCTATCCGGACGTCTTCGGCGGCGTCTGGTCGTTCTGCCCGGACCCGGTCGATTTCCGGAAGTACCAGGTCGTCGACCTCTACGGCGACAAGAACGCCTACTACGTCGACAGCGAGTGGGCGCGCGTGCCGCGGGGCGGGGAGAGGCGGACCGACGGGAACCTCGTCTACACGATGGAGCAGGAGAACCTTTACGAGGAGGCGACCGGCGACCGCTGCAGGTCGGGCGGGCAGTGGGCCATCTGGAACGCGGTCTTCGCGCCGGTGGCCGAGGACGGGTACCCGAGGGCGTTCTGGGACCCGCTGACGGGCGAGATCGATAAGACCGCCGTGGAATGGGCCCGGGAGCGATACGACCTTCGCGTCTATCTAGAGAAGAACTGGCCGGCGATCGGGCCGAGGCTAACCGGGAAGATCCACGTTTACGTCGGCCGGATGGACAATTTCTACCTCAACGAGGCCTGCTACCTGCTCGAGGCGTCGCTCGCGGCGCGGACGGATCCGCCGTATGGCGGGAAGTTCGTCTACGGCGACCGCGGCGGCCACGGCTGGTCGCCGTTCCAGGGCGACGAGATGCTGCGCGAGATGGCCGCGTTCGTGGAGCGGAACGCCCCATCCTCGGCAAAAAAGGACTGGGTGTATTAAGTGAAGATGATCTCGCCGCCGGCGGCGAGCTCGTAGAACTTGCCGACGGTGATGATGTCCTCGACCTGGGGGCAGAAGTCCTCTTTCTTGAACTTGAACATGTCCACGGTCATCTTGCAGGCGTAGAGCTTGCCGCCCGCGTCGTGGATCATCTCGATGTACTCCGCGACCGGCGGGATGTCGAGCTTCTCCATGGTCTTCTTCATCATCGAGGTGGCCATCGCCGACATGCCCGGCAGGATGCCCACGAGCGAGGCCATGTGCATGCCCGGGTTGCCGACCGTGGCGACCTTGATCTTGTTCATGCGCTTCTTGACGATGGCGTCCTGGCCGAAGAAGGTGAAGAAGAGGTTGGCTTCGATGCCCTCCATGCGGGCCCCGTTGGCCATGATCAGGCCGGGGTAGACGC
>CAYOYQ010000245.1:0-3651 GCA_964408215.1 uncultured Eubacteriales bacterium
CCCGAGCGGTTCAAGCTGGCCCGGGCCGAGGAGATGGTCACGCCCCTGCTCAAGGCGCTGAAGGGCGCCAAAGGCGTCGAGGAGATCGCCATCGCCGGGAGCTTCCGCCGCCGGGCCGAGACCGTCGGGGACGTCGACATCCTGGTCGCGGCCGAGACGAGCGGCGACATCATGGCCAGGTTCGCCAAGCACGACGACGTCGACAAGGTCCTGGCCGAGGGCGAGACCAAGTCCTCCGCCGTCCTCCGCGGCGGGCTGCAGGTGGACCTGCGGGTCGTGCCGCGCGCGTCGTGGGGCGCGGCCCTCCACTATTTCACCGGCTCCAAGTCCCACAACATCGCGGTCCGGACGATGGGCGTCAAGCGCAAGCTCAAGATCAACGAGTACGGCGTCTTCCGGGGAAAAAAGATGATCGCCGGCCGGACCGAGGCGGAGGTCTACAAGACGGTCGGCCTGCCCTATATCGAGCCCGAGCTGCGCGAGGACCGGGGCGAGCTCCGGGCCGCGGCCGAGGGAAAGCTGCCGCGCCTTGTCCGCCTCGAGGACCTCAGGGGCGACCTTCACGCCCACACCACGGAGTCCGACGGCCGCTACACGGCGCTCGAGATGGCCGAGGCGGCCCAGACCCGGGGCTATGAGTACCTGGCCGTCACCGACCACTCGCGGCACGTCACCATCGCCCACGGTTTAGACGCCAAGCGGCTGGCCAAGTCGATCAAGGCCATCGACAGGCTCAACGCCAAGCTCAAGGGCTTCACCCTGCTCAAGTCGGTCGAGCTCGACATCCTGGTCGACGGCTCCCTCGACCTGCCCGACGGCATCCTGGACGAGCTCGATCTCGTCGTGTGCTCGGTCCACTACAACTTCAAGCTGTCCAAGGAGAAGCAGACCGAGCGGGTCATCCGGGCCCTCGACAACCCGCGCGTCAACATCTTTGGCCACCCGACGGGCCGGCTCATCAACGAGCGGCCGCCGTACGAGATCGATCTGGAGAAGGTCATGCGGGCGGCCGTCGAGCGCGGCTGCTTCCTCGAGCTTAACGCCCATCCCGACCGGCTCGACCTCGACGACGTCCATTGCCAGATGGCCAGGGAGATGGGGCTCAAGGTGGCCCTGTCGACCGACGCCCACAGCACGGACGACCTGGGCCTGATGCGGTTCGGGATCGGCCAGGCCCGGCGGGGCTGGCTCGAGGCGGGCGACGTCATCAACACGCGGCCCCTGGCCGAGCTGCGCAAGCTCCTCAAGAGGAAGTAGGCGGCTCGGCGTCGCAGGAGGCCGTGGCACAGGCGGCGTCCTCTTCGGGCTCGATCTGGAAGGTCGAATGGCGGACCTCGAAGCGCGAGGACAGGGCTTCGTGGGCCAGGCGGAGGATCTCCTGCTGGGCAGCCCCGGCGCGGACCTTCAGGTGGGCGCTCAGCGAAATGAACCCCGAGGTGATGGTCCAGACATGGAGGTCGTGGACGTCGACGACGCCGTCGATCGCGAGGAGGGCCGCCCGGATGGCGCCGGGGTCGAGGTGAGAAGGCGCGCCCTCCATGAAGATGCGGAAGGAATCGCGGACGAGCCGGGCCGAGCTCCAGAGGATGAGGACCGAGACGGCGGCGCTGACGATCGGGTCCCAGATGAAGGACCCTGTGACGGCGATGAGCAGGGCCGCGGCGAGGACGCCGACGCTGCCGAGGGCGTCGGCGACGACGTGAAGGAAAGCGCCGCGGACGTTCAGGCTGTGCTCGCGGCTCCGGTAGAGGATCCCCCCGACGGCGACGTTGGCCGCGAGGCCAAAGGCGGCCACGGCGAACATCAGGCCGCCCTTGACCGGCTGGGGCGCGCGGAAGCGGAGGTAGGCCTCATAGCCGATGACGGCGGCGATCATCCAGAGGGCCACCCCGTTGAGGAAGGCGGCGAAAATCTCGAAGCGGCGCCAGCCGAAGGTGCGGCGGGACGAGGCGGGCCGGGCCGCGAGCCAGAAGGCGAAGAGGCCGAGGCCGAGCGCGGCGACATCGGTGAGCATGTGGCCGGCGTCGGCGAGCAGGGCCAGGCTGCGGCTGAGGAAGCCGCCGACGACCTCGACGACGAGCACGGCCACGGTGATGAGGAGCGCCAGCCGGAGCGGCCGCTGCTGGTTCGAAGCCATTTTAGGACTCCGTCCCCTGGTTCATGAGCTCTAGGTATCTCGAATAGGAATAAAGCCTCTTCCTTCTCCGCCCCGTGACTTCCTTGACGATCTTCTTCTCCTGAAGGGACTCGAGGACCTTGGCCACTGTCGGCGGCGACATTTCTGTCGCCGCGGCGAGAAAAGGTGCGCTGGCGATCGGGCGGCTCTGGAAGACCTGATGGATGCGCAGCGCCGAACCGGCCCTTCTACCGAGGCCCCGGATCGTTCTTCGGTCGTTGTCGAAGATCTCATTCAAAAGGTGCGCCGCCGCGACCGCGCCCTCGGCCATTTCCCGCACCCCAACGGCGAAGAACCGCAGCCAGGATTCCCAGCCCCCCGACAGACGGACCTCTGTCAGCAGGTTAAAATACTCGTTCCGGTGCTGTTTGAAGTAGAGACTGAGATAGAGAAGGGGCCGGCGCAGGATCCCTTCGTGGCAGAGCAGGAGCGTGATCAAGAGCCGCCCGATCCTCCCGTTCCCGTCGAGGAACGGATGGATCGTCTCGAACTGAACATGCATCAAAGCGGCTTTGATCAGGGCCGGAGTCTTTTCGGGGATATCATGAAGGAAACGTTCCCAGGCTCCCATGGCCTCCGCGACCCGGTCAGGGGGAGGCGGCACGTAGAGGGCGTTTCCCGGCCGGGTTCCCTGGATCCAATTTTGGGTGCGGCGGAATTCACCCGGGTCTTTGTCCCGGCCGCGGCCTTTGGCGAGGAGGACCCTATGGATCTCCCGGACGAGCCTGTTCGAAAGAGGAAAATCGCCGGCGAGCCTCCGCAGACCATGTTTCATCGCCGCAACGTAGCTGGAGACCTCGATGACATCGTCGAGCGGAACCCCGGGAATCTCTTCCAACTCAAAGAGCAGCAGGTCGGATAGGGACGACCTCGTTCCCTCGATCTGGGACGACAGCACGGCTTCTTTGCGGACATAGGTGTAGAGAAAAAGGTCGATGTCGGGAAGCAGCGTCGTCACGCTATCGAGGCGGCCGAGAGAGATCAGGGCCTGGTCGAGTTCTTCACGAAGTGCCGGGTCGATCAGAAGGGGCGGTTGCGGGGGGAGCGGAAAGGGCATGAAGGCCCGGACCTCTTCATCGCCATATTTCTTGATTATGAATTCCCCGGTCAGCCCTCGTTGCATGGCCACCCTCAATTGCGAAAACCGGTTATTTAATTAAGTTAAATAAGCACGTTTCTTATTAAAGGATAGCGCCTTTCCCTTTAATAAGCAAGAGGGAGGAGTCCGGCAGACTCACATCTTCTCGAGGGCGGCGATGCGCTCCTCGATGGGCGGATGCGTGCTGAAGAGCCGGTTGAGGCCGGAGTTGCCGCCCTTGAGGTTCTTGAGCGGATTGACGATGTAGAGGTGGGCCGTGGCCTTGTTCGCGGCCTCGAGGGGCTCTCTGTCGGCCGAGATCTTGCGCAGGGCCGAGGCCAGGCCGGCCGGGTAGCGGGTCAGCATGGCCCCGCTCGCGTCGGCCAGGAACTCGCGC
>CAYOYQ010000246.1:0-3631 GCA_964408215.1 uncultured Eubacteriales bacterium
TAGCACCAGGACAGGTGCGGGTAGCCTTCGGCCGCCGGCGGGGCCGGCTGGAGCGGCGAGGGGAGACACGGGCGCGGGCGGCAAGGCTTGTTTGCCGAGCGGGAGGGGCAGGAACGTCCCGGCGATCCAGCCCGCGGCGATCGCCGCGAGGAAGAGGAGCGGCAGGGTGAAGGTCTTTTTCATCGGCGGCCTCCGGCGGGATGCGGGCCTTCGGCGAGAAGCGGCAGGAGCGCGAGCGGAGAATCGACGAGGGCGTCCGCCCCGTTTTGCCTGAGCTCGTCGGCGGTACGGAAACCCCAGAGCGCGCCCACGGCCAGCATGCCCGCGGCCTTGGCCGTGGCCATGTCGACGTTGGTGTCGCCGACGAAGGCGCAGTCGCGCGGGGGAATGCCGAGGTCGGCGGCGAGGGCCAGGGCCGGCGAGGGATCGGGCTTGAGCGGGACGCCGGGCTTGGCCCCGCGGACGATGTCGAAGCTGTGGGCGGGGAAGAGAGCCGAGGTCTGGCGGGCGGTGAATATCTCGGCCTTGTTCGACAGGACGGCGGTCTTCAGGCCGCCGCGGCGGAGCTCGGCCAGGAGCTCGAGGATGCCGTCGTAAGGGCGGGTATGCTCGTGCCAGCAGACCTGGTATTCGCGGCGGTAGTCGTCCAGGATCGCGGCGATGACGTCCCCTGAGGGGGTGGGGCGGCCGCGCCAGGCGAAGACCCGGCGGATGAGCTCCTCGGCGCCGTCGCCGACGAGCGTTTTCATCTCGTCGCGGGTGAAGGCGCCGAGGCCGCGGGGCTCGTAGACGCGGTTGGAAGCCGCGGTGATGTCCTCGATGGTGTCGAGGAGCGTCCCGTCCAGGTCGAATATCACCGCCTTAAATCGGGGACGCAATACCAATTCACCCATTTCTTTATTCATTGTTTCCTTATGATCCTTTGTTCGCACCGCAAGCCTGACAGATGAAATAGGTGAATTAGTATTGTGTCCCCGTTTTATGGAGCGCGGCGAGGGAGCGGTAGGTCCGCCAGGCGTTCTCGAGGCGGGCCTTGTCCTCCGCGGTCGTCTCGCGGCGGACCTTGGCCGGGACGCCGGCCACGATGACGCCCGGCGGCACCTGGAACCCTTCGGCGACGACCGCGCCTGCGGCCACGATCGAGCCCCGGCCGATCGTGGCCCCGGAGAGGACCGTGGCGTTCATGGCCACCATCGCCTCGTCCCCGATCACGCAGGCGTGAAGGACGGCCCCGTGGCCGACCGTCACCCGGGCGCCGACCCGGCAGGACATCTTCTCGTCGACATGGACGACCGCGCCGTCCTGGATGTTCGAGTCCTCGCCGACCTCGATCTCGGCCCCGGCCATGTCGGAGCGCAGCACGCAGCCGTACCAGACGCTCGCGCCGCGCCGGATCTTGATGTCGCCGACGAGGACAGCGCCCGGGGCCACCCAGGCGCCCGCCTCGATCTCGGGCTTTTCCAGTTTGTCCGCGATCCCGAATTCGCCCATGGCCGCAACTCCTTAAGAGGAAAGGGAGACATTCTATCACGCCCCCGTCCCCGCATGAAGAACATGAGAGGGTCAAACCTACTTTTTTTCGAAAAAAGTAGGTTTGACCCTCTCATATTTTTTCTTGCCTTTGGCGGTGCGCCGTTCTATAATCCTTAGCATTCCACTAGGATTTAATGCCTCGGGTGGGAATTTCTCGATATTCGGAGGCTTCCATGTCCGTGCCCGGCGGTTTTTCCGAGAACGCGATCAAGATCCTGAAGGCCCGCTACTACCTCAAGAACGACAAGGGCGAGTTCGTCGACAAGACGCCCGAGGACCTCTTCCGCCGCGTCGCCGGCTTCATCGCCTCGGCGGAGAGGACCAAGGCCGACCGCAAGAAATACGCCGAGGCCTTCCTCCGCATCATGGCCGGCCGCGATTTCCTGCCCAACAGCCCGACCCTCACCGGCGCGGGCCGGGGCATGTGCCTGTCCGCCTGCTTCGTCCTGCCGATCGAGGACTCGCTCGACTCGATCTTCGAGACGGTCAAGGACGCCGCCCTCGTCCACAAAGAGGGGGGCGGCACGGGCTTCGATTTCAGCCGCCTCCGGCCCAAGGGCAGCCTGGTCCGCAAGACCCAGGGCGTCGCCTCCGGCCCGGTCTCCTTTCTCAAGGTCCTCGACGCCGCGACCGAGGCGGTCAAGCAGGGCGGCACCCGCCGCGGCGCCAACATGGGCATCCTCCGCGTCGACCACCCCGATATCGAGGAGTTCGTCCAGATGAAGCTCGACGGCGCCTCCGTCGGCAACTTCAACATCTCCGTCGCCGCGACCGACGCCTTCATGGCCGCCCTCAAGGCCGGCGCGAGCTACGACCTCATCGACCCCCGCCTCGGCGTCCCGGTCGGGCAGAAGGACGCCCGCATGGTCTTCCAGCTCATCGTCGAGTCGGCCTGGGCTGTCGGCGACCCCGGCCTGATCTTCATCGACCGCGTCAACGCCGGGAACCCCACCTCCGGCCTCGGCCCGATCCGGGCCACCAACCCCTGCGGCGAGCAGCCCCTCCACGACTACGAGTCCTGCAACCTCGGCTCCATCAACCTGGCCAACTTCCACGACCCCCGGCCCAAAGCCAAGGACCATTTCGACTGGGACCGCTTCGCCGAGGTCATCCGCCTGGGCGTCCGCTTCCTCGACAACGTCATTGATGTCAACCGCTACCCGCTGCCGCAGATCGATGCCGTGACCCGGGCCTCGCGCCGCATCGGCCTCGGGGTCATGGGCTGGGCCGACCTGCTCCTGCTCCTCAAGGTCCGCTACGACTCGCCCAAGGCCCTGGCCCTGGCCGACAAGGTCGCCGCCTTCCTGCGCGCCGAGGCGACAGCCGCCTCCCGGGCCCTGGCCGCCGAGCGCGGCTCGTTCCCGGCCATCGCCAAGTCCGTCTACAAGGGCGGTAAGATGCGCAACGCCACGGTCTTCACCATCGCCCCGACCGGGACGATCTCGCGCATCGCCGGCTGCTCCTCGTCGATCGAGCCGGTCTTCGCCTTCGAGGTCGTCTCCAAGATCATCGACGCCGAGCTCAAGGATGTCCACCCGATCTACGCCGAATGGAAGGCCGCCAACCCCGAAAAGCCCCTGCCCGACTATTTCCGGGCCGCCCACGAGGTCTCGCCCGACTGGCACATCAAGACCCAGGCCGCCTTCCAGAAACATGTCGACAACTCCGTCTCCAAGACCGTCAATTTCCCCCACGAGGCCTCGGTCGAGGACGTCGAGAAGGCCTACCTTTTGGCCTGGGACCTGGGCGCGAAGGGCATCACCATCTACCGGGACGGCTGCCGCAAGAGCCAGGTCCTCTACAAGAACGGCACGGAGATCCTCCACCCGCAGGGCCGGCCCGACTCGCTGCCCTCGGTCACCGACAAGATCAAGACCGGCTTCGGCAACCTCTACGTCACCATCTCCTTCCACAACCAGAAGCCCTTCGAGGTCTTCGCCTCGATCGGCAAGAGCGGCTACTCGACCATGGCCGACGCCGAGGCCCTCGGCCGGCTCATCTCGACGGCCCTCCGCAGCGGCGTCGAGGCCGAGGAGGTCATCACCCAGCTCAAGGGGATCGGCGGCTCGGAGCCCATCTTCACCGAGGGCGGGCTCAT
>CAYOYQ010000247.1:0-3592 GCA_964408215.1 uncultured Eubacteriales bacterium
TCATGGGCACGGACCCGATGCTGATCAAGATCGAGCTCGTTCTCGAGAACGAGGCGCTCAAAGGCCATTGGTTCGACGCCGAGGGCAATTCGGACGTCGTCGAGCTCACGCTCAAGAAATAGGCCCGGCCGCAGGGGGTCCGCCGTTGGACGGGGCGGGCGTCCTGTGGTATAAATTCCGGGAGGACAATGTGAGCGGCAGCGTCTATGACGAGCTCAAGGAACGGGGCTTCCTCGGCCAGGTCTCGGACGAGGCCGCCGTCCGCAAGATGCTCGGCGGGAACGCGGCCACGTTCTATGTCGGCTTCGACAGCACGGCGACAAGCCTCCACGCCGGGAGCCTTGTCCCGATCATGGCCATGGTCCACCTCCGCCGGGCCGGCCACCGGGCCATCGCCGTCGTCGGCAGCGGCACGACCATGGTCGGCGATCCCAGCGGCAAGACCGAGATGCGCCAGATGCTCGACGAGGCGACCATCCGGGCCCAGGGCCAGGCCATCCTCATCCAGCTCGCCCGCTACCTCCATTTCGACGGCGTCCGGGCCATCGCCGTGGACAACGCCGATTGGCTCCTGCCCTTAAAATACATCGAGTTCCTCCGCGACATCGGCCGGCATTTCAGCGTCAACCGGATGCTGGCCGCCGAGGCCTACAAGCTTCGGCTCGAACGGGGGCTGTCCTTCATCGAGTTCAACTACCAGCTCCTCCAGGCCTACGATTACCTGTCGCTTTACCGGAAATACAACTGCACCCTGCAGATGGGCGGCGACGACCAGTGGGGGAACATCCTGGCCGGGGTCGACCTCGTCCGCCGGGTCGAAGGCGCGACGGTCGAGGCCCTGACCTTCCCCCTGCTCACCACAGCCTCGGGGGCCAAGATGGGCAAGACGGCGCAAGGGGCCGTCTGGCTCGACGCGGCCCAGTTCAGTCCGTACGATTTCTACCAGTACTGGGTCGACTGCGACGACCGGGATGTCGGCCGGTTCCTCCGGATGTTCACGCTCGTGCCGCTCGACGAGATCCGGCGGCTCGAAGCGCTCCAGGGCAGCGGGCTGAACGAGGCCAAGCGCATCCTGGCCTACGAGGCGACGAAGATCACGCACGGCGAGCTCGAGGCCGATAAGGCCCGAAAAGCGGCGGCAGCCGCATTTGTGAAGATCACCGGACCTAGCGGCGCCAAGGCAGAAGTCGTAGGCGACCTCACCGTCCTGCCGACGACGGCCGTGCCGCGGTCCCGGCTCGAGGCCGGCCTCGCCCCGGCCGGGCTTTTCACCGAGGTCGGCCTGACGCCCTCGCGCAAAGAGGCCAAACGGATGATCGAGCAGGGCGGCCTTTACATCAACGACGAGCGCATCGATTCGATCGAGCGCCTGATCACCCTCAAGGACCTCGGCCCCGACGGCGGTTTGCTGCTCAAGGCCGGTAAGAAGAAAGTCCACCGGATCGTGCCCGGTTGAGGGATCATTCCCGTTCCTTCCAGGAGAGTGCCATGAAGAACGCTTGGACGGCTGTCCTTTTTTCCCTTCTCCTTGTCGCGGGCTGCGCCCCGAAGGCCGAGAAGGTCGCCCTCAAGGAGGGGACCCCCGCCTTCGCCCTGGCCCGGGAGCTCGCGGCCAAGATCCCCGCCCTGGGTCCCGACAAGACGACCGTGCTCGCCGAGGCCAAGGGCATCGCCGTCACGGCCGCCGAGGTCCTGCTGACGATGCAAAGCAACTTCGGCCGCCTGACCGATCAGCTCAAGGAAGCCGACGCGGGCCGGCTCAAGGAGATCTTCGACCGGGGCGCGACCCAGATCGCCGAGCGCAAGCTCCTGCTCGAGGCGGCCAAAGCCGCCAAGACGGTCGTCCCGCCGAGCGAGCTCGACCAGGCCCTGCAATCCGAATACGGCCGGGCCGGCGGCGAAGAAGCCTTCCTCAAGGCCCTGAAGGACGCCGACGTGTCCATCGAATATGTCAAGACGAACATCGGCGAAACACTCCTCATCCAGAACTTCCTGAAGACCGTCGCCGAGAAAGGGTCGAAAGTCGGCGAGGCCGACCTTCGCAAGGCCTATGAGGAGGAGAAGAAAGGCGACAAGACCGCCTCGGTGCGGCATATCCTCATTTTGACCCAGGGCAAGACCGAGGCCGAGAAAGCGGAGGCCTTGAAGAAGATCGAGGGCCTCCTGGCCCGGGCCAAGGCCGGGGAGGACTTCGAGGCCCTGGCCGTCGAGTATTCCGAGGACACGGGCGTCGCGGAGAACAAGGGCCTCTACGAGAACTTCGCCCGCGGCCAGATGGTCAAGCCGTTCGAGGACGCGGCCTTCTCCGTGCCGGTGGGCGAGGTCAGCAATGTGGTCGAGACGAACTTCGGCTACCACATCCTCAAGATCGTCGACCGGAAGAAGGAGACGCGGACGTTCGAAGAGGTCCGGCCCGAGCTCGAGGCGCGGCTGGCGCAAACGAAGCAGGGCACGGCCGTCGAGGACTACATCAAGGGGCTCAAGGACAAGGCCAAGTTCAAGCTCATCGGCCTCTGAGTCAGGCGAGGTCCGGCGGGGCCGGGGCGCTTCCCCTGGGGTGCGGCCTCGGAAGGTGAGGAACGGGGCCGGGCCTCCCCCCCGGCGAGGGGTGAAGGGCCCCTGGTAAAATCCTCCCAATCGGGGATTGCCCGGACCTCTTCTCCAAAGGATACTCTTCTCGGAACGCCTTCGGGGCGCCGCTCCGGGCGTTCGAGGAGGCCCCATGAAGAGAGCTTTGACGGCCCTTCTGATCGCGGCCTGCGCCGGCCTCGCGGTTTTGCCGGGCCCGGCGGCCGCCGACATCAGGTTCGGCATCAAAGCCGGCGGCAATATGGCCAAGCCGACCGGCGCTGACGCCCGGGATCCCCTGGCCACGCTGAAATCGCGGGTCGGCTTCATGGGCGGCGTCTTCCTGGCCGTCGATTTCAGCCGCATCATCTCCGTCCAGTCCGAGCTCCTGTACACCATGAAGGGCGCGACTTATGTCGCCCTGGACGACACCTTCACGGACAAGCTCTACGCCGACTACATCGAGGTCCCGCTGCTCATCAAGCTGAGGATCCCCACCCCCGTCGTGCAGCCGTTCATCTTCGGCGGCCCGACCGTCGGCTTCAAGCTCCAGGAGAAGCTCGTCTCGAACGGCGAAGAGGTTCCGCGCGCCAGCGCGCTCCTCAAGAACAACGACTACGGCACCATCTTCGGGGCCGGCCTGAACCTGGGCCGGAACCTCGTCGTCGATGTCCGCTACAGCCTCGGCATGCAGAAGGTCATCGCCGTCTTCCAGGGCGAGCAGGAGCTCGACTACAGGAACGGCGTCTGGTCGGCCAGCGTCGGCATCGCCTTCTGACCGAACGCGCCATCCTGGACTTACCCATCCTGCTCGACCTTCCCTCTCGGAGGCGGCGAGGAATATTGCCTCGAAGATCCCCGTAGCGGAGGGGGACCCCGAGCGGGGGAACCGTCGGGACCGGTTCCCAGGGGGTCCGGGGAACGAGAGGCAATATCCGAGCAGAGCCGCAGAGAGGGAACCTCAGCGGATATAGAGATAGATGTAGTGGTCGGCGCCCTCCTCGTCCTTGACCGTCTCGGTCAG
>CAYOYQ010000248.1:0-3561 GCA_964408215.1 uncultured Eubacteriales bacterium
GGGCAGGGCGGCGCAGTTGATCGAGACGAAGGGATCGTCGCGGCGCCCGCCCTGCCCGAGAACCTCCTCGAGTCGGAGCTCTTCGGCCATGTCCGGGGCTCGTTCACGGGCGCGGTCTCGGACAAGAAGGGCATGTTCGAGCTGGCCCAGCGGGGGACCCTGTTCCTCGACGAGGTCGGGGAGATGTCGCCCTGGACCCAGGTCAAGCTCCTGCGGGCCCTCCAGGAGAGGAAGGTCCGCCGGGTCGGCGGGGCCGACGAGATCCCGGTCGACGTCCGCATCATCGCCGCGACCAACCAGGACCTGAAGAAGAGGATCCAGGAAGGCAAGTTCCGGGAGGAGCTCTTTTACCGCCTCAACGTCATCTCGATCGACATGCCGGCGCTCCGGAGGCGGGTCGAGGACATCCCGCTCCTCATCTCCCACTTCCTCCAGAAATACTGCGACAAGATGGGCAAGAAGCCCAAGCGGTTCACCCCCGAGGTGGTCGGCCTGCTCGAGGGCTATCCCTGGCCCGGCAACATCCGCGAGCTCGAGAACGTCATCGAGAGGATCGTGGCCATCGAGGACCGGGAGACGGTCACGGCGAGCTGCCTGCCCCAGGAGATCGTCTCGCCCCAGAAGAAGAAGCTCGAGACCCAGGTCCTTTTCGCTCCCGGCTTCAGCCTGACCCAGCACCTCGACGACATCACCAAGAAATACATCCAGGAAGCCCTGGGCGTCACCGGCGGCAGCCTCCAGAAGGCGGCCCCGCTGCTCGGCCTGAGCTACCGCACCATCCGCTATCTCATCGGCAAGTACGACCTCAATCAGGTCCGCAAGGCCGAGCGGCGGAACGGGAACGGCGAGCGCAACCCTATCTAGACGACAAAAATTGGCGAAAACGACAAAAGTTGGCGTCTTTTTTTCGGCCACAGCCCGGACAATTTATGTATTTGAATTAATATCAATAACTTAAAATGATATTAAACTTGGCACGCAAATTGCTATATTAGGGGTGCCAACTATGAGTGGCAAGAACAACCCGGCTGAGGAGATCAGCCAGGGAATTTTAAAGGAGGTTTTCAATGCTTAAAAAGATGAGAGGATTCACCCTCATCGAGCTGTTGATCGTCGTCGCGATCATCGGCATCCTGGCTGCCCTTCTCGTCCCGAACGCCCTGCAGGCGCTCCAGAAGGCCAAGCAGAAGTCGTGTATGAAGGAGATCATGACGGTCTCGACCGGCGCCCTCGACTACATCACCGACAACGGCAGCTGGCTCAACGTCGCCCAGGACGGCCCGCTGGTCCAGGGCAACCCCTTCATCCAGGCGCTCGCGCCCTTCTACGTCAAGTCCGTCCCGGTCAACGACCCCTGGAACACGACCTACTTCGTCCATGTCGGCGGGGCCTGTTCCGGCAACATCGGGAACGTTCCGGACACCGAGCTGTCGGATGAGGATTTCGTGGTCTACAGCTACGCCAGGGGCGGGGTCGCGGGCCCCATCATCGGCTTCAACGACTACGACATGACCAACCCCGAAGCCACCCTTTACAACATCGTCAGCATGCAGGCCTTCACGAACGACCTGTCGGCCTGGTCCGGCAACTGGATCGTCGCTCCCCGCTCCACCTCCGCTGACGCCGCCGGCAGCACCACTCCTTGACCTTAGCTGAAGTCTAACGCACCCGCACAGGGGGCGGCTCCGGCCGCCCCCTTTTTTTTCTCTTCGGGGACATTTACGCCGCGTACGTATCCCCGGCCTAGATCTTTGGCGCCCGGAGATAGGCGTATTCGGGCTCCAAGGCGAAATCGGTCCGGACATCGGAAAGCCTTTCGCCGGCGACGGAGATGTCCTGCGGCCGGAGGGACCCGAGCCTAGCCCGCTGGGCCATGGCGAGATACTCGACCCGCGCCGGTTCAATACCCATGATCCGGGCCGCCGTGGCGTCGGCGGCCAGAGCGTTCGCGCTCATGACCAGGACACCGGCCTTGCGGGCGGATCCGAGGATGGGACCGTAGCCCTCCATGCCGACGATGCCGTCGATGAGGACGAAGCTCGGCTTGACCGTGCCGTTGATATCGCAGATGCTCTGCGGGATGCCGTTCCAGTGGAGGACGTTCTTCGGCCAGCCGTAAACGATCCCGGGCAGGATCCCGAACATGTTCTTCAGGCCCAGGGTCACGCCGGCCAGCCGATGCGTCTTCATCTTGGGCACGGAAATGAGGACGTCCGCGGCGAGGATCGTCGCCGGGACATGGAACTCCCGGAGCCGCGTGGCCCGGGCATTCGCGTTCTTGACGAGGCGCGTGTCATCGTAATTGAGGTCGACAAGGCGAAGGCCCTGACGTTCCGCCAGGGCCTCGAAGCCGGTCCGCCGGAAGAGCGACTCCGAATCGCGGTCGTGGGGCGGGCCCTCGGCGATGACGATCCCGGCCGCCCCCAGGGACTTGAGATGAATGACGATGGCTTCGACGAGACGGGCGTCCGTGTGGATCGGCCGATCCAGCAAGAAATCGGCGATGTTCGGCTTGAGGACGACCCGCTTGCCGCGGACGTCCGGCGGCCGGGACAAGCGCCAGCCGGCCCGGACGGCCTCGAGGAGCGCTTCCCGGTCGTAGCTCGGGCAAGCGCTGACGCCGACCTGATGAGGGACGCCCCCGCCGGCCCGTGGGGTGTTTTGCGAAGCGCCCGCGGGGCCGGAGGCCGCGGGTCCGGCCAAGAGTGCGGAAGTCCCCAGGGCGCGGAGAAGCTCACGGCGGGTCATGGCCGTTCCTCTCCGGCCCGCTTTCCCGCCTGGGGGACGAGAGACGGCGCGTTCACGAGGGCAAGATAGGCCAGGGCGGACTCGAAGGGATTCCCTCGGTAACTCCCATCGGGGCGGCTCAGGCCTTCGAGCCGCGCGGCGACCCGCGGAATGAGCTCGGCGCGCGAGCGATACCCCCGAAGAGCGACCAGGGTCCAGCCGAGGACGACCGTGCTGAGGTCCCCTTCGAGCGACCGTTCGAGGAAACGGAGCCCCCGGGCGACAGCCGGCAGATCCTCGGCGGCTCCCGCAGCGGCCAGGCCCGTCAAGGCGATAGCCGTCGAGAGGGGCGTCGCCGCGAGCTCGTGGGCCTTGCTGAAGGGGTTCCCGAAATTCCAGCCTCCCGATGATGGGGCGGCCCGGTCGATGATGAGCTTCACCCCGGCGACAAGCCTGGCGTTTGACGGAGGAACACCCGCCTTGGCCAGGGCCAGGATGAACTGGGCTGTGGGCTCGATCCAGGCGGTCGCGCCCGGCGTCCACGACCAGCCGGGGATCGAGGCGTCGTACCGGTAGGTCCTGGCGATCGCGGCGATATCGGCCGAAGAGAAGCGGGACGAAGCGTCCTCGAGCTTCAGGATCCAGTCGGCGAGACGAGCGGCCTCGGCCTCGGCCCCGAAGGTGTGGAAGGCCAGCAGGCCCGCGTAGGCCATCCAGCCGCCGCTCGCGTCTCCGGGGGCGACGCCGATGCCGCCCGAGGCGTCGAGGCAGCTCTTGAGATAGGCCAAGCCGCGTCCTGCCGCTCCGTTCCGATCTCCGGCGAGAAGGCTCATC
>CAYOYQ010000249.1:0-3547 GCA_964408215.1 uncultured Eubacteriales bacterium
CGAGGAACCAGCCGCTGAACTGCTCGGGCAGGCCGGCCCCGGCCATGCGCAGGTCGCGGGAAACGAAGAACATCGAGGACCGGACGTCGTTCTGGACCTCGGTCACCATCTGCTGCTCGACCGAGACCCGGTTGCTGCGCGAATAGATGAGCAGGGCCCCCAGGACGGCGACGAGCATGACGGCGCTGCCGACGAGGAGCTCGACCAAGGTGAATCCGGCGGCCGGCCGGGCAGGGTTTGATGGGCGTTCTCTCACGGTCGGTGCTCCTTCATCGGGTGATGATCGTCGTGATCAGCGCCTTGGGGCGGTGCTGCGCCGGGTCGGCCAGCAGCGCCGCGGCGTTCGGGACGGCGATCTCTTCCGCGGAATAGACGTGGATCAGGGCCTGGAAGGTGTCGCCGGCCATGCGGAATTCCGTGACCCGGCGGAAGTCGTTCGTCCCGTCGAGGTTGAGGTCGATGATCTCGTCCCGTGACTCGAGGGTCGTGCCGGCGTAGGCCGTCAGCTCGTCCAGGGTGAACCCCCGCAGCCAGTCGATCTGCTGCTGGGCCAGGAACGTCGCGTTGGCGATCCGGTCGGCCCGGACGTTGTTCGTCACGGCGACGAGGAAGAGCTGGGCCAGGCCGAGGACGGCGACGCCGACGAGGAACAGGCCGACCAGGACCTCGACCAGGCTGAAACCGCGTTCAGGCTTGGGGTGTCTCATCTCAGGAGCTCGCTCTCTTTTCGTAATGGATCGAACCGCCCATGAACAGGCTGATGACCCGTTCGTCCATCTGGCCGGCTCGGTCGAGATTGGGGTTCCGGAGGACGATCGTATTCTGGGCGACGGTGAAGTTGGCCACGGCCCCGACGGGGGAGAACTCGACGACGAAATCGGAGCCGTCGACGGGCAGGGTCAGGGTGACCTCGAGCCGGGCGGAGATCTCCCGGCGGGGCGGGCCGGGGACCCGGACCCAGGAGACGGTGCTCGGCTCGGTGCTGAGGTCGGCCTGCATGCGCTCCATCTCGTAGACCCAGTTGCCGACGTCGGACCGGTAGAAGCGGACCCGGTGGTTGATCTTGGTATCGACCGCGCGGAGCTTGGTCTGCTGGAGATAGGTCTGGACCTGCCGGCTGGTGTTCTCGAGATTCCGCACGGCCATGGTGTTGAGGATGCTCGGGTACGAGATGAGCGTGAGAATGCCGATAATGGCCACGACGATGAGGACCTCGATGAGGGTGAAGCCCCCGGGGCGCGGGCGGCGGATCATGCGGTTCTGCATCGGTCGTCTCTCTTTCTCCCGTTTTTCCTCATTTATAGACCAATTACCGCACCCGTTCAAGACGAGTCCGGGGCTTCTCCCACAACGGACATTATCCGGCCGGCCGGCGGAGCGGGCAATCATCGCGACTGGTGAAGGAACGGGTGATTTTTCGAGGAGGCGCCTCACCCCGCCCGGCTAGCCGCCGGCCAGACCTCTCAGCGCCCGGGGGGAACGAGGTCCTTGAGCTTATCCGCGCCGGCGACGCCGCTGTTGAAAAGCACGCACCGCACGGTGTCGAGGAGGCGGCCGAAAAAGGCCCGCTGGGCCTCGATCCTCTCCGGCGTCGCCCCGAGAAGATGGGGGTTGTAGAAGGGCTGGGCCGGACCGGCGGCAAGGGCCTTCTTGGCCCCGGCCGCTTCCCCGGCCTCGAGCGTCCGCAGCGCCTCGTCCTTGGCCAGGTCGACGACGGCCGGGGAGGCCGGGTCGTTCCTCAGGATGACCAGCGTCCGCAGGTTCGTCCTCTTCACCGCCGCGGCCGGACCGCCGAGCCAGGCCGGGTCGAGCAGGGCGTGGGCCTCCTTGGCCGCCTTGTAGCAGTACGGGGAGCCCCGGTCGAGACGGCAATCGTCGGCCCTCTGGCAGGCGAGGTCCTGGCAGTCCTCCTTGTGGACGACGACGTTCTCGCACTTGCTCCGGTCGAAGAGGCCGGGCAGGCGGGGATCGAGCTCGGCGGCCGTCGTCGGCACGTAGAGCTTGCGCTCGACGGCGTCGGCCTCGGCCCGGCCGGCGGCGACCTCGACGAAGGCCATCTCGTTCGAGTGGACCTTGAAGCGCCGGTCGGCCAGGAGCTCGAAGAAGAGCTCCGTCTTCTTCGTGCCCGGCGGCCCGACCAGGATGATCCCGTGGCCGTCGATGTCGGCGGACATGCCCCGGACGGCGCCCGAGGCCCCCCCGCCCGACCGCATCGAGATGTCCATGGCCAGGCCCAGGGCCAGGCCGCGGAGGGACGCGTAGAGGTCGGTGTTGACGAGGACGCCCGTCCGGGTCGCCTCGTGATAGAAGCCGCGCGGCTCCCGGCCGGCGATCCCGTCGACGGCGTAAATGACGCCGTGCGGGCGGACCTCGGCGTCCCCGGCCGCGGGGGGGAAGTTCTCGACCCAGAAATCGTTGAGGTGGGCGACGTTGGTCCGCAGCTGGACGACCGCGCCGCCGATCCGGGCGTTCCACTCGTAGCGGCCCTCGTAGCCGAGGTGGCTCTCCATCTCGGCGACCAGGGCGTCGCGCATCCGGGCGTCGGCCACGGCCTCGACCGGGACGGCCTTGCGGACCCGGGTCACGGCGTTCGACAGGGCGACCCGCTTGGCCTTTTTGGCCGTCTTGAGCTTGGCCAGGGCCTCGACGATCCGGTCCATGCTCTTCTCGAGGTTCGACATCGAGGTCGCGTAGGACAGGCGGATGTAGTCGTCGGCCCCGAAGGCGTCGCCGGGCACGATGGCCACCCGGGCCTCTTTGAGCAGATAATAGGCCATCCCGTAGGAATTGCGGATCCTGGCCCCGTTGGCCTCCTTGTCGTAGAACGACCGGACGTTCGGGAAGAGGTAGAAGGCGCCCTGCGGCTTGAAGCACGACATCCCCGGGACCGCGGCCAGGCGCATCAGGCAATAATTGCGGCGGCGCTGGAACTCGGCGACCATCTTCGCGACCTCGTACTGCGGGCCGTCGTAGGCCTCGAGCGAGGCCTTCTGGGCGATGGAGCAGGCGTTCGAGGTCGTGTGGCTCTGGATCTTGGACATGCCGTCGATGACCTCGGCCGGCCCGGCCGCGAAGCCGATGCGCCAGCCGGTCATCGAGTAGGACTTGGACACGCCGTTGACGATGATCGTCTTCTTCCGGATGTCCTCGCCCAGGGCGGCGAAGCTCGTGAACTTGAAGTTGTCGAAGACGAGGCTGGCGTAGATCTCGTCGGCGATGACGTAAAGGTCCTCGCCCTTGAGGACCTCGGCCAGGGCCAGGAGCTGGTCCTTGGTGTAGGCCGCCCCGGTCGGGTTCGAGGGGTTGTTGAGGATGAGGGCCTTGGTCGCCGGCGAGATCGAGGCCTTGAGCGTCTCGGGCGTCAGCCGGAAGCCGTCCTCCTCGCGGGTCGGGACGATGACGGCCTTGCCTTTGGCCAGGGCGACGCACTCGGGGTACGTCACCCAGTACGGCGACGGGACGATGACCTCCTCGCCTTCGTCGACGAGGGCCTGGACGAGGTGGAAGAGCGAGCTCTTCGCCCCGGCCGAGACGATGATCTGCTTGG
>CAYOYQ010000250.1:0-3546 GCA_964408215.1 uncultured Eubacteriales bacterium
GGACGAGCGTCCCGCGGTCCATGACGAAATCGCGCGAGCGGAGCTCGGAGGCGTACTCGACCTCGACGGGGACGTGAGCCAGCGTCTCGAGCAGGTACTTGCCCACGAGGCCGGCGTGGTAGGAGGTGCCGCAGGCGATGAGGACGACCCGCGAGGCCTCGCGGAAGACGTACGGCCCGAGGCCGGTGTCGTCGACGAAGACGCGGCCGGTCTCGAGGGAGATGCGGCTCTTCAGCGTGTCCCGGACGACATCCGGCTGCTCGAAGATCTCCTTGGCCATGAAGTGGGCGAAGCCGCGCTTCTCGACCATGGCCGGCTCCCAATCGAGCGTCTCGACGGCCTTGGCGACCGGAGCCCCGGCGAACGTGGTGAAGCGGATCCCGGCCGGCGTCAGGACGGCGATCTCGCCGTCGTTCATGTAGGCGACGCGCCGGGTGTGGGGCAGCAGCGGGGTGATGTCCGAGGACAGGAAGTTCTCCCCCTCGCCGAAGCCGACCACCGCCGGCGGGCCGTTGCGGGCGGCGACGATCTTGCCGGGATCGCGCGACGAGACGCAGGCCACGGCGAAGGCCCCTTCGAGCTCCCGGACCGCGTCCCGCAGGGCCTCCTCGAGCGAGCCGCGGAAGTGCTTCTCGACCAGGTGGACGATGACCTCGGTGTCCGTCTCGGTGCGGAAGACGTGGCCCTCGTTCCGCAGCCTCTCCTTGAGGGCCCAGTAGTTCTCGACGATGCCGTTGTGGACGAGGGCGATCGTGCCGCCGCAGTCGGTGTGGGGGTGGGCGTTGTCCTCGCTCGGCCGGCCGTGGGTCGCCCAGCGGGTGTGGCCGATGCCGCAGCTGCCGGAGAGCGGGTGGAGCCGGACCTCCTCCGCAAGGTCCTTGATCTTGCCCTTGACCCGCCGCCGCCCGACCCCGTCGCCGTTGAGGACGGCGATGCCGGCCGAATCGTAGCCGCGGTACTCGAGGCGGCGCAGGCCCTCGATGAGGTCGGGCACCGTGTCCCGGGCGCCGGCGCAACCGATGATGCCGCACATATCGGGCTCCTTTACAGGTCGATCTCGGGGCCCTCGTCGCCCAGCTCGGCGTCCTCGGCGAGGGGCGGCGGGCAGCCGATGAGCGGCAGGTAGCGGCCGCCCTCGGCGTGCGGGTTGAGGGACTCGACGATGCGGACCTCGGGCTTTTGGGCCAGGTCGACGACCTCGCCGGCGTTCTCCGGGGCCAGGATCTGGACGGACGGCCGGTCGACCGCGGCCTCGTTCGTCGCCCGGACGACGCCGACGCGGTCGTCGCTCAGGGAGACGAGCGTCCCGACCGGCCACACGCCCATGAACTGGAAGAACTTGTCGAGGAGCTGCGGGTCGAAGATCTTGCCCCGCTCGAGCATCATCAGCTCGTGGATCTTCTCGGGCGGGTAGTCCTTCTTGTAGGACCGCTTAAGGGCCAGGGCGTCGTAGACGTCGCAGATCGAGACCATCATCGAGGCCGGGTGGGGCCGGCGGGCATAGGGCGACTTGGGATAGCCGGTCATGTCGTAGCGGAGGTGGTGCTCGTAGCAGATGACGATGGGCAGGATGCCGAGGGCGTCCTTGTAGCCCTCGAGGATGCGGGCCCCGAGCAGGGGGTGGTTGCGGACCTGCAGGAACTCGCCCTCGGAGAGCTTCGACTCCTTCTGGATGACCTTGAGCGAGATGTAGAGCTTGCCGATGTCGTGGTAGAGGGCGGCGATGCCGAGGTCGAGGACGTCGTCCTTCGCGAACTGGAGCTTCGAGGCGAAGAACATCGAGAGCAGGGTGACGTTGAGCAGATGGACGAAGGTGACGAGGTCGCGCCGCTTGACCGAGACGAGGTTGAGGAGCTCCTGGTGGCGGCCGACGAAGTCCTCCATCATGCCGAGGATGTTGAAGCGCAGGTCGAGGTAGTCGACCTCATCCTTCTCGAGGACGACGTTGAGGGCGTTGGTGACCGTCCGGACCGAGCCTTCGTAGCGGACCCGCGTCTCCTCGGCCTCGGAGGCGACGGCCTCGCCCTGGACCATGGTCCGGAGCTTGCCGGCCCGGATGTTCTGGATGCCGTGGAGGTTGAAATACTCCTGCTCGCTGATCTTCTCCTGCCTTTTCACCCGGGTCAGGAAGATGATGAACTCGCGCAGCTCCTCGAAGCGCAGGCCCTGCTGGAAGATGATCCGCTCGACCCCGTTCTTCTCCAGGAAGTCGATGAGCAGGCCGAGCTTGCCCCGGAGGTTGAAGAAGATCTCGTCCTCCCAGGCGGCCTCGCCCCCGATGACGCCAAGGATGAGCTCCTTGCGGTCCTCGAGGATCTCCTGGACGACGCCGTAGAGCCGGTTGAGGTACTCCTTGAACTTGGGGTGGTCGCCGGTGTAGATCTTGCCGGCCTGGATGGCGTTCATCAGGTAGATGAAGCAGATCTTGATCTTATCGCGCACGCCACTTCTCCAGGACGCGGCCGGCTTCCTGCCGGACCTTGCGGTTCCAGATGTCCTTCCGTTCGGCCAGAGGTTCGACGTACGGGGCGGCCTCGCGGAGGCCGTAGCGGTCGACGATGCCGAGGTTGCGGAGGAGGGCCTTGTTGCGCAGGCCGTAGGGCGAAGGCCGGCCGAACAGCTTGGTGAAGGCGACGTGCTTCGTCCTCTCGTTCCGCATCAGGAGGATGAGCGCTTCGGCCTGGATGAGCTCGTTCTTCTTCTCCAGGACCTTGAACAGGAAGGCCTCGTCGAATTCCTTGATGTTCTGCATGGCCTGGAGGGCCTTGACCTTGACGCCGTCGTCGCCGGCCTCGTAGATCCGCTCGAGCGTATCGAGCGAGAGGGGCGTGTCGATGAGCTTGAGGCTGTCGGCCATCCGGCCGAGGAGGTCGCCGTCACGGGCCTTCTTCTTGATCCCGGTCCGGAAGGATTCGAGCTCTTCGGGGAAGAAGCGGAAGCAGGCCAGGAGAAGCGACGCGGTGACGATGCGGTCCTTGAACACCGTCGCCTGGTAGGCCTCCCAGGGATGGAGGCTGCGGCCGAGCCGGTCGATGAAGACGTCGAGCTCGGGCCGGGTCTCGCCCTTGAGGAGGCAGCCCTCGACGTGCTCGGCGATGGAGATCCGGGCCTGCTCGTAGGCCGACTCGGCCCCGAAGGCCCCGACCCGGTTCGCCAGGACCTCCTCGAAGGCCAGCAGGAACTCGAGATCGCCTTCCTGGACGATCCGCTCCCACTCCTCGGCGATCCGGCCGAGCTCGGCCACGGCCGTTTCCACCTTCTCTTCCATGGCCAGGAGGACCAGCAGCAGGAACCGGTAGTTCCTTTGGAGGAGGTTATGGTCGAGGGTGAGCTTCTTGTCGAACGAGATCTCGTTGAGGAGGTTGGCCAGGGTCTGGCGGTAGATCTCAGAGTGGAGCTGGGACGACGCCCCCGAGAGGAGGATGCGGATCTTGGACTCGGTCTCGGCCCGGCGGTTGCCGGGATCGTCGTTGTGGAAGAGGCCGTGGAGCGAGGTCGCGATCTTCTTGTGCCGCTCCTTGTCGATGATCCGGGAGAAGATGCTGA
>CAYOYQ010000251.1:0-3537 GCA_964408215.1 uncultured Eubacteriales bacterium
AGCCGGATGATGGGGTTGTTGCCGCCGGGCTTGGGATAGCCGAGCATCTCGAGCTCGGGGATGGGCTGGATGTCGTGGACGATCGGGTACTTCGTGACCGGCTTCTCGTCGAACTGCATGAAGGCGATCCTCTTGGAGTCGGGGGACCACCAGAAGGCCTGGTACTGGCTCAGCTCTTCGGGGTAGACCCAATCCGGGAAGCCGTTGCGCAGGTCCTCGGTGCCGTCGGTCGTCAGGGCGGTCTCGTTGCCGTCCATGTCCTTGATATAGAGGTTATAGGCGCGGGTGAAGGCCCGGTATTTGAGGTCGGGGGAGAGGATGTCGCCGTAGGCCCGGCCGCGGACCCCGACGATGGAGCGCTCGGGTTCGAAGAACAGGAGCTTAGACGAGGCGGGGTCGTAGATGAACGTCTTGTTGAAGGCCTGGAACTGGATCTTCCGGCCCCCGTCGAGGTACTGGAAGCGGTTGAAGAACAGCTTGGCTTCCTGGCGGCCGGTCATGGCGTTCACCGCCGCCAGGAGCTTGGCGTCATCGAAGAGAGCCGTCTTTTCGCCGGTGAGGAGGTCCGTCTTCTTGAAGGTGCCGTCCTCGAAGGCGAAGGTGGCCTTGCCGTCGGGCGTCCACTGGAGGCCGCCGCCCATGGGGCCGCCCATTCCGCCTCCCATCAACATCCGGCGGCCCTCGCGCTGGAGCTTTTCGTAGAGGGCCTTGCCGATGATCCGCTCTTGGGCGAAGGCCTGGCCGGCGAGCAGGGTGGCGAGCAGGAGTCCGACGAACCCGACGGTCTTACGGTCGTCTCTCATCGTCTCTCTCCTTGATCGAGGCGTTATCGAAAGGATTCATTCTAGTTTTTCCGGGAGAAAGGGTCAAACCCAAATTAATGGGGAGCAAGGCGCCTATCCTAAGAACGGGTGGCCGGGGGCTAGTCCCCAGCCGCCTGGAGGCGGAAGGGGTTCCCCACGGGGGGATGGGTGGAGCCGAAGCCGGATGGGGACGCCACCGGACAGGACCCGTTCGGGGATATGCGCCTCGATCCCTCAAAAAGACTTCGGTGACGTGGTCAGTCGCGCGAGGGCCTCGAGGAAGAGGTCGACCGTGGCCGTGTTGTCGTAGTGGGCGAAGCTCGCGCGCGAGATGCCCTCGGGCCGGCCGAGATGGCGGACGACGGCGGCGGAATAGTGATTGCCGTCGGCGACCTGGATGCCGGATCCCTCCCAGAGCCTCCTCTTCGTCTCGGTTGCCGAGAGACCTGCGACGTCGAAGGCGAAGGTCGGGACGCGTTCCCGGGCACGGGCCGGGTCGGCGACGCCGAAGAGCCTGAACCGTGCCGCGTCGAAGCGCCGGAGACCCTCGAGCACGCGACGGGAGAGGCCCCGTTCATAATCGGCGATGGCGCCGAGCGCGAGACGGAAACGGGACGGCCTGTCGGCGCCGGCGGCCGCGGGGCCGGCCAGGCGTTCGGCTAGCCAGAGCAGGTACTCCAGGGCGGCCTCGAGGGCGGCGATCGAGGCGTTGTTGAGCATGCCCATCTCGAACTTGCCGGGCGGCGCGTCCTTGTTCGTCTCGACGCGGTAGGGGCGGAGGCGTTCGAGGACCTCGGCCCGGCCCCAGAGGACGCCCAGCATCGGGCCGAAGGTCTTGTAGCCCGAGAAAACCAGGGCGTCGACCCCGCTCGCCTTGACATCGAGCGGCCCGTGGGGGGCGTGATGGACCGCGTCGACGACGACGAGGCCGTCCGGCGACTTCTTATGCACGGCCGCAGCGACCTCGGCCAGCGGGACGACGGACCCGGTCGCGTTGGAGGCCGCCGTCACGGCCGCGAGGCCGGTCCGGGCGTCAACGAGCGAGAGCAGGTGACCGATGTCAAGCGTCCCTGCGGCGGTGACGCGGGCCCGGCGGACCTCGAAGCCGCGTTCCTCGCCCCAAACGGTCTCCCAGGGCGAGACGTTGGCCATGTGATCGAGGTCGGTGACGACGAGATTGGCCCCCGGGCGAAGGAGGCCGCGAAGGCCGAACGCGACGTTGAAAAGAGCGGCCGTCGCCGACTGGTGGAAGCTGATCTCGCGGCCGCTCCCGGCCCCGAGGAGATCGGCGGCGAGGGCCCGGACCCTCTCATGAAGGGCCGAGGTCTCGGATTCCCCGGCGACGACGACGCCGGGCATGGGGTTGAGCCGGCCCTGGGCTTCTTGGGCCGCCGCAGCGGCGGCATCGACGGTCAGGCTGCCCGCGCCCGTGTTGAGATAGACCCGGGGCCGTCCGCCGGAATCCCGGTCGATCATCGGAAAACGCCGCCGGACCTCCGGGTTCAGCGCCGCCAAAGATTTGATCGCGGCCTCTGCTGTCATGAGCTCCTCCGGTTCAATGAGGCCCCATGATATGAAAAAAACGGGGACGTTTCCAGAGGGACCGCCCCGTTGAATCATGTTGACAGGGCCGGCGGGTCTGAATTACTAATCTCCTTGAGGAGACCGTCATGAAAAGAACGTCCGCCGTCCTCTGCGCCGTCGTCGTCGCCCTCGGGGCCCTCGCCGCGTGCCGGTCGAAGCCGGCCGCCGCGTGGAAGCCCGCCGGCGACCGGATCATGACCCGCTGGGCCGCCGAGGTCGGTCCGGAGAACGCCCTCCCCGAATATCCGCGGCCGCAGCTGGTCCGCAAAGACTGGCTCAATGTCAACGGCCTCTGGGACTATGCCATCGTGGCCAAGGACGCCGCGCGGCCGGAAAAGTGGGACGGCCGGATCCTCGTTCCCTTCGCCGTCGAATCGGCCCTATCCGGGGTCGGCCGGCCGGTCGGCGCCAATCAGGCCCTGTGGTACCGCCGGACGGTCCAAATCCCCGGCGACTGGCGGAAGGGCCGGGTGCTCCTCCATTTCGGGGCGGTCGATTGGGAAAGCACGGTCTGGGTCAACGGCCAAGAGGCGGGGACGCATCGCGGTGGCTACGACCCCTTCTCATACGACATCTCGGACATGCTCAAGCGGGGCGGAAAGCAGGAGATCGTCCTCCGCGTCCTCGACCCCACCGACGAGGACAACCGCGGCATCGCCCGCGGCAAACAGGTCATGAAGCCGCACGGCATCTTCTATACGGCCGTGACCGGGATCTGGCAGACGGTCTGGCTCGAGCCCGTGCCGGAGACCCATATCGCCAAGCTCGAACTCGTTCCCGATATCGACAGGAAGGTCCTGACGGTCAGGCCGAAGGTGGCGGGGCCGGACCGGGGCGCGCGCCTGACCGTCTCGGTCAGCTTGAAGGGCGCGCCGGTCGCTTCCGCCGCGGGGCCGGCCGCGGCCGCCCTGGCCGTCGAGATCCCCGAACCCGCGCTGTGGGCTCCCGCCGACCCCGTCCTCTACGACCTCAAGGTGACCCTGCAAGAGGACGGCCGGGTCCTCGACGAGGTCTCGAGCTACGCCGGGATGCGCAAGATCGCCGTGGCCAAGGACCGGCAGGGATCGAACCGCCTCTTCCTCAATAACGAGCCTCTCTTCGAGCTCGGGCCGCTCGACCAGGGCTGGTGGCCGGACGGCCTCTACACGGC
>CAYOYQ010000252.1:0-3517 GCA_964408215.1 uncultured Eubacteriales bacterium
GCTCAAGGAGAAGGGCCGGGTCGTCCGCGGGCGCCTCGGCGTCACCATCCGGGACCTGACCGAGGGCATGGTCAAGCAGTGGAACCTCAAGTCCAAGGCCGGGGCCCTGGTCAACACCATCGAGCCCGACTCGCCCGCCGAGAAGGCCAAGATCAGGCAGTACGACGTCATCACCAAGATCAACGGCCAGCCCGTCAAGAACGGCGACGAGCTGCGCTTCAAGATCGCCGACATCAAGCCGGGCAACAAGGTCGACCTGACCATCGTCCGCGACGGCAAGGAGATGACGGTGACGGCCATCGTCGACGAGCTCGAGCCCGTCCAGGAGAAAGGCCAGATCGCGAGCTCCGAAAAGGACATCGGCCTCTCGGTCGTTGCCCTGACGCCGGCCACGGCCCGCCGCTACGGCTACCGTACGACCGAAGGCCTGCTCATCACCGAGGTCCGGCCGGGCAGCGAAGCCGACCGGGCCAACCTTCAGCAGGGCCTGATCATCCTCGAGGTCAACCGCAAGAAGATGACCGCGGTCAAGGACTTCGAGGAGATCCTCAAGAAGACGGCGAGCGGCGACGAGGTCATCCTCCTCGTCCGCCAAGAGGCCGACTCGAAGTCCCAGGACTTCATCGTCTCGGTCAAAGTCCGCTGATGCGGTTCGTCAAGGCCCACGGGCTCGGCAACGATTTCCTGTTCGCGCCGCCCGGGGCGGGGCCGGACCCGGCCGCGGCCGGCGAGCTGGCCCGGCGGGTCTGCGACCGCCACACCGGGATCGGCGCGGACGGGCTCATCTTCCTGGGCGTCGAAAAAGCGGCCCCGGCCGAAGCGCGTTTCCGGATCTTCAACGCCGACGGCAGCGAGGCCGAGCTCTCGGGCAACGGGCTCCGCTGCGCCGCCGCCTTCCTGGCTTGGTGCGGGTCCGTCAAATCGCCCCGCATCCTCTTCCACACCGCCGTCGGCGACCGGCCGGCCGAGGTCCTCTCGTCCCGCGGGTCCGCCTTCGAGGTCCGGATCGGGCTCGGCGTGCCCCGCGTCAGCGCTAAGGACATCCCTTTCGACGACGGCCAGACGCTCGACCGGGTCGCCGATTATCCCCTCTTCGTCGTCAAGAGAACGTTCCCCGTCACCTGCGTCTCGATGGGCAATCCTCATTGTTCGCTTTTCTTCGACGAGCTCCCGGCGCGGAACGAATGGCGGACGATCGGGGCCGGGATCGAAACCCATCCCTTCTTTCCGCAGCGGACCAACGTCGAGTTCGTCCGCGTCGTTGACCGCAAGGAGATCGAGGTCTTTTTCTGGGAACGAGGCGTCGGCGAGACCCTGGCTTCAGGCACGGGCTCGGCGGCGGCCGCCGCTTCGGCCATTCTTAAGGGGCTCGTGGACCGGTCGGTCACGGTCAAGACCGCCCTCGGCAGCTTGAAGGTGGAATGGCCCGAGGGGGGCGAGCTCTTCCAGACCGGCCCGGTCGAGGTCCTCTTCTCCGCCGATTTTCCCGCCGCCTAAAAGAAGGGACCTGGTTTACGCATCGGCCTGCGGCGCCGTGAGCCGACGCGTAAACCAGGTCCCTTCCGGTCAGCCGGAGAAGTGCTCGAAGCCGCGGGGCCGAAGGGGCACCTTCTTATTCCCGCCGGTGACAAGCCGCACGGCCCGTCCTGAGACGACCCGCCCGATCCGGCTGATCCGAGAGGTCTTCGCCAACGCCTGGACAGCGGCGAGCTTGGCCGGTCTCACGGTGAAGAGAAGCTCGAAATCCTCTCCCCCGTTGAGGGCCATGTCGAGCGGATCGCGGGCGAAATGCGCCAGGGCCGGCGAGATGGGGATCCGCGCCGCCTGGACCTCCGCGCCCGTGCCGCTCTCCTCGCAGATGTGCCGGAGGTCGACCGAAAGGCCGTCCGAGAGATCGATCATGGCCGAGGCCAGGCCGCGCCGGGCCAGCAGCGCCCCCAGCTTCAGCCGTGGCTCGGGATCGAGGAAGGCTTGGACGAGCGGCCGCACCGGCTTGGCCACGCCCGAGATGCCGCCCTTTTCGAGCAGCCGCAGGCCGCCGGCCGCGTCGCCGAGCGTGCCCGAGACGAAGATGGCGTCGCCGGGACGGGCCCCGGAGCGTGTCACGGGGAACCGGGATTCGCCCGTCACCGTCACCGCGATCATGACCTTATCGGACTGGGAGAGGTCGCCGCCGACGAGGGCCACGCCGGCCGGTTGGGCCGCGCTCCTCAGGCCGGCCATGAACTGCCGGAGCCAGGCCTCTTCGATGTCGCCGGGCAAGGCCAGCGCGACGAGCGCGTGCAGGGGCCGGCCGCCCATGGCGGCGATGTCGCTGAGGTTGACGTTGAGGGCCTTGCGGCCGAGCAGGCGCGGCGGGTGGTCCGGCCGCCGGAAGTCCTCGTCCTCGACGAGGATATCGGTCGTCAGGAGAAGCTTTTGCGGCCCCCGGACGAGGGCCGCGTCGTCGCCGATGCCGAGAAGGATGTCGGTCCGCCGCTCGCCGAAGGCGCGGCGGATCCGGGAGATGACCCGCCGCTCGCCGAGATGCCTCAGCCTCACGTCTTTTTGGCCTTCTTTGTCCGCGCTTTCGCCGGCGGCTTGGCCGGCCCCAGCCGGCCGATCATGGCCTCCCGGAAGACCTCGCGGACGTCCTCGACATAGATGAACTCGATGTCGCGGATGACCTTCTTCGGGATCTCGTAGAGGTCCTTCTTGTTGGCCGTCGGCATGATCATCTTCTTGACCCCGGCCCGCTGGGCGGCCAGGACCTTTTCCTTGATGCCGCCGACCGGCAGCACGTTGCCGCGGAGGGTGATCTCGCCGGTCATGGCGACGTCCTTCTTGACCTTGTGGCCGGTGCAGACGGAGAGGAACGCGGTGGCGATGGTGACCCCCGCCGACGGCCCGTCCTTGGGGATGGCCCCCTCCGGGAAATGCACATGGAAGTCGTTCTGCGAGAAGATCTTGCTCTCGATGCCGAACTCCGCGGCGTGGGCCCGGGAGTAGCTGAGGGCGGCCTGGGCCGACTCCTTCATGACGTCGCCGAGCGAGCCCGTCAGCTGCAGGGCGCCCTTGCCCGGCATCTTGGTCGCCTCGACGAACAGGATCTCGCCGCCGACCACCGTCCAGGCCACGCCGGTGGCGATCCCGACCTCGTCCTTCTTGAGGAGCTGGTCCTTGAAGACCTTGGGCGGCCCGAGATACTTTTCGATCGACTGGGCCGTGACCACGGTCAGGCCTTTCTTGCCCTCGGCCGCCTTCCGGGCGACCTTGCGGCAGATCGAAGCGATCTCGCGCTCCACGTTGCGTACCCCCGCCTCTCTCGTGTAGAGCGAGATGATCTTCTTGAGCCCGCCCGCCGTGAAGGTGATCAGCTTGGGGGTCAGGGCGTTCTCGGCGACCTGCTTGGGGACGAGGTGGCGCAGCGCGATCTGGAGCTTCTCCTCTTCCGTGTAGCCGGGCAGCTCCAGCACCTCCATCCGGTCGCGGAAGGCCGGCTGGATGGGGTCGAGGAGGTTGGCCGTGGTGATGAACA
>CAYOYQ010000253.1:0-3488 GCA_964408215.1 uncultured Eubacteriales bacterium
GACCGGGGAGACGCGGCCGGGCAGGATGCGGCGGCCGCTCGTCTGCCAGGCCCGGAAGAGGGCCGACATGGCCTCGATGTAGAGCTTGCGCCAGACCGAGGGGGCGGGGAGGGGGGCCTCCGCGGCGCGCCGGCCGGCGAACTCCCGGATCTTTTCCCAGACCGTCAGGTCGCCGAGGTGGCGCCAGGTGACGGCGCCGGTGGCCTCGTGGGTCGCGCCGAGGGGCGGCAGGACCCTCGGTCCTTCCGGCTGGTCGGACAGGACGGCCGACCAGAGCCGGGTCTCGTGTTCGGCCCGGTCGCGGCGGCCCTCGGGCAGGACGAGCTTGAGGTCGTAGTGCCCGCCCGAGCGGGTGTTGACGCTGACCCGGTAGGTCGTCCGGCGCGGGGCGCTGTAGATCCGCGAGACCCAGATGCCGTCGGGAGCGATCTCGCCGGCCTCGAAGCCCGGCGCGCCGCAGGCGAGCCGGACCGAATCGCGGAGGAACGAGGGCAGGGCCAGGACCGCGGCGATGCGGCGCGCCTCGGCCCGGGTGACGCTGTCGTCGCAGACCGGGCGGGGCGGCCGCCCGCCGGATCGGATGGGGTCAGGTCTACTTTTTACGCGGTTTCGAGCAAAAAGTAGACCTGACCCCATCTGATGGACCATGCGGTCGAGCTCCCGTTCGGCCGCGCGGGCGAGCGTCGGGTCGGAGCGGTGGAGGACCCAGGCCGCGAGCTCGGCCCGGATGGAGCTGAAGTGGGACGGCTCGCGGCCGCCCAGGTCGGCGAGCAGGCGGAAGATCCTCTCGAACTGGCGCCGGCCCGATCCGTCGACCGGCCAGGCGAGCGTTTCCCGGTAGGCGCGGAGGCGGATGCGGAAGGCGTCGAGGCGGCCGCGGGCCAGCCGGGTCGAGACGATCTCGTCCATGCTCCGCCGGTTGAGAAAGGTCAGGCCCGAGCGGACGAAGGCGGCGCCGCTCTGGCCGTAGTCGATGTCGGGATCGAAGAGGAGCAGGATGCGGTAGGCCCAGCAGCGCAGGCCCTCCCGGGGATGGCGGGCCAGGGCCCTGAGCCGGGCCCGGACGAGCTCCTCGGTCCGGAGGGGCGATTCGTAGAAAACGCGCTCGATCTCGGCGAGGAGCGCCGGGGCCGGCGGCCCGGGCGAGAAGAGCATCTCGGCGAGCATCGCGTGCAGGCGGGCGAGGGCGGCGTCGGCGAGCTTGGCCGGGGCCGCGATCTTGGCCGCGGCGTAGGTCCGGACGCGGCGGCGCGGCAGGGACACCTCGCCCGTGGCCGGCGCGAGGGGCAGGTCCCAGCCCTCCTTGACCGGCGCGAAGGCGGCGAGGGAGGGGTTGCCAACCCAGAGCACCGGCTGGTGGGCGAAGACGCCGAGGTCGAGGACGCCGCCCGAGATCCCGTATTCGAGGTCGCCGACGAGCCAGGTCCGCGCGTCCGCGCCGCGGCGGATGGGGAGGCGGAGGCCGCGGTTGAGGTCCCGGAGGCCGCCGCGGTCGCGCACGATCTCGTCCTCGAGGATGCCCAGGTCGCGGAAGAACCAGCGCGGGATCGAGATGCGGATGCCCGGGCCGGGGAGCTCGATCGCCCGGCGGCGGTAGAGGCCGTCGACGGCCGCGGCGAACGAGGTGACGATCCTTTTGCGGTTGTAAGAGCCCTTGGGCGTGAGCTCGCCCCGGTCGAGGCTGAAGTCGCGCTCCAGGACCTCGAAGTTGACGACCCTCTCGTAAGGGGCCAGGCCGTCGTTGGCGGCGGTGACGATGCGGCGGAAATATTCGCGGGCGTTGTCGCGGCCGAGGCCTCCGGCGAGGACGGGGTCGGAGAGGTCCGGGACGATGAAGAGCACGTTGTAGGGGCGGCCGTCGCCGACGAGGAAGGTCCGCTTGATGCCCGGGACGCCGGCGAACTTGTCCTCGACCTTGCGCGGGGCGATCGTCTGGCCGCGGTTGTTCTTGTAGATGTCCTTGATCCGGTCGACGATCTGGTAGTAGCCGTTGGCCGCCCGCTCGAAGACGTCGCCGGTCGCGAGCCAGTGGTCGTAATCCGGGTCGGACGACGGGTAGGGGATCGTGTCGCCGGGGCCCTTGTCGTCGAGATAGCGGGCGACGTAGTGGCCGGTGACCTGGAGCTCGCCGCCGGCGCCGAGTCGGGCCCGCAGGCCCGGGAGGGGCAGGCCGTGGGAGCCGTCGACGTAGCCGCCCGGCGGGGTCATGGTGATGCCGCCGGTCGCCTCGGTCATGCCGAACCCGTTCATGAGCTCGACGCCGTGGCTCGAGAAAAAGCGGAAGACGCGGGGGTCGAGGTAGCCGGCCGCGGACAGGCCCCATTTGAGGCGGGGGCCGACGACCTCGCGGACGATGGCGGCGGGATCGGTCCCGGGCGGGGCGGCGTCGATCCGCTCGAGGCAGCGCTCGTGGAGCTGGGCCCAGCGGACGGGCACGCTGATGAAGCCGGTCGGGCGGACCTTGGGCAGGAGCGTGAACAGGGTTTCGGCCGAGGGGTTGCCGGCGAAGACGTAGGTGCCGCGCCAGAAGATCGAGCCGAGCATCTCGAGGTAGCGGCCGAAGGTGTGGTAGAGCGGCAGGAAGCTCAGGAAGACCTCGCCGGGGCCGACGGCGGGCAGGGCGGCGGCGCGGGCGAAGCGCTTGGAGACGAGGTTGTAGATCGAGAACGAGACGCCTTTGGGCCGGCCGGTCGAGCCGGAGGTGAACATCACGGTCGCCACTTCGTCGGGGCGGAAGCGGCGGCGGCGCTCGAGGCGCAGGTCGATATCGCGCGCGCCGAGCTGCTTTCTGAGCTCGGAGAGAAAGACGACGCAGTCGTCGTCGCCGCGGAGGGCCGGGTCGGTGACCAGGATGAGGAAGGGCCGGGCCGCGCGGCGCCGGGCTTCCTTGAGGACGGCGATCCGCTCGCGGTCGTTGGCCAGGACCATGTTAATGGCCAGCGCGTCGAAGACGGCGACGATGTTGTCGAGATTGAAATGGGGGTTAAGCGGGGTCGCGAGAATGTCATAAAAGAGGCAGGCCAGGTCGGCGAAGGCCCCTTCCGGGTGGTTCTCGGCGTAGATCGCGAGTCGCGGCTCGACGCCCTCGCGGTCGGCCAGGGCGAAGAGCGCGCCGGCCGTCTCCCGGATCTGACGGTTGGCGGCGGCGAAGGTCCAGAGCCGCGGCGGCGAGACGGCCATGTCCTGGAAGAGGACCTTGTCCGGCTCTTCGCGCAGCCGGTCCTCGAACATGTCCCGCAGGCCGTAGCCCGTCCGCTGGAGCAGGCCGAAGGACGCCTCGGCCCAGCGGCCGAGAAGCTCGGGCGCGCCCAAAGCACGCAAGTAGCGGGCGTCCGAAGTCTGACGGAGGAACTCCCGGGCGAACCTGTCCTCGGGACCCTTGCCGGCCAGGCTCCGCTCGGCCCTTTCGAGGAGGTCCAGCGCCGCGCCATGATCGGAGAAGAGGGGGTCAAACCTACCTTTTACCCGTTTTTGGGTAAAAGGTAGGT
>CAYOYQ010000254.1:0-3481 GCA_964408215.1 uncultured Eubacteriales bacterium
GGCCGGATAACAGGTCTAATCCCGATGAGAGGGCAAGTCCGTCCTCGGCTGCGCGACGGATATTGCCCCTAGCCCCCCGGGAACCCGTCCCGGCGGTTCCCCTGCCTGCGGCGGGTCCCCCTCCGCTACGGGGGTCGTCAGGGTAACATCCGTTGCCGCCGCCCGATGGACTTGACCGGAAATGGGAGAAGGGACTCTTTTTAGGGCGATAGTCGCCTATCGAGGACAGTCCCGACCGAGGGGGACCGGCCTTTCCAGGCGGGCCTATTGGCACGAAATGTGCTACTTTATAGGATGTCGAATGCCTGGAATGAGGAGTCGGCCATGAACAACAGGGGGATCCGGAAGGTCGTTTTCGGGGTCCTGCTGCTCGCTGCCGCCGGCGGGCTCCGGGCCGCCGATCACTACAAGGTCGTGAACGGTCCCGCGGACTTCTATTACGGCCACATCAGCTACATCGAGGCCGGCCCGGAAGGCGCCGTCCCGACGGTCGTGCGCGAAGGGAAGGCGGAGCCCGAAACGGCCGTCGTCAACCTGCCCATCGGTCCCGGCGACACCGTCCGCACGACGGCCGACCGCCGCGTCGAGATCCAGTTCGACACCGGGACGATCGTCCGGCTCGACTTCGCGACCGCGCTCCGGGTCGAGACGGTCCTGGCCCGGAGCCTCAGCCGGCTCGACGAGCTCACGGTCATGCGCCTCGACCGCGGCCGCATCTACGTCCAGTACCGGGAATACGACCGCAAGGAGATGTTCCAGGTCCTGACCGCCAACGCCGCCGTCCGGATGAAGCACAATTCCGTGGCCCTCCTCGCGGCGGGCGCCGACGGCGCGACCGAGGCCCAGGTGAAATACGGCCGGGCCTTCGTCCGCTTCGGACCGGACCCGAAGTCCCTCGACGACAAGACCGTCGAAAAGGGCCAGCGGCTCATCGTCCTCAAGGACCATCACTCCGAGCTCGCCGCGGCCATCGATGGCACGGCCTTCGAGCTCTGGAACAACGAGGTCAACGCCAAGTTCTGGCAGCTCCACGACGCGAGCCTCCTGCCCAAGCCGCTCCAGAAGCTCCCTCCGGCGATCTTCTTCTTCGCCCAGTCCTTCGGCCGCCAGTTCGGCGAGTGGCTCTGGGACGAGCTCTACGGCTACGTTTGGCGCCCCTTCATCGACAACGGCGTCTATCCCTGGGGCTGGCAGCCCTATTATTACGGCCGTTGGGCCGTCTACGGGGCCCAGGAGTTCTGGATCCCCGGCGAGCCCTGGGGCTGGATCCCTTACCATCTCGGCGTCTGGCAATGGAGCAAGAAGATCGGCTGGGTCTGGCTGCCCGGGTCGCTGTTCGCCCCGTCGTGGGCGACTTGGGACTTCTATTTCGGCTACGCCTGCTGGCGGCCGTGGAGCCTCTATGATTGGATGTATGGGCCCTACGCCTGGGGCTTCCCCGGGTCCGGTTTCTATTACGGGGACGGCGCCTGGAATTATGGGCCGTACACGTCCCCCGGCGGCGGAAGCGCCCCGACCGTCATCCGCCGCGACCAGCTCAGGCAGCCCGAAGGGTCGGACCATCCCGTCCCCACCGAACTCCGGAGGGTCCTGGCGAAGGTGAGGGACGCCGCCAACCGCGGGAGCACCCGGGTCCGGGAGGACGCCGGGGAAGCGTCCCGCCATCTCGTCTTCGTCGATCGGCGCGATCTCGGCGCCCGGGCGATCGAGGATAAAGCCCTCACCTGGGACAAGGTCCCGAAGGCCGGGCCCCCCGCGGACGGAACGAACGGCCGGGCCCGCCGGCTCCTCGAGCCGCGGCGCGAGGCCTCGCGCATCCTCCGCGGCCTTGACGGCCCGGCCACCCCGCCGCGCCCTGTCGCCCCGCCTCCCGCGACCGGAACCGAACGCGGCGGCGTCCGGACCCGCCCGGCGTCCGGGGCCATCCGGTCCGAGGCCGGCGCGAGCCGTTTCCGGGACTGGAACCCCGACGTCCGCGTCGCCCGCGCGCTCGGCGCCCACATCGAATATTCGGCCGGGCGCAACGAGGTCCGCTGCCCCGAGCTGGGATTCTCCTCGCGTGACCGCGTCGCCGCGGGCGGCCTCGTCCCGCACCTGACGACGCGAGGGATCGCCTACGGCCCGGCCACGTCGGTCGGCGGCGGCGAGCGCGCCGGCCGGCCCTCTTCCGGCTCGGACGGCTCCGGCTACGTCGGCTCCTCCGCCCCGCCCGGGTCGGGCGATGGCTCGGCCCGGACCGCCGGCGCCGGCGAGACCCGCGGCCAAGAGGCCGGGGGCGGCGAAGGCGGGAAGATCAAAAAGTGATCACGGGCGAGACGACGACCGTCCGCAAGGCTTCGGGCAGCTCGAGCGCCAGCCCGAGCCGCTCGACCTCTCTCTTGTAGTCCTCGAGGAAATCCTTCCGGAGCGGATCGGCCGGCTTGAACTTGTGGCCGAGGGGGTTCACCGGGCTGCCGTGATAGTAGATCCGGTAGTCCAGGTGGGGGCCGGTCGACCCGCCCGATGATCCAACATAACCGATGATGTCGCCGCCCTTGAGGACGGCCCCCTTGCGGACGCCCGGCCCGAAGCGGCTCAAGTGGAGGTAGGCGGTCTGGTAGGCGTTCCGGTGGCGCATCTTGACCGTGTTGCCGGCGTCGCCGTCGCGGCCGGCGAAGGTGACCTCGCCGTCGGCCGTGGCCTGGACCGGCGTCCCGATGGGGGCGGCGTAGTCGACGCCGTAATGCGGCCGGTAGATCTTGTAGATCGGGTGGAGCCGGCTGGCCGAGAAGCGCGAGGTGATCCGGGGGGTCATGAACTTGATCGGCGAGCGGAGGAAATCCTTCCGCCGCGAGCCGCCGTTCTCGTCGAAGTAGTCGGCCGCCTTGGTGTCGGGGTAGACGAAGCGGTAGGCCCGGAAGACGCGGCCCTCGTTGACGAACTCGGCGGCCAGGATGTCCCGGTAGCCGGCGAAGCGGCCGTCGAGGTAGCGCTTCTCGACGAAGACGCGGAAGGTGTCGCCCTTGCGCAGGTCGGTGTTGAAATCGATGTCCCAGCCGAAGCACCGTTCGACGATGTCGATGGCCAGGCTGTCCCTCTCGCCGGCTTTGTTCAGGGCCCCAACGAGGCTGTCCTCGATCGTCCCGGTGACAAGGGCCGGCTTGAACTCGACCGGGACGTATTTCATCTCGGCCCGGATCGCGCCGTCCTCATTGTGGACGACGAGAGTGCTGGTCTCGTCGAGGTCGTATTCAAGCGTCCGCCACGGCCCGTCGGCGAGCGAGGCCAGGCGCAGTTCCTGCCCGGCCCGGATCTTGCCCAGGTCGTAAACGGGTTTGACCGCCTCCCGCAGCTCATGAACGGCCCGGTTGTCGAAGCCGCGCGTCTTGAGGATCTCGGCCAGCGTCGAGCGCAGCGGGATGCGGATCCTCTCCTCGACGAGCGGCGGGGGCGGGGGAACGGCGGCGATGGCCGCCGCCGCTCGTCGAGGAGAGGATCCGCA
>CAYOYQ010000255.1:0-3465 GCA_964408215.1 uncultured Eubacteriales bacterium
GCGTCCTCGCCGGCCAGGGCGCCCGTGTGCGAGGCGGCCGCGGCGGCCGATTCGGGGAAGCGGCCGGCCTTGTAGGCGATGATCGGCTTCATCCGGGCGAAGGCCCGGGCCGCGGTCATGAACTTGCGGGCGTCGCCGATCGATTCGATGTAGAGGATGATGGACCTGGTCTCCTCGTCCTCGCCCAGGTAGTCGATGAGGTCGCCGAAGTCGATGTCGAGCATGTTGCCGGTCGAGACGAAGTGCGAGAAGCCGAGCTTCTCCTCGACGGCCCAGTCGAGAACGGAGGTGCATAGGGCCCCCGACTGGGAGACGAAGGCGACGTGGCCGGGCTTGGGCATCGCCCCGGCGAAGCTGGCGTTGAGCGAGCGGGCCGGCGAGATGATCCCCAGGCAGTTCGGGCCGAGGAGGCGCAGGCCCTCGAAGCGCCGCGCTTCGGCGAGGACCGCGCACTCGAGCGCCAGGCCGGCCGGGCCGGTCTCGCGGAAGCCCGAGGAGACGATGATGAGGCCGCGGACGCCGGCCTCGCCGCATTCGCGGACGAGCCCCGGGACCTGGGCCGCGGGGGCGGCGATGATGCCGAGGTCGGGCGTTTTGGGCAGGGCGGCGACGTTGGGGAAGCAGGGGATGCCCATGACGGCCTCGAGCGACGGGCTGACCGGGAAAACGACGCCGCGGAAGCCGCCGCCGACGAGGTTGGCCAGGATCTTGGCGCTGACGCTCTTCGGGTTCGGGCTGAGGCCGAGGATGGCGATCCGCTGCGGCTTGAAGATCTTGTCGAGGCTCACAAGGTCCATAGGGCCTCCATTCTCCCGCATGCCCCCGCCGTTTTCAAGAGAACAAATTCCCTCGCCGCCTCACGACAGATGCCAATTTTCCTAAAGGGCGAGGCGGAGGCCGGTGCGGAGGGCGCGGCCGGGTGAGCCGTAGCCCCAAACCGTTTCGTAACGCGTGCCGAGGAGGTTGTCGGCCCGGAGGAAGAGCTCGAGGCCGGAGCCGAGCGAGGCCGTGAGGACGGCGTCGAGGAGGACGTAGCCGGGGAGGGTGACGGTCGCGTAGGGCACCGCGCTGAAGTCCCGGTCGGGCCGGCGGCCGACCCAGAGGACCCTCGCGGCGAGGTCGAAGCGGCCGAAGAGGCGGGCGGAGGCCTCGCCCGAGAGCTTGTTCCGCGGCCGGCGCAGGAGGTCCGTCCCGGCGTCGAGGTCGCGGGCCGAAAGGCGGGTGTAGGCCGCGGCGAAGCGGAGCCCTTCCGTGGGACGGAGCTCGGCCGAGGCCTCGAGGCCCTCGAGGCGGGCCCGCCCGATGTTGACATAGCCGGACTGGTAGTCGAAGTCGACGAGGTCGCGCAGGCGGTTCTCGAACCAGGTCACTCCGAGGATGAGCCTTCCGCCGGCCAGGCGCTGCTCGATCCCCGCGTCGAAGCCGGTCGCCCGCTCCGGCCGCAGCTCGGGATTGCCGACGGGGCCCCAAGAGGTCGAGGGGGCGAAGAGCTGGTAGAGCGAGGGCGATTTGAAGCCCGTCCCGAGCGACGCTTTGAGACGGGTGCCGGTCACGGCGATGAGATAGGCCGGGGCGACGCGGAAGGTCACGGCCCCGCCGGCCAGCCTGTGGGTCTCGGCCCGGACGCCGGCCGTGACGAAGAAACGGTCGCCCGCTTCCCAGTGGTCGAGGAGATAGATTCCCGCGGAGCCGGCCCGCTCCGACGGGAAGCTCGATTCGGAGACGCCCCAGGCCCCTTCGGCCGTGTAGTCGGACCGACCGCGCTCCTCCTCGAGCTCGAGGCCGGCGGTGAGGGTGTGCGTCGGGGCGAGGAAGAGGTTGTTCTGCCAGTCGAGCTTGAAGAGATCGCTCCGGTAGGCGCCCTCCTCGCGGTCCTCGGGGTGCGTTTCGTCGACGGGATTGAGATGGTCGCGACGGGCGCCGAGCCAGGAGAGGTTCAGGACGCGCTCCCAGCGGCCGCCGCGGGCGAGGTCCCGGAGCTGGGCCCGGGCGTGAAGCGTCCCATAGTCCTGCCGGCTGTTGGGGTCGTCCCCGCCGGGGCCGCCGAAGCTGTCGAGCTCGCTCCGGGCGGCGACGCCGCGGACGAACAGGGTCAGGCTGGTGGCCGACCCGAACGTGTAGCCGAACCGGCCGGACAAGCTGAGATGGCGATAGCCGTCCTTTTCGACGTTGCCGGGATAAGCGGACGAGGCCGCGGAGATGCCGGGCGTGCGCTCGTGGAAGAGGGCGAGCGAGTATTCGGCCCGCTCGCTCGAGCCCGCGAGTGAGGCGTCGGCGGAGAGCGTGCCGAGCGTATCGGCCGATGAAGCCAGGGCGAAACGCGGCCGGCCGCGGCCCGTGCGGGTGATGATGTTGACGACGCCGCCGAGGGCGTCCGAGCCGTAGAGGAGCCCTTGCGGACCACGGAGGACCTCGATCCGCTCGACCTCGCTGAGGGGGAGGTGGGCCAGGTCGAAGGAGCGGGCCGGATTGATCGGATCGTTGAGCTCGAGGCCGTCGAGGAGGAAGAGCGTGTGCTCGCTCCCGGCGCCGCGGATGGACACGGCGGCCGCGGCCCCCGGCCCGCCGTTCTGCGAAGTGACGAGACCGAGCACGGCCCGGAGCGCGTCGAGGACGAAGGGCTCGCCCGTGCGAACGAGCTCGTCGCCGGTGACGACGGCGAGCGAGCTTCCGACTTTCCGTTCCGGGGTCTCGAGGCGCGTCGCGGTCACGACGACGTCGTGCTTGGGCCGCGGGACGTTCGGGTCCTGGGGGTCGTCCGCGCGAAGCCCGAGGGGGATGAGGATGACCGCGGCCAGAGGGGCCGCCAGGGTCGCCGATCGTCTGATCATGGCAGGAGCTCCGCGCCGCCCCCGCCGCTTTTCTGGTCCCGTCTTCCTCCCGAAGACCGAGCGACCGGGCTTGTTGGAAGGTCTCCTGACTCCCGGATCGTCCTCCTCCCGAGCCTTCCGGCCTGGCGGCCGTGGCGTCCCTCGGGATTCGTCCCCGGTTACAGTAGCGGGGGCTGTGTCCGCCTATAACGGACTTCCCTTCTCATAAAGCCGCGCTTATTTTAGATAAAAGAAAGGAAGGGGTCAAACCCCCAATTTTTCAATTTTCGTGTTTAGATGATAGGCGCCGGCAATCCTAAGCTCGTAACTGAGAAAATTGAAAAATTTAGGGTCTGACCCCTTCTTAAAAGCTCACCGGCTAAAACGGCGGAGCCCCGGGAACGGCTGCAATTTGGAGGGCGAGAGGAAGGCCCGAAACGGCAAAGGCAGAAATCAACAACTTACATTTATTTGGATTTTTTTGGCCCCCCCCAACGACCAATGTCTATTATAACACACATCACAAGGACAAATCAAGACAAATCCGGGAGTTTCCGGAAAAAACATTCAACACTGTTCGGCGAGGCAAAAAAGGACCTTAAAACGGTCCGAAATGACCGGATTTCACGGAACGGCCTTCCGGGCGGCTTCCCCT
>CAYOYQ010000256.1:0-3445 GCA_964408215.1 uncultured Eubacteriales bacterium
GTTGCGGCGACCCCTGCCCCCCCGGGCCAGCCGTCTCCGGCGCCGAAGGCACGGGCTGGAGAGCTGACGCGGGAGCAGCAACGGGAGCTCGAAAGGGCCCAGGCCCAGATGGAGCGGCAGCACGAGGAGCAGCTGGCCAAGACCCTGGCCGACCAGGAAGCGCTGGCCAAGAAGATCACGGGCTACGCCAGGGCCGCCGACATCTACAGCCAGTACCTCCCGGACGAAAAGAAACGCCAGGAGGAAAAGCAGAAGAAGATCGCCGGCATGAAGCAGCTCTCCGGATCGTCCTCGGGCCTCGAGATCGAGGAAGAGGCGAATGTCGTCCAGGTCCGGACCGACTCCTGGAAAGCGGCGACCGACCTCACGATCCAGGTGCCCGCCGCGACCTCGCTCGAGATCAGCTCGTCCATGGACGGCGCCATCGTCATCGAGGGGGTCGGCGGCGAGATCGAGATCAACAACATCAACGGGCCGGTGACCCTGCGGAACGTCGCCGGCAACACGCTCGTCCATACGGTCAACGGCAATATCGACGCCGCCCTCGCCCGCATCGCCGGCGACAAGCCGCTGTCGTTCAGCTCGATGACCGGCGACATCGACGTCACCCTGCCGGCCGATGTCAAGGCCAACATCAAGATGAAGAGCGACCAGGGCGAGATCTACACCGACTTCGACATGGACATGACCCGTCAGGCGTCGCGGACCGAGGGGGCCGAAAAGACCGAGGCGGGCAAGTACCGCATCACCTTCGACAAGTCCCTGCTGGGGGTCGTCAACGGCGGCGGCAGGGAGATCTCGTTCAACACCTTCAGCGGCAACATTTACATCCGCAAAAAGAAGTAAACCGCGCTTTAGACCGAAGAACGAGGGACGGCCGCCCGGCCGTCCCTTTTTTTATGCCAGTAGAGGTAGGCCGGGATGCCCAGGGCGATGAGGCCCAGGCTGGCGAAGGAGTTCCAGAAGCTCTTGACGATCGTGTTGACGAGGATGAACAACGCCGCCAGGATGAAGATCGCCGGCGTCACAGGATAGCCCCAGGTCCGGTACGGCCGCGCGAGATCGGGCCGTTTCTTCCGCAGGATGAAGACGCCGAGCACGGCCAGCCCCAGGAAGATCCAGGCCCCGAAGACGGCGAACTTCAGCAGCTCCTCGAACTTCCCGCCCGGCCCGAGGCTCAGCACGATGCTCCACAGGCCGACGACGAGGATCGAGACGTGCGGCGTCCGGAACTTCGGGTGGACCTCGGCCATCTTGCGGAAGAAGAGCCCGTCCCTGGCCATGGCGTAATAGACCCGCGGGCCGGTCAGGACGTGGCCGTTGGCCGCGCCGAGGATCGAGAACAGGATGATCAGGGAGACGATCGAGGCGCCGACCGGGCCGACCGCCAGGTTCATCGCGTCGGCCGCGATCCGGTCCGACCCGGCCATCTCGACCGAGGGCACGGCGTAGAGATAGGCGATATTTGTCACGATGTAGAGGACCGTGACCACGCCGCAGCCGGCGATGAGGCCGAGAGGGATCGTCCGCGAAGGGTTCCGGGTCTCGCCGGCGTTGAAGGTCGAGATCTCGAACCCTTTGTAGGCCCAGAGCGCCGCGACCAAAGCCAGGCCGAACTGCCCGACGAAATCCCCGCCGAGGCCGGACGGCTTGGGCGCCACGAGGTGGCCCCAGCTGCCCCGGGCGAAAAGGAGGACGGAGACGATGATGCCCGAAAGGGCGGCGAACTTGATCACCGTCAGGAAGTTCTGGAGGAAAGCGCCTCGCTCGACCCCGATCGTGTTGATCCCGACGAGAAAAGCGATGAAGACGATGGCCGCCGCCTTCTGGCCGGCCGCCGAGAGCGGCAGGAAGTAGGGCAGATATTTCGTGGCGAAGGCGAGGGACAGCGTCGCGATCGTCCCCGAATCGATGACGAGGAGCAGGGCCCAGCCGAACAGGAAGCCCACCAGCGGCCCGTAGGCTTCGCGCAGGTAGACGTAGATCCCGCCGGTCTCGGAGAAGGCCGCGGCCAGCTCGGCCAGGGCCAGGGCCCCGAACATGCAGGCGATGCCGCCCGCGATCCAGACGGCCAGCATGACCAGCGGCGCCTTCACCCCGGAGGCCACGGTGGCCGGGACGATGAAGATGCCCGAGCCGATCATGGTGCCGACGACGATGGCGGTGATGCTGCCGACGCCGAGGACCCGGCGCAACCCCGGAGCGGTGTCATGGTTGGTCATGGCGCTATCTTATGCGGGGACGGGGGCCCCGCGCAACCCCGGATTGACAGTCCCGCCGGGCAGGTATAATTTGAGGGGTAGCATCGCACAGTTCCGGAGGGAAAGACCATGGCCGCGAGAAACCGCCGATTGGGATTCCTCGTCGTCATCATCGCCGTGTTTACGGTCCTGTTCGTCGTCAATCGCCGGGTCCGGCAGACGGTCGAACCGGCCGACCTCATCCTCATCAACGGGAAGATCGTCACCGTCGACGACCGGGTCCCCGCCGCGGCCTGGCTCGCCGTCCGGGGCGACCGCATTGCCGCGCTCGGCTCCGAGCCCAAGGGCTACACGTCCTATGTCGGCGACGCGACGGAGATCGTCGACCTCGGCGGCGCACTCACCATCCCGGGCCTCATCGAAAGCCACGGCCACTTCACCGGCCTCGGGCAATCCCTGACCATCCTCGACCTGACCAAGGCCCGCTCGTGGGACGAGATCGTGGCCCTCGTCGCAGAGGCGGCCAAGACGGCCAAGCCCGGGGAATGGATCCGCGGCCGGGGCTGGCACCAGGACAAGTGGGACCGGGCGCCGGATCCCAACATCGAGGGCCTGCCCTACCATGACGCCCTGAGCAAGGTCACGCCCGCGAACCCGGTCGTGCTCACCCATGCCAGCGGCCATTCGTGCCTGGTCAACGCCAAGGCCATGGAGCTCGCCAAGATCACGGCGGCCACGGCCGACCCCGAAGGCGGCAAGATCGTCCGTGACGCTGCAGGGAGGCCGATCGGCGCCTTCATCGAGACCGCCCAGGGCCTCCTCCGCGGCGAGAGCGGGCACTTCACGCCCGAGGAGGCGGCCACCCAGACCCGCCGCCTGGCCGCCCTCGCCGCCCGCGAGTGCCTCGTCCACGGCGTCACGACGTTCCACGACGCCGGGCAGGGCTTCGGCACGGTCGACGTCTATAAGAAGATGGCCGAGGAAGGCGCCCTCCCCGTCCGCCTCTACGTCATGCTCAGCGCCGGAAGCGAAGCCCTGGCCGAACGGGGCCCGGCCTACCGGATGATCGGCGCGGCCGCCAACCACCTGACCGTCCGGACGATCAAGCGCCTGATCGACGGCGCGCTCGGCGCCCACGGAGCCTGGCTGCTCGAGCCCTACGCCGACCTCGCCTCCTCGACCGGCCTCAACACGGAATCGCTCGACGAGATGCGGGCCACGGCCAAGTTTGCGATCGAGAACGG